>NZ_JAWJWL010000037.1:0-52408 GCF_034721475.1 Burkholderia alba | reverse complement strand
GCCTTCCGCTTCACGTCTCCGTTACTGCGAAAGAGGCGTGATTGTAGGTACCCTGCTCACTTCGCGCAAGAGGTTTCGGAAAGTTTTTTTAACCAGTGTTTCGAGCGCGCTTGGCGCGCCCGAAACACTCGCACCCAAACATCACCGATGCTTGAAAACCGGCTTGCGCTTCTCGACAAACGCGGCCATCCCTTCCTTCTGATCTTCTGTCGCGAACATCGAGTGGAACAGGCGACGTTCGAACTGCACGCCTTCGGCGAGCGTCGTCTCGTAAGCGCGGTTCACCGACTCCTTCACCATCATCACGGCCGGCAGAGAGAACTCGGTGATCGTAATAGCCGCCGCAATCGCCTCGTCGAGCAACTTGTCCGCCGGCAGCACGCGTGACACCAATCCGGCGCGCTCAGCCTCCGCCGCATCCATGAAACGCGCGGTCAGGCACAGGTCCATCGCTTTGGCTTTCGACACGGCGCGCGGCAGGCGCTGCGTGCCTCCCGCTCCCGGCATCACTCCCAGGCGAATTTCCGGCTGGCCGAACTTGGCGGTATCCGCCGCGAAAATGATGTCGCACATCATCGCCAACTCACAGCCGCCGCCCAACGCGAATCCGGCGACCGCGGCAATGATCGGCTTGCGGATCTCCCGCACGGTCTCCCAGTTGCGCGTGATGTAGTTGCCCTTGTACACATCCATATAGGTGTACGTCGCCATCATGCCGATGTCGGCGCCGGCCGCGAACGCCTTCTCGCTGCCGGTCAACACGATCGCACCGATGCCGTCATCCGCGTCGAAAGCCCTCAGGGCCGCACCCAGCTCGTCCATCAGTGCATCGTTCAGCGCATTCAGCGCCTTCGGGCGATTCAGCGTGATCAGCCCCACCCGGCCCCGGGTCTCCACCAGGATGTTCTCGTAAGTCATCTACTCCTCCTCGATCAATGAGGCGCGAAACGCCTCGCACATGCGAATAATTTAATGCTAACATTATCCGACCAACCGGTCGGTTAATTAATCGAAACCGATCATCCCAACGCAATGCTCACCAGGCCCGCCGTCATGACACATCCATTGTTCGCGAAGCATGAAGACACGCTGAAGCACGCCCTCGCCGCTATCGAAACGCGCGGCTACTGGAGCCCGTTCGCCGAGATGCCGAGCCCCAAAGTGTACGGGGAAAGCGCGAACGCCGATGGCGAGGCCGCCTTCAAGGCGCACCTCGACAAGCCATTCCCGATCGACCAGCCCGCCACCGGCGAAATGATCAGCGCGGAGCAGTCGCCTTATGGGTTCGCGCTTGGCGTCCGTTATCCGAAATCGTCGCCCGACGCGCTGATCGCCGCCGCCGCCGACGCACAAGCCGCATGGCGCGCGGCCGGACCGACCGCATGGGTGGGCGTCGCGCTCGAAATTCTTGCCCGCCTGAACCGCGCCAGCTTCGAAATCGCGTTCAGCGTCATGCATACCACCGGCCAGGCTTTCATGATGGCCTTCCAGGCAGGCGGCCCGCACGCACAGGACCGCGCGCTGGAAGCGGTCACCTATGCATGGGACGCGCTGCGACGCATTCCGGCCGACGCCCACTGGGAAAAGCCCCAGGGCAAGAACCCGCCGCTTGCGATGCACAAGCGCTATACGATCGCACCGCGCGGCACGGGCCTCGTCCTCGGCTGCTGCACCTTTCCGACCTGGAACGGCTATCCCGGCCTGTTCGCCGACCTGGCCACCGGCAACACGGTCATCGTCAAACCGCATCCCGGCGCGATCCTGCCGCTCGCGATCACCGTAAAGATCGCCCGCGACGTGCTTCTCGAAGCCGGCTTCGATCCCAACGTGGTCACGCTGCTCGCTACAGAGCCGAACGATGGCGCGCTGGTTCAGGATCTGGCGCTGCGTCCGGCCATCAAGCTGATCGATTTCACCGGCAGCACGCAAAACGGCACCTGGCTCGAACGCAACGCCCACCAAGCGCAGGTGTATACGGAGAAGGCGGGCGTCAATCAGATCGTGATCGATTCCGTCGACGACCTGAAAGCCGCCGTCAAGAACATCGCTTTCTCGCTCGCACTCTATTCCGGCCAGATGTGCACGGCGCCGCAGAACATCTACGTGCCGCGCGACGGTATCCGTACCGCCGAAGGTCAGGTCAGCTTCGACGATGTCGCGCAGGCGATTGCCGGCGCGGTACAAAAACTGACGGGCGACCCGGCGCGTTCCGTCGAGTTGATCGGTGCGATCCAGAACGAAGGCGTCGTCGCCCGCATCGTGGCGGCGCGGCAACTCGGCCGCGTACTCGCCGACAGCGTGCAGCTCGAACACCCGACATTCGCCGGCGCCCGCGTGCACACGCCGTTGGTGCTGCAACTGGACGCGACCGATCACGCCAAGTTCACACAGGAGTGGTTCGGACCGATCTCGTTCGTAATCGCCACCGACTCGACCCGCCAGTCGCTCGACCTCGCCGGCGCCATCGCCGAGGAACACGGCGCGCTCACTCTGTCCGTCTACAGCACCGATGCAGCTGTCATCGATGCGGCGCACGATGCGGCGGTGCGCGGAGGCGTGGCGCTGTCGATCAACCTGACGGGCGGCGTGTTCGTCAACCAGTCCGCAGCGTTCTCGGACTTCCACGGCACCGGCGCAAATCCCGCGGCGAATGCGGCGCTCGCCGATGCCGCGTTCGTCGCGAACCGCTTCCGGGTTGTACAAAGCCGGGTTCATGTTGCGCCAAAGGCCGCGCCGCAGGAAGTCGGCCAAACGGCCTAACCCGTCCGGCCGACGTGCCGCCCACCGCGCCCTCCACTACCATGAGCGAACTCGCCATCGAGCGGGTTCGTTCCCGCTGGACACTCTCATGACCGACGCTTTCATCTGCGACGCAATCCGCACTCCGATCGGCCGCTACGGCGGTGCCTTGAAAGACCTGCGCGCCGACGACCTCGGCGCCGTGCCGATCAAGGCGCTGATCGAACGCAACCCGCAGGTCGACTGGCAGGCCGTCGACGACGTGTTGTACGGCTGCGCCAATCAGGCGGGCGAAGACAACCGCAATGTCGCCCGCATGTCCGCCTTGCTGGCCGGCCTGCCGACCGGCGTGCCGGGAGTGACGCTCAACCGGCTGTGCGGCTCGGGCATGGACGCGGTCGGTTCCGCCGCACGCGCGATCAAGGCCGGCGAAGCTCGACTGATGATCGCGGGCGGCGTCGAAAGCATGACGCGCGCGCCATTTGTGACGGGCAAGGCCGCGAGCGCATTCGCACGGCAGGCGCAGATCTTCGATACGACGATCGGCTGGCGCTTCATCAACCCGTTAATGAAGCAGCAGTACGGCGTCGACTCGATGCCCGAGACGGCCGAAAACGTCGCGATCGAGTTTCACGTCAGCCGCGGCGACCAGGATGCGTTCGCGCTGCGCAGCCAGCAAAAGGCCGCGCGCGCGCAACGGGACGGCACGCTCGCGCAGGAAATCGTCCCGGTCGCGATTGCACAGAAGAAAGGCGATCCGCTCATCGTCGCGCACGACGAGCATCCGCGCGAAACATCGCTCGAAGCGCTCGCCAAACTGAAGGGGGTCGTACGGCCGGACGGATCGGTGACGGCCGGCAACGCATCGGGCGTCAACGACGGCGCGTGCGCGCTCCTGCTCGCGAACCTGGCCGCGGCAGACCAATACGGGCTGCGTCGCCGCGCCCGCGTGCTGGGCATGGCCACGGCGGGCGTCGAGCCGCGCGTGATGGGAATCGGCCCCGCACCCGCCACGCAGAAACTGCTGAAGCAGCTCGAGATGACCATCGATCAATTCGATGTGATTGAACTGAACGAGGCGTTCGCATCGCAGGGCCTCGCGGTGCTGCGCGCACTCGGCGTCGCCGACGGCGATCCGCGCGTCAATCCGAACGGTGGGGCGATCGCGCTCGGGCATCCGCTCGGCGCGTCCGGCGCGCGACTCGTCACGACGGCGCTGTACCAGTTGGAGCGCACCGGCGGACGCCTCGCGCTCTGCACGATGTGCATCGGCGTCGGCCAGGGCATCGCGCTCGCGATCGAGCGCGTATAAGCCACCACCCGGCGCCCCGCCCACCCCGGAGTCAAGGAGGAGACACCCGATGTCCTACCAAGCGATTCGAATCGAAATCGATCAGGCGACTCAGGTCGCGACGATCACGCTGAACCGTCCCGACAAGCTCAACAGCTTCACGCGCGCGATGCATCAGGAATTGCGCGCCGCGATCGACGAAGCGGAAGCCGCGCGCGCCCTGATCCTCACGGGTGCGGGACGGGGCTTCTGCGCCGGACAGGATCTGGCCGATCTCGACTTCACACCCGGAGCGATGACCGACCTCGGTGCGTTGATCGACACGCATTTCAATCCGCTGATCCGCCGCCTGCAAGCCCTGCCGCTGCCCGTGATCGCCGCGGTGAACGGCACGGCCGCCGGCGCGGGCGCGAATCTCGCGTTCGCATGCGATCTCGTCCTCGCGGCCCGCTCGAGCAGCTTCATCCAGTCATTCGTGAAGATCGGCCTCGTTCCCGATTCGGGCGGCACCTGGTTCCTGCCGCAACGCGCGGGTCTGGCCCGCGCGCTCGGCCTCGCGCTCACCGGCGACAAGCTCGGTGCAGAACAGGCGGAACAATGGGGGCTCATCTGGCGCAGTGTCGACGACGACGATCTCCCGGGTACAGCTGCCCGGCTGGCCGCACAGCTTGCGCAGCAACCGACCCGGGCGATCGCGGCGATCAAGCGCGCAATGCGCGCGAGCACCACGAACACACTCGACCAGCAGCTCGACCTCGAGCGCGATCTGCAGCGCGAACTGGGGCAGTCGCACGATTACGCGGAGGGCGTGCAGGCCTTCATCGAAAAGCGCGCGCCGCGCTTCGAGGGCCGTTGACATGACTTCCGCCACACCCGACAAGCATCCGTCCGAACCGTCCGCCGACGCGCTCGCCCAGTCCGTCGCGCAGGCAATGTTCGAAGCGGATGCGTGCAGCCGGGGGCTCGGGATGGAACTGCTCGAAGTCCGCCCAGGCTACGCGCGCCTGCGCATGACGGTGCGCCAGGATTTTCTGAACGGTCATCAGATCTGTCACGGCGGCCTGATCTTCACGCTCGCGGACTCCACCTTCGCGTTCGCGTGCAACACCTACAACATCAATACCGTCGCGGCCGGCTGCTCGATCGAATTCCTGCGGCCGGTCCCCGCCGGCGACGTCCTGACCGCCGAAGCCGAAGAGCGTGTGCTGAACGGCAGGCACGGCATCTACGACATCCGCATCACGAATCAGGCCGGAGAAACCGTGGCGATGTTCCGGGGGAAATCGGCACAGATCAAGGGGACGGTCATTCCGGCAGACTGCTAGCGTCCGCCCGCCGCCCTAAAACAAAGACAGGAGACATCCATGACACCCCAGCTTCCGCTCGAACCGATCGAGACAGCCAGCCGAGACGAGTTGCTCGCGCTCCAGCTGGAACGGCTCAAATGGTCGCTCGACCACGCGTACCGGCATTCGCCTGTTTACCGCAGCAAGTTCGACGCGGCGGGCGTGCATCCCGGCGACCTGAATACGCTCGCCGATCTGGCGCGGTTCCCGTTCACGACCAAGAGCGACCTGCGCGACAACTATCCGTTCGGCATGTTCGCCGTGCCGCAAGACCGAATCTCGCGCATTCACGCGTCATCCGGCACGACCGGCAAGCCGACCGTGGTCGGCTATACCGCCCGCGACATCGATACCTGGGCCAACCTCGTCGCACGCTCGATCCGCGCGGCCGGCGCACGGCGCGGCGACAAGGTCCACGTCAGCTACGGCTACGGTCTCTTCACGGGCGGCCTCGGTGCGCACTATGGCGCGGAGCGCGCGGGGCTCACCGTGATTCCGTTCGGCGGCGGCCAGACCGAAAAGCAGGTCCAGCTGATCCTGGACTTCCGGCCCGACATCATCATGGTCACGCCGAGCTACATGCTCTCGATCGCCGACGAGCTGGAGCGGCAAGGCGTGGATCCACGGCAATGCTCGCTGCGTATCGGGATCTTCGGCGCGGAGCCGTGGACCAACGACATGCGCGCGGCAATCGAGCAGCGGATGGGCATCGACGCGGTCGACATCTACGGCCTGTCCGAGATGATCGGCCCGGGGGTCGCGTCCGAGTGCGTCGAAACCAAGGACGGCCCGACGATCTGGGAAGACCACTTCTATCCGGAGATCATCGACCCCGACACCGGCGCCGTGCTGCCGGACGGCGAGCTTGGCGAACTGGTCTTCACATCGCTCACCAAGGAGGCGCTGCCGATCGTCCGCTACCGCACCCGCGACCTGACCCGCCTGCTGCCCGGCACCGCCCGCACGATGCGCCGGATGGAGAAGATCACCGGCCGCTCGGACGACATGATGATCGTGCGCGGCGTCAATGTATTCCCGACCCAGATCGAGGAACAATTGCTCAAGCAGCGCGCGCTCGCACCGCATTATCAGATCGTGCTGACCCGGGAAGGCCCGCTCGACGTACTGACGCTCAACGTCGAGCCCTGTCCGGAAAGCGCGCCCGACGTCGCGGCCCTCGACGCGGCCAAGGCGGCGCTGGCCTACGACATTAAGGCCTTGATCGGTGTGACGGCGATCGTGAACGTGCGGCCCATCAACGGCATCGAGCGCTCGGTCGGCAAGGCACGACGGATTGTCGACAAACGTAACGCGTAGCGCGCTCAAGAATGGGCGGCCGCAACACGCGGCTGCCCTTCCCGAATTTCCGACGGGGAGAACACCGTCTTCAACCCGTCAAAGCAAAACGCCCCGCGACGACCGGTTCGAGTCGACGCGAGGCGCGCGGTTTCAACAAGCCGGGCCGCTCGCGCGGCGCGAGCCATTCCCGCTACGATTTCGGCAACAGCAGCCACATCCGGCCGACCTGCTTCATCCGGCCGGCCTGATCGCCCGCATCGTCGCCGAGCCCCCAGAAATAATCCGCGCGCACGCCGCCCTTGATCGCGCTGCCGGTATCCTGCGCGAATACGAGCCGGTTCAACGGCGTGTTGGTCAACGGCCGGGTGGTTTGCAGGAAGACCGGCGTGCCGAGCGGAATCGCCGACGGGTCCACCGCGATCGAGCGCTCGGGCGTAAGAGGCACGCCCAACGCGCCAACCGGGCCGTCCGCGCCACCCTGCGGCACGGCTTCCTTCGAAGGCATTTCGCGGAAAAACACGAAGCGCGGATTCGTATCGAGCAACGTATCGACCCGTGCCGGATTTGCCCGCGCCCACGCCTTGATGCCCTGCATCGTCGCCTGCCCGGCGGTCAACTCGCCGCGATCCAGCAGCCACTTGCCGATCGACCGATACGGCTGATTGTTGGTGCCGCCGTAGCCGACCCTCATCACGCTGCCGTCGTCGAGCACCACGCGGCCGGACCCCTGGACCTGCAAGAAGAATGCTTCGATCGGATCGTCGACCCAGACCAGTTCGTTGCCGTTCAGGACGCCCGTGCGTTCGAGTTGCGCCCGCACGGGCAGCGCCGCGCCGGTCCGGTAGCCGGCCGGCCAGCGGTACAGCGCGTACTGGTACGGGCCGCGTCGCACCCGCGAGCCGCGCAGCAGCGGTTCGTAATAGCCGGTGACGAGTCCGTCGAGCGAACCGTCGTTGTTCGCGAACTGGAACGGCGTGAAATACGTTTCGAAGAAGGCGCGGGCACCGCCGACGTCGAGATCGTCGAGCCGCTCGGCCGCCGCACACGCGCGCTGCCAATTCGCCTGGCGCGCGAGACGTGCGCAGTTTTGCCGCAGCGCGACGGTGGCCCCGATCAAGGTATCGTCCTGCCAGCCCGGCACCTGCTGCCAGACCACCGGCGTCAGCCGCTCGGCGGCGATCTGTCCGGGGACGATCGCGGCGCCCGTGGGCGGCTTCAGGGTCGGCCGCACCGGCGCGCCGCCGCAGGCGGCCAGCAGCACCGCGGTTGCAATCGCGACGGCCCAACCGGCCAAGCGCGGCTCAAACCACCTACAATGTTCGTTCTTGATGGAAACCGCCATGTCTGATCTGTTCGACGAATACCCGATGCTCATCTTCGCGCTGGAATCGCTGCTGGCGCTCGCCCTGCTCATTTTCATCGTGGTGTGGACCGCCTCGGGTAAGAAGAAGCCGCCACGCGGTCACGATAAGCCCCAGCGCTAAGCGCCCTGCCAAACCGACGCTCCGGCGCCGTGCCGCTCAATGGAGCGTGCGCGGCATATGCAGCGCAAACTCCTCGACGGGCGCCTCGAAGCGCTCCCCGTCTTCCGCCACGCAGAAATACGCGCCGCGCATCGTGCCGACGGGGGTCTCGATCACCGCCCAGCTGGTGTACTCGAAATGCTCGCCCGGCTGCAGCAGCGGCTGGTGGCCGACCACGCCCAGCCCCTTCACTTCCTGCACGTGGCCTTCGCTGTCGGTGATGATCCAGTGCCGCGCGATCAGTTGCGCCGCCACCTGCCCCGTGTTCCGGATCGTCAGCGTGTACGCGAATGCGTATTGACGGCGTTCGGGGTCGGATTGTTCCGGTAAATAACTCGTCTTCACCGATACGGTGAATTGATACTGGCTCATGATGATCCCGCTTCGATGGTCATTCCGCGCCGACGGCGCCCCGGCGCGTCAAGCCCCGTGCGGCCAAAGCGCCGCTTTGGTTCGGCATTCTGCTTGATGCAGCCCCCGCCCGCAACCGCGCCCGGCCCGCCGCGGCGGTAGAATGACGGTTTTGCCCCGCAGCAGCTCCCCCACACCAACGTCATGACGCAATTCCGCCTCGCTCCCAGCATCCTGTCGGCCGACTTCGCGCGGCTCGGCGAAGAAGTCCGCAACGTAGTCGCCGCCGGCGCCGATTGGATCCACTTCGACGTGATGGACAACCATTACGTTCCGAATCTCACGATCGGCCCGCTCGTCTGCGAGGCGATCCGCCCGCACGTGCAGGTCCCGATCGACGTACACCTGATGGTGCGCCCGGTGGACCGGATCGTGCCGGATTTCGCGAAAGCGGGCGCGAACCTGATCAGCTTCCACCCGGAAGGCTCCGATCACATCGACCGGACCCTGAGCCTGATCCGGGACCACGGCTGCAAGGCCGGCCTCGTGTTCAATCCGGCCACGTCGCTCAATTACCTCGATCACGTGATGGACCGCGTGGACCTGGTGCTGATCATGTCGGTGAATCCGGGCTTCGGCGGCCAGTCGTTCATTCCCGAAGCGCTCAACAAGCTGCGCGAGGCGCGCGCACGGATCGACGCGTATACCGAGCGCACCGGCCGCGAGATCCATCTCGAAGTCGACGGCGGCGTGAAGGTGGACAACATCGCCGAGATCGCCGCAGCGGGCGCCGATACGTTCGTCGCCGGCTCGGCGATCTTCGGCAAGCCCGACTACAAGCAAGTAATCGACGACATGCGCACCGCGCTGGCCGCCGTGCGGCGCGACTGAGCGCCATGACGCCGCCGATCCGCTTCGCCGCGCCGCGCATCGGCGCGGCGCTCATCGATCTCGACGGCACGATGATCGACACCGCCGACGATTTCACCGCCGGCCTGAACGGCATGCTCGCCCAGCTCGATGCGGAGGAAACGACGCGCGAAGAGGTGATGCAGTATGTCGGCAAGGGCTCCGAAAGCCTGATCCGGCAGGTGCTGTCGCCGCGCTTCCCGGCCGCCGACGCGCAGGCTCGCTTCGACGAGGCGCTCGCGCTCTATCAGGCCGAGTACGCGAAGATCAACGGCCGCCAGACCCGGCTCTATCCGGATGTCGAAGCAGGCCTGAAAGCGTTGCGTGACGCCGGCATCCGGCTCGCGTGCGTGACCAACAAGCCTTACCGGTTCGCGGTCGAATTGCTCGAACAGTACCGGCTCGACGGCTATTTCTCGATCGTGCTGGGCGGCGACAGCCTGCCGCGCAAGAAGCCCGACCCGCTGCCGATGCTCGCCGCGTGCGAAGCGCTCGGCGTCGCGCCCCAAGCGGCGGTGGCAATCGGCGATTCGGAGAACGATGCACTCGCGGGCCGCGCAGCCGGCACCGCGACGCTCACGGTGCCGTATGGCTACAACCACGGCAACGCTATACAAACGATAAATTCGGATGGTATAGTCGATTCACTGCTGATCGCAGCGCAGGCCATTGCCGCGCACAACGCGACCCAGCCATCCACCTGATTTTTCTTCCATCCGCATGTTTCTGAATAAAAAACGGAGTCTGAGCAGCATCGACCGGGGAGCCTGGCCCTGGCGTCGCTGGTCGCGCTAACCTCGTTGAGGTACGCTGAAGCTCGGCTTCAGCCCCGTTTTTTATTTCGCTGCGCGCTCGCGCCCCGATCATCGTCCGATCCGCTGGTTTGCCGCGCCCGAACACACGACGTTCGGGCCGAAGGCCAAGCCTCGGCACGCGATCGACCGGCGCCTTATCCCGGTTGCGAGTCAACGCCCCGGCTACCGCGCAGCGCCACGTGATCCCCGGCGCGCTCCGCCGTTCGTCCCAACAGGACCGGAACATGACTGAACTCGAATTCCAATCGCTCGCCAACGAGGGCTACAACCGCATTCCGCTGATCGCCGAAGCGCTCGCCGATCTCGAAACGCCGCTGTCGCTCTATCTGAAGCTCGCCCAGCCGGAACGCAGCGGCGCCAACTCGTTCCTGCTCGAATCGGTGGTGGGCGGCGAACGCTTCGGCCGCTACTCGTTCATCGGCCTGCCGGCCCGCACGCTCTTGCGCACCCGCAACGGCCTGTCGGAAGTGGTAAAGGACGGCAAGGTGGTCGAATCGCACGACGGCGATCCGTTCGAATTCATCGCGACCTTCCAGAACCGCTTCAAGGTCGCCCAGCGCCCCGGCCTGCCGCGCTTCTGCGGCGGCCTTGCCGGCTATTTCGGCTACGACGCGGTGCGCTACATCGAAAAGAAGCTCGCGACCACCGCACCGCACGACGATCTCGGCCTGCCCGACATCCAGTTGCTTTTGACCGAGGAAGTCGCCGTCATCGACAATCTCGCGGGCAAGCTCTACCTGATCATCTATGCCGATCCGGGCACGCCCGAGGCCTACACGAAGGCGAAGCAGCGGCTGCGCGAATTGAAGCAGCGGCTGCGCACGACGGTGCAGCCGCCCGTCACGTCGGCGAGCGTGCGCACCGAAACCTATCGCGAGTTCGCGAAGGACGACTATCTGGCGGCCGTGCGCCAGGCGAAGGAATACGTTGCGGCCGGCGAGCTGATGCAGATCCAGGTCGGCCAGCGCCTCGTCAAGCCGTATCGCGACAATCCGCTGTCGCTGTACCGCGCGCTGCGTTCGCTGAATCCGTCGCCGTACATGTATTACTACAATTTCGGGGAATTCCACGTCGTCGGCGCATCGCCCGAGATCCTGGTCCGCCAGGAAAAGCGCGGCGACGACCAGATCGTCACGATCCGCCCGCTTGCCGGCACCCGCCCGCGCGGCAATACGCCCGAGCGCGATGCCGAGCTCGCGACCGAACTGCTGAACGATCCGAAGGAAATCGCCGAGCACGTGATGCTGATCGATCTGGCCCGCAACGACGTCGGCCGGATCGCGCAAATCGGCTCCGTGGCCGTCACCGACAAGATGGTGATCGAGAAATACTCGCACGTGCAGCACATCGTCAGTTCGGTCGAAGGCAAGCTGAAGCCGGGCATGACCAACTACGACGTGCTGCGCGCGACGTTCCCGGCCGGCACGCTGTCCGGTGCGCCGAAGGTGCGCGCGATGGAGCTCATCGACGAATTGGAGCCGGTGAAGCGCGGCCTCTACGGCGGCGCGGTCGGGTACCTGTCGTTCTCCGGCGAGATGGATCTGGCGATCGCGATCCGTACCGGCCTCATCCACAACGGTAACCTGTACGTGCAGGCGGCGGCGGGCATCGTCGCGGATTCCGTGCCGGAATCCGAATGGCAAGAGACCGAGAACAAGGCGCGCGCGGTGCTGCGCGCGGCCGAACAGGTCCAAGACGGCCTCGATAGCGACTTCTGACCGGAGACTGACCATGCTGCTCATGATCGACAACTACGATTCGTTCACCTACAACCTGGTCCAGTACTTCGGTGAGCTGGGCGAAGACGTGCGCACCTACCGCAACGACGAAATCACGCTCGACGAGATCGCGAAGCTGGACCCCGCCACGCTCTGCCTGTCGCCCGGCCCGAGCAACCCGCAGCACGCCGGCATCACGCTCGACGTACTGCGCGAATTCGCCGGCAAGAAGCCGATCCTCGGCGTGTGCCTCGGCCATCAGGCGATCGGCGAAGCATTCGGCGGCCGGGTCGTGCGCGCGCAGACCATCATGCACGGCAAGGTGAGCCGGATCGAAACCGACGGCCGCGGCGTATTCGCCGATCTGCCCAGGCATTTCGACGTCACCCGCTATCACTCGCTCGCGGTCGAGCGCGAATCGCTGCCCGACTGCCTCGAAATCTCCGCGTGGACCGACGATGGCGAGATCATGGGCCTGCGTCACAAGACGCTGCCGATCGAGGGCGTGCAGTTCCACCCGGAATCGATCCTGTCCGAGCACGGCCACGCGCTCCTCGAAAATTTCCTGAAGCAGTCGCGCGCGGCCGCTCATCCCGCTTGACGACGAGGCACCGGGCACCATGACCATCACTCCACAGGAAGCGCTGCAGCGCACGATCGAGCATCGCGAAATCTTCCACGACGAGATGCTCCACCTGATGCGGCTCATCATGCGCGGCGACATGTCGCCCGTGATGGCGGCCTCGATCATCACGGGGCTGCGCGTCAAAAAAGAGACGATCGGCGAGATCGCCGCCGCGGCCACCGTGATGCGCGAATTCGCGAATCACGTGCGGGTGGCCGACAACTCGAATTTCGTCGACATCGTCGGCACGGGCGGCGACGGCTCGCATACGTTCAACATCTCCACCGCGACGATGTTCGTCACCGCCGCGGCGGGCGCGAAGGTCGCGAAGCACGGCAACCGCGGCGTATCCAGCAAGTCCGGCAGCGCCGACGTGCTGGAAGCGCTCGGCGTCAACATCGACCTGCAGCCGGATCAGGTGGCGGCATCGATCGACGAGACCGGGATGGGCTTCATGTTCGCGCCGAACCATCATCCCGCGATGAAGAACATCGCGCCGGTACGCCGCGAACTCGGCGTGCGGACGATCTTCAACATCCTCGGGCCGCTGACGAACCCCGCCGATGCGCCCAACCAGCTGATGGGCGTATTCCACCCGGATCTGGTCGGGATCCAGGTGCGCGTGATGCAGCGCCTCGGCGCGCGGCACGTGCTGGTCGTCTACGGCAAGGACGGCATGGACGAGGTCTCGCTCGGCGCGGCGACGCTCGTCGGCGAGCTGCGCGACGGCAACGTGCACGAATACGAAATCCATCCGGAAGACTTCGGTCTGCAGATGGTGTCGAACCGCACGCTCAAGGTCCAGAACGCCGACGAATCGCGCGGCATGCTGCTCGAAGCGCTCGACAACAAGCCGGGCGTCGCCCGCGAGATCGTCACGCTCAACGCGGGCACCGCGCTGTACGCGGCGAACGTATCCGCATCGATCGCCGACGGCATCCAGCTCGCCCGCGAGGCGGTCGCGAGCGGCCGCGCACGTGCGAAGGTCGACGAACTGGTGCGCTTCACGCAGCAGTTCAAGCACTGAGCCGGGCCCCGTCCCATCCGAATCCGAATCACGTCCGCGAGATACTCATGAGCGACATCCTCGACCGAATCATTGCCGTCAAGCGCGAAGAAATCGCCGCCGCGATGCGTAGCGCCCCGCTCGAAGCCCTGACACTCGAGGCGTCGGCGCGCGATCACCGCGATTTCGTCGGTGCGTTGCGCGCCAAGCACGCGGCAGGCAAGGCCGCCGTGATCGCCGAAGTGAAGAAGGCGAGTCCGTCGAAAGGCGTGCTGCGCGAGCACTTCGTACCCGCCGATATCGCCCGTTCGTACGCATCGCACGGCGCGGCCTGCCTGTCGGTGCTGACCGACGAGCAGTTCTTCCAGGGCAGCGCCCGCTATCTGGAGGAAGCACGCGCCGCGTGCAGTTTGCCGGTACTGCGCAAGGACTTCATCGTCGACCCTTATCAGATCCTCGAAGCGCGTGCGATGGGCGCGGATGCGATCCTGCTGATCGCCGCCGCGCTCGACACGCCCGCGATGCAGGATCTCGAAGCGTATGCTCATTCGCTCGGACTCGCGGTGCTCGTGGAAGTGCACAACCGTGACGAGCTGACCGAGGCGCTGACGCTGAAAACCCCGCTGCTGGGCATCAACAACCGCAACCTGCGCACCTTCGAAACGACGATCGACACGACGCTCGGCATGCTGGACATGATTCCGCCGGACCGGATCGTGGTGACGGAGTCCGGCATCCTGGCGCGGGCGGACGTCGAACGGATGCAGGCCGCCGACGTGCGGACGTTCCTCGTCGGCGAAGCGTTCATGCGGGCCGAGCATCCGGGCGAGGAACTCGCGCGGATGTTCTTCTGAGCGGCCCGCGTCATGGCAATCGAGAAGGAAATCAAGCTGGCGCTGCCGGCCGCTCAGATCGACGCGGCCCGGCGCTGGCTCGATGCACGTGCCGGCGCGGCCGGCCGCGACATCGTGCTGTCGAACCTCTACTTCGACACGCCCGATCTCGCCCTCGCCCGCTCGAAAAGCGCGTTGCGCCTGCGGCTCGCGCCGCAGGGCTGGCTGCAGACCTTCAAGACGGTCGGCAGCGCCGAAGGCGGGCTGCACCGCCGGCACGAGTGGGAAATGCCCGTCCAGCGGGACCGGCTCGAACTCGACGCGCTGGCCGCCGCGTGCGACGTCCCGGCGGCAGCGGCCGCGTTGCGCGCCGCCGCCCCCACGCTGATCGCATTGTTCCGCACGGATTTCTCGCGCACGTTGTGGCACGTCGATCATCAAGGCGCGCGAATCGAAGCGGCGCTCGACCAGGGCGAGATCGTCGCGCAGGTCGGCGCCGATACGCGCCGCGCACCGATCCTCGAAATCGAGCTGGAACTCCTCGACGGCAACGAAGCGGCATTGCAGACGCTCGCCGCCGGACTCGCCGCCGCCCTGCCCGGCCTCGCACCGGACAATCTGAGCAAGGCGCAGCGCGGCTACCAGTTGCGCGCAGCCTGAAACACCCACCGCACCCGCATGGCCACTCGCACCTCACCCCATCCGACGCAGCAATCGTCACTGTTCGACGCAGCCGACAACGCAGCCGTCCCCCTCGCGGGCACGTCATCGCTCGCCGCGCAGTTCGATGCGCTGCCGCCCGCATGGCACGCACTGCTCGACCCGTTCATTCGCAGCGACGCATATGCGCCGCTGTGCCGCTTCGTCGACGGCGAGCGCGCCGCCGGCAAGACGGTCTACCCTGACGACGTGTTCCGCGCGCTGCGTCTCACAAGCCCCGACGAAGTCAAGGTCGTGATCCTGGGCCAGGACCCCTATCACGGCGACGACCGGGGAACGCCGCAAGCACACGGGCTGGCGTTCTCTGTGCCGCCCGCGGTCAAGACACCGCCGTCGCTGCGCAACATCTTCAAGGAGATCGGCGCGAACTTCGGTCACGACACGCCGCGCCACGGCTGTCTCGACACGTGGGCCCGGCAAGGCGTGCTGCTGCTCAACACCGTGCTGACGGTCGAGCAGGCGTCCGCCGCGAGCCACGCGAAGCGGGGCTGGGAACCGTGCACCGATACGCTGATCCGCGAATTGGCGCAGCGTCATCGCGGGCGGGTATTCATGCTGTGGGGCGCGCACGCGCAGGCCAAGCGCGCGCTCTTCGACACCGCCGTGCACTGCGTGCTCGAAGCACCGCATCCGTCGCCGCTGTCCGCGCACCGCGGCTTCCTCGGCTGCCGTCACTTCGCGCTCGCGAACGAATACCTCACCCGGCACGGCCGCGCGCCGATCGACTGGCGCCTGCCCGANAGCACCGCATCCGTCGCCGCTGTCCGCGCACCGCGGCTTCCTCGGCTGCCGTCACTTCGCGCTCGCGAACGAATACCTCACCCGGCACGGCCGCGCGCCGATCGACTGGCGCCTGCCCGACGAAGCGGCCACGCTGGCCTGAGCCCCGTCGCCGCACCTCAAAAAAGAAACGCCGCGAACCCGAAGGTTCGCGGCGTTTCTTTTTGCGACGGATTCGCGCGGGCGCCGGGCGCTCCGCTCAGACGGCGGCGATCGCGTCGCGGGCACCGGCCAGCGACGCGCTTGCCGATTCGGGGCCGAGGTTCAGGCCTTCCGCGTAGATAAAGCTCACGTCCGTCATCCCGACGAAGCCGAGGAAGGTCTTCAGGAACGGCGTCTGCGTATCGTTCGGCGTGCCGAAATACTTGCCGCCGCGGGCCGACACCACATACACCTTCTTGCCGTTGATCAGACCTTCCGGACCGTTCGCGGTATAGCGGAACGTCACGCCGGCGCGGGCGATCCAGTCGAAATAGGTCTTGAGCTGCGACGACACGCCGAAGTTGTACAGCGGGGCGCCGATCACGATCACGTCGGCCGCATTCAGTTCGGCGATCAGCGCATCGCTCTTCGCGACGATCGCGTTCTGCTCGGCGCTGCGCTTGTCGGCGGGCGTGAAGAACGCGCCCAGCACGGCGTCGTCGAGATGCGGCAGTGCGTCGGCGAGCAGGTTGCGCACCGTCACCGTCGCGGCGGGATGCGATTTTTGCAGCTTGGCCGTCAGTTCGTCGGCAAGCAGCGTGGATTGCGCGCCTTGCGAGCGGGCGGCGGAATTGATTTGCAGGATGGTCGTCATGTCGGGCTCCGTTGGGCTTGCGCTTGAGTAGCGCGAGTGACGCCATTGTGCGGACGACCATCTTCCCGAAAAAGCACCCCAGCAGCGACGGATTGTTGCACGAATAGAACAATCCGCCCCCCGCGCCCGCCCGGCAAACGGCGAACCGTCGGCCTCACATACCTAGCCAGCTTTTGCGCGAGGTCCGCTGGGCGGCCGGCTTATCCTGCGCGGTCAGCTTGTAGCGCATGATTTCCGGGCCGTCGAGCTTCAGCCGAGCGGTGCGCAGCTCGTCGCGCCGGAACGCGTGCAGTTCGACCTTGTCGCCCGGCCGGTAGCGCGCGAGCAAGGCGTCGAGGTTCGAGCCCGTCACGCGCAGGCCGTCGAGCGCGACCAGCGCGTCGCCCGCCGACAGGCCCGCCTTGTGAGCGGCGCCGCCTTCGTACACCGCGGCCAGCACGCATTCCGCGCCGCCGCGCATGCGTGCGCCAAGCGTCGGTTTCGCCGCGGCATCGCCGTTCGAACCCGTATCGGGGGTCAGTACGATGCCGAACGGTTCGAACAGCGAGTCGAACGGCAGGTCGCGCGTGCCATGTACCGCGTCGTCGAACAGCCGCCCGAGCGTCACGCCGGTGGCTTCGGCAATCAGCGCCTCGACATCCGTTTCGCCGATCCCGTCCGGCTTGCCGCGATAGAAATCGCGGCCGTAGCGCTGCCACAGCAGCCGCATCACGTCGTCGAGCGACTTGCGGTTGCGGGTTTGCGCCCGGATCGCCAGATCGAACGCGAGCGCGACGAGCGAGCCTTTCGTGTAATAGCTGACGATCGCGTTCGTCGCGTTCTCGTCCTGCCGGTAATACTTGATCCAGGTATCGAACGAGCTTTCCGCGACGCTCTGCTTGAGCCGGCCGCTGCCGCGCCGCACGCCGCCGATCGTGCGGCCGAGCAAGCCCAAATAATCGGCCTGGTTGATCAGGCCGCTGCGCACCAGCATCAGATCGTCGTAATAGGAGGTGAAGCCCTCGAACAGCCACAGCAGCGACGTGTAGTTCTCGGTCGACAGATCGTAGGGCGCGAACGCCGCCGGCTTGATCCGCTTGACGTTCCACGTGTGGAAGTACTCGTGACTGCACAGGCCCAGGTAGGTGCGATAGCCTTCCGTCGCCTCCGGCCGCCCTTTGACCGGCAGATCGCCGCGGTTGCAGATCAGCGCGGTCGACGCGCGATGCTCGAGGCCGCCGTAGCCGTCGCTCACGGCTTGCGTCATGAACACATAACGCTCCATCGGCGCCCGCTTCGTTTTCGGTTCGAACAGCGCGATCTGCGCTTCGCACACGCGCTTCAGGTCGGCGGCCAGACGGTCGAGATCGAGCCCGGTCACGCGCCCGGCGATCACCACGTCGTGCGGCACGCCATGCGCGTCGAACGTCGTCAGCGCAAACTCGCCGAGCGTCACGGGATGATCGATCAGGTCGTCGTAGTTCTCCGCCCGGTACGTGCCGAATCCATAACGCTTCGTGCCGCGCGCCTCCGGCAGCGACGTGGCGACGCGCCAGCGCCGGCCCGCCTCTCCCGCCGGCCTCGCGATCTCCACCGTGCACGGCGCTTGCTCGCACCCTGCCGGCGACAGGAACACGCTGGTGCCGTTGAAGAAGCCGCCGGTGTCGCCGAGATGCGCGGCGCGCACCGACAGATCCCACGCATAGACGTCATAGCGCAGCGTCAGCGCGCCCTTCGTCGGCGCGGCCTGCCACGTGTGCTTGTCCGTCTTGTCGACCGGCACCTTGCGGCCCGCGTCGTTCACCGCGCGCAGCGTCACGATGTTGCGCGCGAACTCGCGCACCATGTAGCTGCCCGGAATCCAGACAGGCAGCATGAAGCGCTGGCCGGCCGGATCGGGATCGGCCACGGTGAGGGTCACTTCGAACAGGTGGGCGGCAGGATCTTTCGGAACGATCGTGTAGCGAATCGGCTTCATCGTCGGAATCGGTGGAAAACGGAACGGCTATGAAAAGAGGCGCCTGGCGGAACGCCGGCGCCTCTGTCGCACTGCTCAGGGGAACGGCCGCGTCACTTCACCGCGGACAACGCCTGATTCAGCTGGTCGGCAGACACCGCGCCCGGCAGACGGGTGCCATCGGCGAGGAAGATGGTCGGTGTGCCGGTGACGTTCATCCCGCGACCCAGCGCGAGATTCTTGTCGAGCGCGCTCGTGTCGCAGCTCGCCGCGCCGGACGGCGCGCGGTGATCGAGCATCCATGCCTCCCAGGTCTTGACGCGATCGGTCGAGCACCAGATCGACTTCGACTTCACCGTCGAATCCGGCGACAGGACCGGATACAGGTAGGTGTAGACGGTGACGTTGTCGACCGATTTGAGGGTCGTTTCGAGTTTCTTGCAGTACGGGCAGTTCGGATCGGAGAACACCGCGATCTTGCGTGCGCCGTTGCCCTTCACGACCTTGATCGCGTTCGCGACCGGCAGGCTCGCGAAATCGATCTTGTTGATTTCCGACAGACGCGTTTCCGTCAGGTTCTTGCGCGACTTGGTGTCGACCAGGTCGCCGAGCAGCATGTAGTCGCCGGTCGCGTCGCTATAGACGATCTGCGAGCCGAGATTCACTTCATAGAGACCGGCGACCGGCGATTTGGTGACGCTCTTGATCGGCGCTTCAGCGCCGAGACGGGATTGCAGCGTCGCCTTCAGCTTGTCGGTGGTCTGGTCGGCCTGCGCGCTGCAGCCGAGCGCGACCGTCGCGACGGCGAGCGCGACGGCGGCGATGCGAATCGTTTTTTTCATGTAAATCTTCCTTCAGATCAATCGGGGCACCGCCACAGTGTACGACGGCGACAAGACTGTGTCCGACTGCCGGGCCGTCCGAAGGTTCGCGGGCGGCGTTTATCCGAGCGCCGACGACACCAGCAAGCGCTTGACGAGCGGCTGCGCGCCGACCAGCGCCATGCCGGTGTTGCGCACGACGCGGGCGAGCGTGCCGGGCAGCGCGAACAGCCGCTGCAGGCCGTCGGTCGCGACCATCAGCGCGCGAATGTCCTCGCGGCGCGCGCGTTCGTAACGGCGCAGCAGCACCGTATCGCCGAGGTCCCGGAACGCTTCCTTGCCGGCGATGGTGTCGACGAGCGCGGCGACGTCGCGCAGCCCGAGATTCATCCCCTGGCCGGCCAGCGGATGAATCAGGTGCGCGGCATCGCCCACCAGCGCGACGCGCGGCGCGATCAGGCGATCCACGGTCTGCAGCGCGAGCGGGAAGCCCTGCGCGGGCGTCACGCATTCGAGCGCGCCGAGCTGCCGGTGCGTCGCGCGCTCGACTTCGGCCGCCAGTTGCGCCGGATCGAGCGCGAGGAGGTCGTCCGCATGCGCGGTCTGCGCGGACCATACGAGCGATACATGACCGTCCGGGAGCGGCAGCAGCGCGATGATTTCGCCGTCGCGGAACCACTGGTACGCGGTTTCACGGTGCGGCAGCGCCGCCTTGAAGTTGGCGACGACGCCGGTTTGCCGGTAGTCGCGCCGCTCGACCTTCGAGCCCATCTGCGAGCGGACCCAGGAATGCGCGCCGTCCGCGCCGACCACCAGGTCGGCTTCGATCACGTTGCCGTTCGCGAGCGCGAGCATCGCGCCGCCGGGCTTCACGTCGAAGCCCTGCGCGCGGGTGTCGAGCCAGTTGAGGTTCGGCTGGAACCGCAGCGCGGCGTCGAGCGCGGTTTCGACCAGCGTCGATTCGCCGATCCATGCAAGCTGCGGCACGGACGCCTGGAACGCCGAGAAGTGCAGCTCGGCCTGCGCATCGCCGTAGACGCGCATGTCATACACCGGCGCGAGCCGGTCGTGATCGAGCGCCTGCCAGACGCGCAGCCGTTCGAGCAGTGCCTGCGAGCTGGCCGACAGCGCATAGATGCGCGAATCGAACGCGAGGTTCGCCGGGCGCGGCACGGCCTGTTGCGCGAGCAGCGCGGTCTTGTAACCCGCTTGGGTCAGCGCGAGCGCGGCCGTCTTGCCGACGAGCCCGCCGCCGACCACGGCGACGTCGAAATTCTGATGATGGGCAGTCATGGCGGGCATTATAGCCGGGGCATCCGGCCGCTTCGCTGCGGGGATTTGCGGCAAATCAGGCGGACGCACAGGCTGCGACGTCGTGCCGCGAACCGCTTCTATCCCGTCGCGCGAGCCGGGTACGGGGCGGCCGCCGTACCAAACGATTGCATCGGTAACCGGCCCGCCCATCGGCGTCCGGCCGGCGCACGGGCAGGCATTACACGCCACACTTTTCCTTACAAACGCACACCGCTTGTCATCCGGGCCGCCGCTACATTGGGTTCCACGAAACAACGGGAGATCCCCATGAAACGGATTGCGGTTCTCGCGGCCCTGGCCGTCGTGCTGGGCAGCGTGTTGGGCGGATGCATCGTGGTGCCTGACGGCGGCTACTACCACCGCCACGACTACTATCGTTATTGATGCCGGCAGCGTGTGCGCCATGACGGCGGCCGAACGACGGGGTGCGGTGGCGGGCCGGCGGCGGGGCAGGTTTTCGGAGCATGGATGGTTTCGCCGGCGGCGTGCTATCTTTTTAGTGTCGGAGCCGCGCGGCGGCCGACCCCGGGAAGCGCAACCCAACCACCGTCGTGAGCCTGGTCATGAGCGATGTCCGCCCGAATCTCAGCCAACGTGATCGCGTCGAGCTGCTGTGCTGGCTCACCATCGGCAACCTCGGCGCTTACTATCTGAACGAGTCGTGGCCGGCATCGACCTTCCAGGTTCAGGCGGCTCACAAGTGGCTCGACCGGCACATGCGGGAAGCCGACTGGCTGACGCTCGCCAAACTCTCCGCCACGGCCCTCGACATCGCCCGCCGGCACGAGGCGTTCGTGAACGCCGCCTGGGCGCGCGACGCGGTCGAGGAAATCATCGATACCGACGACCTGAACCTCGACGCGCGGCTCGTGGCGCTGGTGCTCGACGACTGCCGGGCGGCGCTGGAGGATCGGCGGCCGGCGGATTGAGGCGACGGCGCGGCGCCCCCCATCGCGATCCGGCCTGCCGTCCGGCGATTCCGAAAGAGTTACAATTGCCGCTTTCGACGACGAAGCAAGCGCGGCGCCCGGCGCGGCGCGCAGCCTGGACAGGCGGCTTCGTCCGGCCCGACGTGGGCCGCCGCGATCGGCGCTCGCGCGCCGGCGATGCTCGCCAGCCCCGCCGCGTCACGCCCAACCCATTGAATTACCGAAGGATCCCATGAGCCTCAAATGCGGCATCGTCGGCTTGCCCAACGTCGGCAAGTCCACCCTGTTCAACGCGCTGACGAAGGCCGGCATCGCCGCCGAGAACTATCCGTTCTGCACGATCGAGCCGAACGTCGGCGTGGTCGAGGTGCCGGACGCCCGCCTGAAGGCGATCTCCGAGATCATCACGCCCGAGCGTATCGTGCCGGCCGTGGTCGAATTCGTCGACATCGCCGGCCTGGTCGCCGGCGCGAGCAAGGGCGAAGGCCTCGGCAACCAGTTCCTCGCGAACATCCGCGAAACCGACGCGATCACGCACGTCGTGCGCTGCTTCGAGGACGAGAACGTGATCCACGTCGCCGGCAAGGTCAGCCCGCTCGACGACATCGAAGTCATCAACACCGAACTCGCGCTCGCCGATCTCGCGACGGTCGAGAAGGCGCTCACGCGCTATTCGAAGGCGGCCAAGTCGGGCAACGACAAGGAAGCCGTCAAGCTCGCCGCCGTGCTCGAGAAGGCGCGCGCCCACCTGGACCAGGGCAAGGCCGTGCGCAGTCTCGACCTGTCCGACGACGAGGTCGCGCTGCTCAAGCCGTTCTGCCTGATTACCGCGAAGCCGACGATGTACGTCGCGAACGTGAAGGAAGACGGCTTCGACAACAATCCGCATCTCGACGCCGTGCGCAAGTACGCGGAAGGCGAGAAATCGCCGGTGGTCGCGGTATGCGCGGCCATCGAGGCGGAAATCGCAGATCTCGACGACGCCGACAAGGAAGCGTTCCTCGCCGATCTGGGCATGGACGAGCCGGGCCTCGACCGCGTGATCCGCGCGGGCTTCAAGCTGCTCGGCCTGCAGACGTACTTCACGGCGGGCGTGAAGGAAGTGCGCGCGTGGACGATCCACATCGGCGACACCGCGCCGCAGGCGGCGGGCGTGATCCATACGGATTTCGAACGCGGCTTCATCCGCGCGCAGACGATCGCCTATGACGACTTCATCGCGTACAAGGGCGAGCAAGGCGCGAAGGAAGCCGGCAAGATGCGCGCGGAAGGCAAGGAGTACGTGGTGCACGACGGCGACGTGATGAACTTCCTGTTCAACGTCTGAGCCCGTCCGGCCCCGCGCCGGTCCGCCCATGAAAAAGCCCGCTCGAAGCGGGCTTTTTCATGGGCGGCCGGGTTCGGCGCTCAGCGGCCGCGCGGATCCCCGGACACCGGCATCCTCACCGCGGATTCGCCGGCACCGCCGGCGCCCGCGCTTCCCGCGCCCGCCGGTTCAGCCACGACGCCAGCACCACCAGCAGCGCCAGCACCGCGGTCGCGCCCACTTCCATCCGGTGATCGGCGCGCAGCAGCATCGCGCTCAGCACCCCGCAGATGAACAGGATCACCACCCAAGTCAGCCACGGAAAACACCACATCCGCAGCGCGAGGTGCGCGCCGCCCGCGTCGAGCGTCGCGCGCATCCGCAGCTGCGACACGGCAATCACCAGGTACACCAGCAGCGCGATCGCGCCCGACGTCGCGAGCAGGAAGCCGAACACCTGCTCCGGCATCACGTAGTTGGCGATCACCGTCACGAAGCCGAACGCGGTGGACGCGAGCACCGCCGCCCGCGGCGTGCCGCTCGCGTCGGTCCTGCGCAGGAACGCGGGTGCGTCCTGCCGTCTCGACAGCGAGAAGATCATCCGCGACGCCGTGTACAGCGCCGAATTCAGGCAGCTCGCGACCGACACCAGCACGATCACGTCGATGATGCCCTTCGCGTGCGGAATGCCGATCAGCTCCATCGCGCGCTGATACGAGCCGTGCGCGGGCAGCAGCGGATCGTTCCACGGCACGATGGCCGCGACCACGAAGATCGAGCCGAGATAGAACAGCGTGATCCGCCAGATCACCGAATGGGTCGCACGCACGATCTGCCGCTCGGGATTGTCGGACTCCGCCGCCGCGATCGTCACGATCTCGGTCCCCAGGAACGAGAACATCGTCGTCAGCATCGCGGCGAGTACCGCACCGAGCCCGTTCGGCATGAAACCGCCGTGATCGATCAGCCGCGCCGCCCCCGACACGTTCGAGCCCGGCAGCAAGCCGAAGATCGCCGCGCCGCCGACGCACAGGAACACGACGATCGCGACCACCTTGATCAGCGCGAACCAGAATTCGAACTCGCCGTAGTGCTTCACCGAGAACAGGTTGGTCAGCGTCAGCGCGGACGTGATGCCGAGCGCGAAGATCCACGTCGCGACGCCCGGGAACCACGCATTGAGGATCGTCGCCGCGGCCGTGGCCTCGATCGGAATGACGAGCACCCAGAACCACCAGTACAGCCAGCCGATCGTGAAGCCCGCCCAATGGCCGATCGCCCGATCGGCGTAGGTCGAGAACGAGCCGCTGTCCGGATGGGCGATCGCCATCTCGCCCAGCATGCGCATCACGAGTACGACGAGGAGCCCCGCGATCCCGTACGCGATCAACGCGGCGGGACCGGCTTCCGCAATCGCGTGACCGGACCCGACGAACAATCCCGCGCCGATCACGCCCGCGATCGACAGCATCGTCACGTGACGCTGCTTGAGGCCGGTACCCAAGCCGGTACCACTAGCTTCCTTCATGTCTCCTCCAAAACGGCGGCTGCGAGAGCCTGCTATCGGGTGCGCCCGCGCTCCAGTTCTCGTCATGCGGCGGCGGGAATCGAATTCCGGCGGCCGTGCGGCTGGATTGCGCGCGGGCGGTGCGTCTATCGGGGATGTCGTTCGTTTCGTCGCGGATCCGCGCGAGGCGGTCCGCTCAGCGGCATTGCGCGATGCGCAGGCATGAGCGGAGCCGTCGATCCCGGTGTGCGGGCAAGTCCCGGCCGCTCGAAAATGAATCTGTCCGACGATTGTCTGCGAGATGCAAAACCGGTGCAGTGTAAGCAGCAATGGTTCGGCTCATGAGAGCCAATTACGATGATTTGATGGAACCACTCCACGAAGCCGGCTCATGGCCACCGTGTCGGATCCTGTCCGGGGCGTCATGCCATCCGTCCGGCGGCCCCGTCAGCGCACGCTTTCGGCGCGCGACCGGGTGCCCGCGAAAACCCGCCGGCCAACGCGCGCCGAGCCCGGATCACGGCGCGCAAATCCGTCGTTCATGCAGAGAGAAGATCGGCGGCGCGAGGTTCAGCGGCGCACGGCGTCGAATTCCGCCAGCAGCTTTCTGGGCGCGATCGCTTTCCACTCGCGCAGCAGCAACGCCGACACGGTGCCGGGATCGGCATTCGACAAGCGCACCAGCACGATCGGCCAGCCGCGATAGTGGTCGGTGATGTAATACACGTCCGGTTCGGTCTCCATCAGCAGCGCGCGCTCGTCGGTATCGACGCCCTTCACCACCAGGCTGTCCCCGTCCTCCTTCAGGCGCGTGAGCAGTGTGCCCTTCACCTTCAGCGCGGGCGTGCCGTACGACGTACCGTCCTCCACGCCGGGCCAGCCGAGCGCGATCTGCCTCACCTCGTCGAAAGTCATGCGCTCTCCCAGGCACGAGCGCACCGCGCCGCTCGCGATGAAATAAAGGATCCGGCATATCGTCGCGCCGGCGAACGCCCGCGTGACGGTCGGCCCGAGCAGGTTGCCCGACGCGCGGCGGACGGTGCCGATCACCCGGCCCCAACCCGCCGCCATCATCACACCGATTCAGCCGCGCGGAAACCCGCGAGCGGGGCCGAGCACCTTGCCGAGCAGAAAGCGCACCCCTCTCGCCGGCAGCGGGCATGCGGTCGAGCCTGCTCGGCGGCCATCTTCAAGCGCCCGGCAGACCGGCCCGCACCGGCGCGCCGGACGATCCGGCAACGATCCCGAAAGCGATCAGGTTCGCGGCGGCGCTCGCGAGAATCGGCAGCAGATAGCCGCTGCCGCTGTCGTAGATGAAGCCCGCCGCGGCGGGCCCGATCAACGTGCCGAACGCGACGCTGGTATAGAGCACGCCGATGATGCCGCTCACGTTGCGCCCGCCGAAGTAATCCATCGTGACGGCGGGCAGCACGGCCACCCATCCGCCGTAGAACACGCCGTAGACGAACGCGAACGCAGCGAGCGCCCAGAACCCGGACGCGCAGGCCCAGATCAGCAGCGCAGCGGCCATGCCCGCGAACATCGCGAGCAGTGAAGTCCGGCGGCCCAGCCGGTCGGCGAGCCCGCCGAGCAGGAACCGGCCGGCGGTGCTCCCCACGCCGATGGCGCCGAGCAGCAGCACGGCGGCCGACGGTCCGACGCCGTGATCGAGCGCGTACGGCACCAAGTGCACGAACGGCACGAAAACGCCGAACGAGCACACGAGGCAGGCGGCGTAAAGGCTGGCGAACGGCCGGGACAGCACGGCTTCTCTGACGGATGCGCCCGCCGCCGTCCCGGCCGCCGGCCGCGCGTCGCGATCGGCGGTCGACACGGCGCCGTCGGGCAGCAGGCCGCGGCCGCGCGGGTCGTTCTCGATCAGCAGCGACATCCCCGCACCAACCACGACCGCCAGCGCCGCCAGCACGAAGTACGCACCGCGCCAGCCGATCTGCGCGATCAGCGCCGACGCGAGCGGCGGCATCACCAGCGTGCCGACCCCGATCCCGGCGACCGCCAGCCCCGACGCGAAGCCGCGCCGCTTCACGAACCAGCGCTGCACCGCGCCGACGGCCGGCACATACGCGCAGCCGACCCCGAGCCCAACCCCGAGGCCATACGCGACATAGACTTGCGGCAGCGTACGCGCGGCGCCGGCCGCCGCGAGTCCGGCGGCGGTCAGCAGCATGCCGGCGACCGCCAAGCGGCGCGAGCCGATGCGATCGGCGAGCGGCCCGCTCACCACGCCGAAGCCGAAATAGAGAAAGCCCGCGAGCGAAAACACGAGCGAGATCTGTCCGCGCGATGCCGCGAAGTCGTGCTGCAGCGCGCCGACGAACGCGCTGAACGTGTACGCGCTGCCGAACCCGATGAAGGTCACCGCAAAGGCGGCGGCCACCACATACCAGCCATAGAAGACGCGAGGCGCGGCGGGCGCGGGCGGGCGATTCATGTTTGTCCTCCTCTCAGGTCGGCGGGCACCGCCGGAATTGGCATCATTACGATAGGTGAACTATGGTGAGGGCGTGGCGCCACGGCATCGTTGCG
Source organism: Burkholderia alba (assembly GCF_034721475.1). Classification (NCBI taxonomy): domain Bacteria; kingdom Pseudomonadati; phylum Pseudomonadota; class Betaproteobacteria; order Burkholderiales; family Burkholderiaceae; genus Burkholderia; species Burkholderia alba. Next base: position 25,297 of record NZ_JAWJWL010000037.1, on the reverse strand, counting down.
GCGGCGGACACGCCTATCACGCCACTACCCTACATGCCCCGGCGCCGCGCTTCAAACCCGATTTACTGAATCATTCAGTTGAGAAAACCTATATGACCCGCTCTCGCCTGCCGCCGCTGAACGCATTGCGGGCCTTCGAGGCCGCCGCGCGACACCTGTCGGTGAAGCGCGCGGCCGAGGAGCTCCACGTCACGCCCGGCGCGGTGAGTCAGTTGATCCGGACGCTCGAGGCCCACCTCGGCGTCGCGCTGTTCGAACGCGTGCATCGCGGCGTGCGGCTCACGCCGGCCGGGCATGATTATCTACCGCCCGTGCGCAACGCGTTCGGGCAAATCGCCGATGCGTCGCAGCGGGTCGCCGCGTCGGCAGACAGCGGTGTGCTGACCGTGAGCGTCACGCCGTTCTTCGCATCCGCGTGGCTCGTGCCGCGCCTGTCCGGCTTGCGGGCCGCGTGCCCGAACCTGGATCTGCAGGTCACGACCGGGCAGGCACTCGCCGACTTCGCGCGCGGCGGCATCGACGCCGCGATCCGTCACGGCCTCGGCCGCTACGCCGGCCTGCGCGGCGACCCGCTGTTCACCGTGGCGATCGTGCCGGTTGCCGCACCCGACCTCGTCGGCCGTCGCGGTGGCGCACCGGCGGCACCCGCCGGCCTCGCCGACTGGCCGCTGCTGCACGATGCGGACCGGCAAGGCTGGCTACGCTGGTTCCTGTCGCAACGCGTCGCCGACGTCGGGGCCCCGCGCGGCCCCTCGTTCGACGACCCGGGTTTACTGCTGCAGGCAGCGCGGGACGGCCAGGGTGCGGCGCTGCTGCCGTCCGCCATGGTCGCGCACGATCTGGCGACGGACCGGCTGATACCGCTCGCACCGCCTGTGCAACTCGACGACCTTGGCTATTACCTGGTCTATCCGCCGTCGCATGCGCAACGTCCGCCCTTCGCGGCATTCCGCGCCTGGCTGCTGGCCGAGACCGCCGGCCCAAGCGACGTCGGACCGACTCCATCAACGGACAAACGCGCCTAATGCGTGGCCGCGACGTCCCGGTCAGGCGCGTCGCAACGTAGCGGCTGCCCGGCCAGCGACGCCCTGATCTGCGTCATCCGGCGCGGCGAATCCGCCAGCACCGCGTCGAGACCGAGACACGCCGCGGCCCGATAGCCGGCGGCGTCGTTCACCGCGATCGCCAGGATCCGGACCGGCGCCTGACGCCGGAAACAAGCGACGGTCGTCGGGTTCCACAAGGTCGCGGTCGCCCGCGATACCCCCTCGCCCAGCGTGAACTTCTCGGTGACGGTCAGTGGCCGGTGCAGTTCGAACCCCGTCCACACCGGCGCGGCCGGCGCGCTTTCGCATCCCTGGCCGAGCAGCACCTTGACCAGCCGGTCGCGGGTCGCGTCGCGGGATTCGAACAGACGGGCCTGCGGATAGGCGGCGAACGCCTGCTGATACGCCGCTTCGGTCGAATAGAGCATGACGCGCGGCCACGCCGCCAGATCGTCCAGCACCCGCGCGACCGCGGCGGCCTGCGGCGGCGCGGGCAGCGCCTTCATGTCGAGCACCACCGGCATGCCGGCCGGCAGCGCGCGCAACGCATCGCGCAGCGTCGGAATGCCGACCGGACGCACGCGATACGGGTACTGTCCGTCCGCATCCTTGTAATTCCATCCTGCGTTGAGCCGCGCCAGCTCGGCCGCCGTACGATCCGCCACCGCTCCGCTCGCCGGCGTCAGCGCGGAGAGATCGGCCGGCCGGTACAGCACCGGCACGCCGTCCTTGCTCAACTGCACCGTCAGCCACATCGCATCGGCGCGCTGCGCGAGCGCCAGCCGGATCGCCTCGAGCGTATTCTCCGGCGCGTCGCCCGTGCCGCCGCGATGCGCGACGATCAGCGGCAGCGCCGCCGACGGCGCGGACGACGGGCCTGCCGGCCCGCCCGCGCACGCGGACAAGCCGAGCGCGCAGGCAAGCATCGCCGCCAGCCCGGATTGATGGATATGACGCTTGAGCCGCATGTTCCCTCCTTGATGTGCTGCAAAGCCGGTCTTGTTAACAAGACGATTCGCGGTACGGTTTCTTCAGCCTCGGCTAAGATGCCGTCCGGCCGGACCGACCATAACCCGATAAGAACCACGAGAGACCATGACATTCCACCGAACGTTCACGCCGCGTGCGTGGCGGCTCAGCGCGCCGGGCCTGATCGCGCTCTGCGTCGCCGCGCTGCCGCTCACCGCGCCGCCGGCATTCGCCTACTCGCCCTCCACGCCGGGCCAGACCGACGAAAGCGATCTCGACTCGCATCGCACTTACCAGAACAGCGACGGCCGCACGGTTCATTCGCCCGCCCGGTCGAACTCGGGCCGGGTTCCCGAAGGCGCGAGCGCGCGCTGCCGGGACGGTGCGTACAGCTTCAGCCGCCACCGCCGCGGCACCTGCTCCGGCCACGGCGGCGTCGCTGCGTGGCTGTGACGCGGCGGCGGCCCGGTTAAGCTTGCGCGGCGCGAAGTACAATGACGGTTCGCGCCGCCGGTCCGCAGCCTTTCCGCCGGATCCAACCGCGGCGGCTTCCAGCCCGAATCACGCATCCCGTTGCCGCGCCGGCCGCCAGCCGAGCGGCGGCGGCCGCTACTTTTTACTTTCTCACGCACATGGCCCAATACGTTTTCACGATGAACCGGGTCGGCAAGATCGTGCCGCCCAAGCGCCAGATCCTGAAGGACATCTCGCTGTCGTTTTTCCCCGGCGCGAAGATCGGCGTGCTCGGCCTGAACGGCTCGGGCAAGTCGACGCTGATCCGCATCATGGCGGGTGTCGACAAGGACATCGAAGGCGAAGCCACGCCGATGCCGAACCTCAACATCGGCTATCTCCCCCAGGAACCCCAGCTCGATCCGGAAAAAACCGTGCGCGAAGCCGTCGAGGACGGCCTCGGCGACGTGTTCCAGGCGCAGAAGAAGCTCGACGAGATCTATGCCGCCTACGCGGAACCGGACGCCGATTTCGATGCGCTCTCCGCGGCGCAGGCGAAGTACGAGGCGATCCTCGCGACGAGCGACGGCGGCAGCCCCGAGCAGCAGCTCGAGATCGCGGCCGACGCGCTGCGCCTGCCGCCGTGGGACGCGAAGATCGAGCACCTGTCGGGCGGCGAGAAACGCCGCGTCGCACTCTGCAAGCTGCTGCTCGAAAAGCCCGACATGCTGCTGCTCGACGAACCGACCAACCACCTGGACGCCGAATCGGTCGACTGGCTCGAACAGTTCCTGACGCGCTTCCCCGGCACGGTCGTCGCGGTCACCCACGACCGCTACTTCCTCGACAACGCCGCCGAGTGGATTCTCGAACTCGATCGCGGCCACGGCATTCCGTGGAAGGGCAACTACAGCAGCTGGCTCGACCAGAAGGAAGACCGGCTGAAGCAGGAAGAGGCGACCGAATCGGCACGCCAGAAGGCGATCAAGAAGGAACTGGAGTGGGTGCGCCAGAATCCGAAGGGCCGCCAGGCGAAGTCGAAGGCGCGGATCGCCCGCTTCGAGGAACTCAACAGCCAGGAATACCAGAAGCGCAACGAGACCCAGGAAATCTTCATTCCGGTCGGCGAGCGTCTCGGCAACGAGGTGATCGAGTTCAAGAACGTCAGCAAGGCTTACGGCGACCGTCTCCTCATCGACAACCTGAACTTCAAGATCCCGGCAGGCGCGATCGTCGGCATCATCGGGCCGAACGGCGCCGGCAAGTCGACGCTGTTCCGCATGCTCACGGGCAAGGAACAGCCGGATTCGGGCGAGATCGCGATGGGACCGACGGTGAAGGTCGCGTACGTCGACCAGAGTCGCGACGCGCTCGACGGCTCGAAGACGGTGTTCGAGGAAATCTCCGGCGGCGCGGACGTGCTGACGGTCGGCAAATACGAAACGCCGTCGCGCGCGTACATCGGCCGCTTCAACTTCAAGGGCGGCGACCAGCAGAAGATCGTCGGCAACCTGTCGGGCGGCGAGCGCGGCCGGCTGCACCTCGCGAAGACGCTGATCGCGGGCGGCAACGTGCTGCTGCTCGACGAGCCGTCGAACGACCTCGACGTCGAAACGCTGCGCGCGCTGGAAGACGCGCTGCTCGAATTCGCCGGCTCGGTGCTGGTGATCTCGCACGATCGCTGGTTCCTCGACCGGATCGCCACGCACATCCTGTCGTTCGAAGGCGATTCGCAGGTGACGTTCTTCGACGGCAACTACCAGGAGTACGAGGCCGACAAGCGCGCGCGCCTCGGCGAGGAAGCGGCCAAGCCGAAGCGGCTCCGCTACAAGCCGATCAGCCGCTGACGGGCGGCCCGCTCCGAGCGGCGGCCTCAGGCGCAAAAAAAGCGGGCGATGCCCGCTTTTTTCTTGTCCGGTGCCGCAACAAGCCGACGATCCGCCTTCAGGCCAGCGCGCCCAGCTCGCGCAAGCGTGCTTCCGTGGTTTCGGCGCTGGTGTGGTGAATGCCGTGCCAGCCAAGCGCCGTCGCGGCCGCCGCGTTATGCGGATTGTCGTCGATGAACACCAGCTCGTGCGGTGCGATGCCCGGCAGATGCGGTTCGATGCGCGCGACCATCTCGCGATAAATCGCGGGATCGGGCTTCACCAGCTTCACGCGCCCCGACACCACGATCTCCCTGAATCGATGCAGGAGCGGGAAACGCTCCCATGCGTACGGGAACGTCTGCGCGGACCAGTTCGTCAGGCCGAACAACGGCATCCGTTGCGCGTCGAGCCGGTCCACCAGCGCCTCCCCGCCCGCGAGCACGCCGCCGATCATTTCGTGCCAGCGCGCATAGAACGCGCGAATCGATGCCTCATATCCGGGAAACTTCGCCACCAGCTCCTCGGTGCCTTCCTCGATGGTCTGGCCGCCGTCCTGCTTGATCACCCATTCCATTGCGCAGACGTGGGTCAGAAACCAGCGGCGCTCCGTCTCGTCGGGCATCAGCTGCCTGTACAGATACTCGGGGCTCCAGTCGATCAGCACCCCGCCGAAATCGAATACGACCGCCTTGATCGTCATGCAAACTCCGTCGCGAGCACGTCGTCGAGCGGACGCGGCGTCACCGCGTTACCCGAGAACGAGCAGTTTTTCCAGATGAAATTGTGATGCTCGGCAATCTGGGCGGCGCTCGCGTGCGACCGCTCGTTCGTGGTGTGCAGATCGGAGACGACCGTCGTCCGGTAGCCGAGCAGCGCCGCGCGGCGAGCGGTCGAGTCCACGCAGAATTCCGTCGCGTAGCCGCACAGGATCACGCTGTCGATGCCGGCCCGGTCGAGATCGGCGGCCAGCGGCGTGTCGTGGAACGCATCGCTGAAGCGCTTGCGCACCAGCCAGTCGTCGCCGCTGCGCTCCAGGTCGGCATGCAGCTGCCAGCCGGGTGTGCCGGGCACCACGTCGTCGTCCGCGTCGCCGTCGTGCTGCACGATGCACACCGGCGCGCCGGCTGCGCGCGCGGCCGCCGTCAGCCGGTTGATGCCCGCCACCACGTCGGCGAGCCGATGCGCGGGCCTCGCGCGCTGCAGCAGGCCGCGCTGCATGTCGATCACGATCACTGCGGTTTTCGCCATCTCCACCTCGGATATTCGTTGTCGGGCGCGCGCCCGCCCGGCTTCAGATCGGCTGGGTGCGCGCGTCGAGCCATGCCTTCGCGGCGCCCGTCAGATGCCGGCCGACCCGCTCGCGCACCGTCGCGTGATAAGCGTTCAGCCACGCGCGCTCGTCGTCGTGCAACAGCCCGGGCAGCACGCAGCGCGTGTCGATCGGACACAGCGTCAAGGTTTCGAATTCGAGGAAGTCGCCGAACTCGGTCTGTCCCGCGGCACGGTTGAGCACGAGATTCTCGATGCGCACGCCCCACTTGCCCGGCCGGTATACGCCGGGCTCGACGGACGTGATCATCCCTTCCTCCATCGCCGTGTACGGCTCGGCGGCGGCGTAGTGGGAGATCACCTGCGGACCTTCGTGCACGTTGAGGAAATAGCCGACGCCGTGCCCCGTGCCGTGCCCGTAATCGAGGCCCGCCGCCCACATCGGCGCGCGCGCGATCGCGTCGAGCATCGGCGACCGGATGCCGCGCGGAAACCGCGCGCGCGACAGCGCCATCATCGCCTTCAGCACGATCGTGAAATCGCGCCGGTGCGCATCGGTGATCGTGCCGACCGGCACGACTCGCGTGATGTCGGTCGTACCGCTCAGGTACTGGCCGCCCGAGTCGATCAGCAGCAGGCCGTCGCCCTCGATCGCCGCGTGCGAGTCGCGCGTCGCGTGATAGTGCGGCATCGCGCCGTTCGCGTTGAAACCCGCGATCGTCGCGAAACTCAGCGACACATAGCCCGGTCGGCGCGCGCGCGCCGCCGTCAGCCTTTCGTCGATCGTCACTTCGGTGATCGGCTCGCGGTTGACCGCGCCCTCGAACCACGCGAAGAACTCGGCGAGCGCGGCGCCGTCCTGCTCCATCGTCGCGCGCACGTGCTCCGCCTCGACGGGCGTCTTGCGCGATTTCGCGAAGGTCGACGGATTCACGGCCTCGACGATCCGCACGGGCTTCGGCACCGCCTGCAGCGAACCGAACGTCACCCGACGCGGATCGATGAGCAGCCCGGCGCCCGCCGGCAGCGCGGCGAGCGCCGCGCCCGCCGCCGCGTACGGCTGCACGTCGACGCCGTCCTGCGCGAGCGACTCCGCCAATTCGGCCGGCACCTTGCCGTCCGCGACGAACAGCGTCGCGCGCTCGAGCCCGATCAGCGCATGGGCGACGAACACCGGGTTGTAGTTCACGTCGGCGCCGCGCAGATTGAACAGCCACGCGAGATCGTCGAGCGTCGACACGAAGTGCCATTGCGCACCCTGGTCCTGCATCGCGCGCCGCACCTGCGCGAGCTTGCCCGCACGGGTCTTGTCGGCCTGCGGCGCGACGTGCTCGAACACGACGTCGGCGGGCAGTGGCGGACGCTGCGGCCAGATCGCGTCGAGCAGGTCGAGATCGGTGCGTAGCGCGATGCGGCGCGCCGTCAGCGCGCTCGTCAGCGCGCGCGCGGCCGCCACGCCCAGCACCGCGCCGTCGACGCCCACCGTCGCGCCCGCCGGCACGTGCTGCGCCAGCCATTCGATGTGCGGCTGGGTCTGCTGGCCGCCCATCATCTTCATCAACTCCACGCCGGTGCCGGCCAGTTCGGCTTCCGCCTGCACCCAGTAGCGGCTGTCGACCCACAGCCCCGCGAAATCGGCGGTCACGACCAGCGTGCCGACCGAGCCGGTGAATCCTGACAGCCACTGCCGGGCTTGCCAGCGCTCGGGCAAATATTCAGACAAATGGGGATCGGCGGACGGCACCAGATAGGCGGCCAGATCCTCGCGCGCCATCGCGCCGCGCAGCAAGGCAATGCGCACGGGCACGGACGAGGTTTCGGGGAGTCGGGCATTCATGATTGTTCACCTGAGAGCGTTCAGCGACGGGAGGACAAGCTCACCGTCAAGGCGACGGCCAGGAACGCCACGCCGGTACACACCGGCCATTCGAGCGTTTCCCCGTCGTAAAAGAGTCCTGAGACATTGCCGGCCATCTTGGCGGCGGCTGCAGCGAGCACGCCGGCCGCCACGGCCTTCCACACCGAGCCGCGCCGGATCCGGCGCAGCGGATGCAGCCACCCGCCCAGCAAACCCACGGCCATGCCCAAAACAACGATTCCAAACCAGTTCATTCAGCGCCTTCTTCTAATTTCAGATTCGTCCCATAGGCGTGAACGACTCACGCGACTAGCATCGATTTTTCTCATTCAGAAGATCAGCAGCCTTTCCGCGTAGCGGATGAGTTTAGGGTCCGGCATGACGTTAGGCAAGGGCACCCTCGTTACCCTGCTGACAAAACGCCCATGCGAATAGCCCTGATAGACCCAGACGTACGCCACGCGGAATTCGTGAATCGGCTGCTTTTCGCGGGCGGCCATCTGTGCCATCTCTTCCGGAGCAGCGCCGGCTTCCTCGACTGGCTCGGCACCGAAACCTGCGATCTCTTCCTCGTCGCCAGCTGGGCCGGCGATCTCCCCGCGGAGGAAGTCATTCCCCGGGCGCGGCTCGTCCAGCCCGGCGTACCGGCAATCGCCGTCATGTCCGAACCGCGCGAAAGCGAGATCGTCGCCTGCCTGCAGGCCGGTGCCGACGATTGCATCCGCAAGCCGGTGCGCGGGCCCGAGCTGCTCGCCCGGGTCAGCGCGCTGATGCGCCGCGCCGGTGTGCAGCGCCCGCACAACCGCCCGCGCGACACCTTCGGCGAATATTCTTTCGACTCACTCAGCAGCATCGTCCGCTTCGGCACGGAAACCGTGCTGCTGACACCGAAGGAGTTCCGCTTCGCCCTGCTGCTGTTCGCCAACAAGTCGCGGCCGGTGTCGCGGGTGCACATTCTCGAGTCGGTCTGGGAGAAACGCCGCGGCATGAAGTCGCGTACCCTCGACACCCACGCGTCCCGGCTGCGCAGCAAGCTGCGCCTTCATCCGGAGCGGGGCTACCGCCTGACGCCGCTTTACGGCTATGGCTACCAGCTCGACACCGTACCCGTCGATCCCGCCCGCAAACCTCGGTCCGAGCGGGTCTGACGCGCGTCTCCGGTAAGGACCCCGTCGAAACGCTATAATACGGGGCTAAACGATAGCCTCTGATATGCAGCTCCTCACGATCGGAATCAATCACCACACTGCGCCTGTCGCCTTGCGCGAACGCGTGGCGTTTCCGCTCGAGCAGCTCAAGCCTGCATTGACGACCTTCAAGAGCATCTTCCTTGGGCATCCGGCACCCAATGCGCCCGAAGCGGCCATCCTGTCGACCTGCAACCGCACCGAGCTGTACTGCGCGACCGACGACCGCGCGGCCCGCGAGGCCGCCATCCGCTGGCTGGCCGATTATCACCGGATTCCCGCCGCCGAACTCGCGCCGCACGTCTACGCGTTGCCGCAGTCCGAGGCCGTGCGACACGCGTTCCGCGTCGCATCGGGGCTCGATTCGATGGTGCTCGGCGAAACCCAGATCCTCGGCCAGATGAAAGATGCGGTGCGCACCGCTTCCGAGGCCGGCGCACTCGGCACCTACCTGAACCAGTTGTTCCAGCGTACCTTCGCCGTCGCGAAGGAAGTGCGCGGCACGACCGAGATCGGCGCGCAGTCCGTGTCGATGGCGGCGGCCGCCGTCCGCCTCGCCCAGCGTATCTTCGAAAAAGTGTCAGATCAACGCGTGCTGTTCATCGGCGCCGGCGAAATGATCGAGCTGTGCGCGACGCACTTCGCCGCGCAAGGTCCGAAGGAACTGGTGGTCGCCAACCGCACGGCGGAGCGCGGCGCGAAGCTCGCGGAACGCTTCAACGGCCGCGCGATCCCGCTCTCCGAACTGCCGGCGCGGATGCACGAGTTCGACATCATCGTGTCCTGCACCGCGTCGACGCTGCCGATCATCGGCCTCGGCGCGGTCGAGCGCGCGGTGAAGGCGCGCCGCCACCGGCCGATCTTCATGGTCGACCTCGCGGTCCCGCGCGACATCGAGCCCGAGGTCGGCAAACTCAAGGACATCTTCCTGTACACCGTCGACGACCTCGGCGCGATCGTGCGGGAAGGCAATGCGTCGCGACAGGCCGCCGTCGCGCAAGCCGAGACCATCATCGAGACCCGCGTGCAGAACTTCATGCAGTGGCTCGATTCGCGCAGCATCGTGCCCGTGATCCGTCACATGCACATGCAGGCCGACGCGCTGCGCCGCGCGGAAGTCGAGCGCGCGCAGAAGATGCTGGCCCGCGGCGACGACCCGGCCGCCGTGCTCGACGCGCTGTCGCAGGCACTCACCAACAAGCTGATCCACGGCCCGACGAGCGCGCTCAACCGCACGAACGGCGCCGACCGCGATGCGTTGATCGAATTGATGCGCGGGTTCTACCAGCACGCGCCCCGATCGTCGGATAATTCCGACCGTTAGCGGCCAACCGCCTCCCCCTGTCAGCCGTTCGGCTGCCTTTTCCCATTTTCGACATCACGCCTCGGGAGCCTCGCTCCACACCATGAAAACGAGCATGCAAAGCAAGCTCGACCAGCTGTCAACCCGGCTGGCCGAACTGAACGACCTGCTGAGCCGCGAAAACGTCACCGCGGATCTCGACCAATATCGCAAGCTGACGCGGGAGCATGCGGAAATCGGCCCGGTGGTCGAGCATTACGCGCTGTGGCGCCACGCCCGCAACGACGAGCTGGCCGCGCAGGAGCTGCTGGGCGACGCGTCGATGCGCGATTTCGCCGAGGACGAGATCCGCGAATCGCGCGAGCGGATGGGCCGCCTCGAAACCGAGCTGCAGACGATGCTGCTGCCGAAGGATCCGAACGACGAACGCAATATCTTCGTGGAAATCCGCGCCGGCACGGGCGGCGACGAATCGGCGCTGTTCGCGGGCGACCTGCTGCGCATGTACCTGCGCTACGCGGAACGGCAGCGCTGGCAGGTCGAGATGATGTCGGAAAGCGAATCGGATCTCGGCGGCTACAAGGAAGTGATCGTGCGGATCGCCGGTCAAGGCGCCTACTCGCGGCTCAAGTTCGAGTCGGGCGGCCATCGCGTGCAGCGCGTGCCGGCGACCGAGACGCAGGGGCGCATCCACACGTCCGCGTGCACGGTTGCGGTGATGCCGGAGGCCGACGAGATCGGCGAAATCGAAATCAACCCGGCGGATCTGCGCATCGATACGTTCCGGGCGTCCGGCGCGGGCGGCCAGCACATCAACAAGACCGATTCGGCGGTGCGCGTGACGCACCTTCCCACCGGCATCGTCGTCGAGTGCCAGGACGACCGCTCGCAGCACAAGAACAAGGATCGCGCGCTGAAGGTGCTCGCCGCGCGGATCAAGGACAAGCAGTACCACGAGCAGCACGCGAAGGAAGCCGCGACCCGCAAGAGCCTGATCGGCTCGGGCGACCGCTCGGAACGCATCCGGACCTACAACTTCCCGCAAGGCCGGATGACCGATCACCGGATCAACCTGACGCTCTATCGGCTCGAGGCCATCATGGACGGCGATCTCGACGAGTTGATCGCGTCGCTCGTCAGCGAACATCAGGCCGAACTGCTCGCGTCGCTCGGCGAGACGGACTGACGACGACGCCATGCACGCTACGCCCGCCACCGTCGCCGACCTGCTGCGCGCGTCGCCGCTCGCTGCCGTCGACGCGCGGATCCTGCTCGCGTACGCGCTCGGCTGGAGCCGCACGCAACTGATCACGCGCGCGGACGAGCCGCTCGACGCGGCCGCGATCGAGCGCTATCGGGTGCTGGAAGCCCGTCGCGCGGCGGGCGAACCGGTCGCGCAACTGGTCGGCACGCGCGAGTTCTTCGGCCTCGAATTCGAAGTCACGCCCGATGTCCTGATTCCGCGCCCGGAAACGGAACTGCTGGTCGAGATCGCGCTCGACACGCTCGACGGCCTGCCCGCGCCATGCGTGCTCGATCTCGGCACCGGCAGCGGCGCGATCGCCATCGCCATCGCTGCGCAACGGCCGGACGCGCGGATCTGGGCGCTCGACCGTTCGGCAAAGGCGCTCGACATCGCCCGTCGCAACGCGTCCAGGCTGCTCGACCCGGCCCGGCCCGGCGGCGCGCCGCACTGGCTGCAAAGCGACTGGTACGGGGCGCTGGACCCGGCGCTGCGCTTCGATGCGATCGTCAGCAACCCGCCGTACATCGCGCGGCAGGATCCGCATCTCGACGCGGGCGACCTGCGCTTCGAGCCGCGCGGCGCACTGACCGACGAAGCCGACGGCCTCACGGCCATCCGGGTGATCGCGGCCGGCGCCGGCGCGTTTCTCGCGCCGGGCGGCGCGCTGTGGATCGAGCACGGCTACGATCAGGCCGACGCGGTCCGCGAGATCCTGACGGCCGCGGGTTTCGTCGCCGTCGAATCGCTCGCCGATCTCGCCGCCATCGAACGCACGACGGGCGGGCGCCTGCCCGGCTGACCCGTACCCGGCACCGGCCGGCCCCGGTGAAATCCAGTATCATTTCGCATCTACCGCCCCGCAATTCAAGGTCAGTCATGGACACCCAACAACGCATCAAGCAAATCGTCGACGAAAACCAGGTCGTGCTCTTCATGAAGGGCAGCGCGCAATTTCCGATGTGCGGCTTCTCGGGCCGCGCCGTGCAGGTGCTGAAGGCCTGCGGCGTCGACCAGTTCAAGACGGTCAACGTCCTCGAGGACGAGGAAATCCGCCAGGGCATCAAGGCATTCTCGAACTGGCCGACCATTCCGCAGCTGTACGTGAAAGGCGAATTCGTCGGCGGCTCGGACATCATGATGGAGATGTACCAGTCGGGCGAACTGCAGCAACTGTTCGCCGCGGCCTGAGCCGCGCCGTTCCGTTCTCCCGACGATGGGACCGCGCATCGCGCCGCCGCGTCGGCTGATCGTCGCGATCACCGGCGCCACCGGCGCGATCTACGGCGTGCGCCTGCTCGACATGCTGCGCGCATCGGGCGGCGTCGAGACTCACCTGATGATCTCGAGCGCCGGCTGGCTCAACATCCAGCATGAGCTGCGGCTCTCGAAGGACGACGTGCATGCACGCGCCGACGTGGTCCACTCGGTACGCGACGTGGGAGCCAGCATCGCGTCCGGATCGTTCGCGACCGACGGGATGGTCGTCGCGCCCTGCTCGATGAAAACGCTCGCGAGCGTCGCGCACGGGCTATCCGACAACCTGATCGCGCGCGCCGCCGACGTCACGCTGAAGGAGCGCCGCCGCCTCGTGATGCTGGTGCGCGAAACCCCCTTCAATCTCGCCCACCTGCGCAACATGACCGCCGTCACCGAGATGGGCGGCGTGATCTTTCCCCCACTGCCCGCGTTCTACGCGATGCCGAAGACGATCGACGAGCTGGTCGACCACACGGTCACGCGCGTGCTGGATATGTTCGCGCTCGGCGCGCCGCGTACGACGCCGTGGCAAGGCCTCCGCGAAGCCGGTTGAAGCGCTGCCGGGCCGCAGCCCTCATTAACAACATATAAGATTCAATCAATTCCCGTATTGAGCGTTTATCAATACGGAGTGCACGCCTATAGTGGTCGGAAATCACCACTCCCAGGGGCTTTCACCATGACCCGCCTACCTTCGCTGTATCTGTCGCACGGCGCGCCGACGCTGCCGATCGACCCGTCGCTGCCTTCCGGCGCGTTCGCCGAACTCGGCGCCGAACTGCCGCGCCCGCGCGCGGTGCTGATGCTGTCCGCGCACTGGGGTACTCGGCAGCCGGTCGCGAGCACCGCCGAGCGGCCCGACACCATCCACGATTTCTACGGCCTCCCGCAGGCGCTTTACGACATCCGCTATCCGGCGCCCGGCGCACCGGATGTCGCCCTCCGCGCCGCCGCGCTGCTCGACGCGGCCGGCATCGCGACCGCGACGCTGCCGCACGGCCTCGATCACGGCGCATGGGTGCCGATGTTGCTGATGTTCCCCGACGCCGGCGTGCCGGTCGCGCAACTGTCGATCCAGCCGAACGCGGACGCCGCGCATCACTTCCGGATCGGCCGCGCGCTGCGCCCGCTGCGTGACGAAGGGGTGATGGTGATCGGATCGGGTCAGATCACGCACAATCTGCGCGCAGCGGATTTCAGCGCCGCGCCCGCCGATGCCGATCCGCGCGTCGCCGACTTCACCGACTGGTTCGAGGCCCGGCTGGCCGCGCGCGACATCGATGCGCTGCTCGACTATCGCCGCCAGGCGCCGCACGCGGCGCTGATGCATCCGACCGACGAACACCTGCTGCCGGTGTACGCGGCGCTCGGCGCGGCCGACGACGACTATCAGCTCGGCATCCAGTCGCTCGGCACATACCAGCGCGTGCTGGCGATGACGAACTACGTGTTCGGCAGCGCGCCGGCCTGAACGAAGGCGCCCCGGCCGCCCAAAGAAAAAGCCCGCCCGGGCGAACCCGGGCGGGCTTTTTGTCGTCCGCCGCCACCGTTCGGCGGGCGGAGAGACACTCAGGCGCCGACCCCTTCGAGGATCTCGTCGCGCGACTCGCGCTCGTCGAGATACTCGGTACGGTAGCCGGTGCTGACGCCCCAGAAATAGAACATCAGCGCGATCGCCGCAACGACCAGCATGTCCCAGCCGTACGGCAGCACGCCTCGGCCGCCGAACTCCTTGCTGCCGATCAGCGACAGCACGGCCATCGTCGGCAGGTAGGCGACCAGCCACCAGGCCGCTTTCAGGTCGCGACTCCAGCCGCTCCAGCCGGACTTGCCCTGGAAGTAGAAGTACACCGGCAACGCGACGACCATCAGCAGGATGATCTCGCCCGTCAGCGGCCACTTCGCCCAGTACAGAATCAGCGATGCGCAGACGAACGCGAACGGCGCAATCAGCTTCATGCCGGGGATCGACAGCGGGCGGTCCAGATCGGTCGCCGCCCGGCGCAGCGCCATCAGGCTGATCGGGCCGGTCAGGTAGGAGATCACGGTGGCAACCGAAATCACCGCCGCGAGCGAGCTCCAGCCGCGGAAGAAGAACAGGAAGATGAAGGACACGATCAGGTTGAACCACATGGCCTGGCGCGGCACGCCGTAGAACGGGTGCACGTTGCCGAACATCTTCGGCATCGTGTTGTTGCGCTCCATCGCGTAGATCATCCGGGTCGTGGTTGCCATGTAGGTCGTGCCGGTGCCGCTCGGGCTCACGAATGCATCGACATACAGCAGGATCGCGAGCCAGTTCAGGTTCAGCGCGATCGCGAGTTCGGCGAACGGCGACGCGAAGCTGAAATGCGACCAGCCCTTCGCGACGTCGGCCGGATTCACCGAGCCGATGTACGCGATCTGCAGCAGCACGTAGATCACGAGCGCGATCAGGATCGACGCGATCACCGCGAACGGCACGCTGCGCGACGGATTGCGCGCCTCGCCCGCGAGGTTGATCGGGCTCTGGAAGCCGTTGAACGCGAACACGATGCCGCTCGTCGCGACGGCGGTCAGCACGGCGGACCAGCCATACGGCGCGAAGCTCGCATGGCTGGCGGTGCCGAGGTTCTCCGAGTGGAAGCTCGTCAGCATCAGGCCGAGGATCGTCAGGCCGGGAATCAGGAACTTGAAGATCGTGATCGTCGTATTGGCCCGCGCGAACAGCTTCACGCCCCAGTAGTTCAGCATGAAGTAGACGATCACGAGGAGCGCCGACAGCAGCAGCCCGGGTGTCGTCAACTCCCCGTTGACGAACAGGTTGTGCGCCCATTCATAGGGCCAGGTGCTCATGTACTGGATCGACGCCTCCGCCTCGATCGGGATCACCGACACGATCGCGATCCAGTTCGCCCATGCGCTGATGAAGCCCACCAGCGCGCCGTGCGAATAGCGCGCATACCGCACCATGCCGCCCGACTCGGGGAACATGGCGCCCAGCTCGGCGTAGGTCAGTGCGATGGCGAGAATGACGACTGCACCGATAATCCAGGCGCAGATGGCAGCCGGGCCGGCAATCTTGGCAGCCTTCCAGGCGCCAAACAGCCAGCCCGACCCGATGATCGAACCCAGCCCGGTCAGCATCAAAGCGAACGGGCCGATGTTCCGTTGAATAGAACTCTTCACAACCTCTCCTGTGTCTCAACACGCACGGTCGACACGGTATCCGGCTACTGCCCGGCGCGTCCGCGCATGCATTCTTGGAGGACGGATCGCCCGCTGGGAGCAACCCTTCCGCGCGGCGCGTAGTTTAAACGGTTGCACCTGAACAATGGCGGCAAAATCGATCACCCCCTACAAAAAAGTGATGACAATTGCAAGCTTTGTAAGCTCTAATTGAGGGTTATCCCGGAAATTTCCCCTGGAATAGGGGAATCCGGTTGACCGCCGAAAAAATAAGTCGTATAACGTGCGAGCAGGATTTCAAGCGGCGAGTGAATAGGTACTTTCGTAGTTCGCCCATCAACGGTACTCCGGTTGGTCCCATTACCCCCTTCCTTGATTTTCATGCGCTCCCCGGGCTTCGGCCCTGTTTATATTTTTAGGAACAAGTAATATGGCAACCGGTACCGTCAAGTGGTTTAACGACGCAAAGGGTTTTGGTTTCATCACGCCGGAAGGCGGTGGCGACGATCTGTTCGCTCACTTCTCGGAAATCCGTGTCGACGGCTTCAAGACGCTGCAAGAAAACCAAAAGGTCGAGTTCGAAGTCAAGAACGGACCGAAGGGTCTGCAAGCAGCGAACATCAAGCCGCTGTAATACAGCGCGAGATTTCGCAAGACCTCAAAAGCCCCGCTTCGGCGGGGCTTTTGTTTTATGTGCGTCGAATGGGAAAGGACGGCGGGGAGGTAACGCCGACAGCGCCCGGCGGGCCTCGCGGCGCACGCCCGGAACGCCAGGCCGCCGGATCAGGAAAAGACGCGCTGCGCGTGAATGCCGAGCCCGGTCGCCACGCTGGCGAGCCGATCGCCGTACACCGGCTGCGCGCCCGGGAAGGCCGCCGCCAGCGCGCCGGACAGGAACGAGAGCCCGGTCGAGCCGCCGGTGAAGTACAGCGCGCCGACGTCGCGCGGCGCGATGCCCGCGAGCCGCACCGTCTCGCGCGCGGCGTCGACGATCCGCGCGGTGTCGTCACGGCTCGCGTCGATCAGTTGCGCCGCGTCGAAGGCGATCTGCAGATCCTCCTCGACATCATTCAGATCGATCATCGTTTCGCCGCCGGCCGACACGCCGATCTTCGCCTCTTCCGCCCGCGCCGCGAGCGCATGACCAAGCCGCTCCTCGACCACCCGCAGCAGTCGCTCGAAATGCCGGACCTCGAGGTACAGGTGCTTCATCAGCTTCAGCTCGCCGATCCGTTTCGGCGTGTAGACCGTGTTGATCAGGTGCCAGGTGGCGAGATCGAAGTAGACGCGGTTCGGCAGTTCGCGGCCCTCGGGATCCAGCGACCGGTAGCCGAACGCGGGCAGGATCGACGCCAGCTCGACGCGGCGGTCGTAGTCGGTGCCCGCGACGTGCACGCCGTAATGCGCGAGCACGTCGTCCTTGCGCTCGATGCGGTGCATCCGCTCGGGGCCGACCCGCACCAGCGAGAAGTCGGAGGTGCCGCCGCCGATATCGGCGACCAGCACGAGCCGCTCGGCGTCCTGCCGCGACTCGTAGTCGAACGCCGCCGCGATCGGTTCGTACTGGAAATGCACTTCCGCCAGGCCCACCGCGTGCGCGGCCGCTTCGAGCTGCTGCTGCGCGAGCCGGTCGGCGCGCGGGTCGTCGTCGACGAAGAACACCGGCCGGCCCAGCACCGCGCGGCCGATCGCTTCGCCCGCGCAAGCTTCCGCCTTCTGCTTCAGGTGCTGCATGAAGAGCGCAATGATGTCGGTGTATGCGATCGCGGAACCGTCGCCCAGATCGGTCGTGGTTTCCGCCAGCGGCGAACCGAGGATGCTCTTCATCGAACGCATCAGGCGCCCGTCGAAGCCGTCGATGTACGACGCGAGCCCCTGGCGGCCGTACTCGCGCCGACCCTCGTCGTTGTTGAAGAAGATGGCGGTGGGCAGCGTCAGGTGCTCGCCCTCGACGGGTGCAAGCCGCATGCCGCCCGCGCCGCCGTCGTGCGGCAACGCCACTGCAGAATTGGACGTGCCGAAGTCAATCGCGCAATAAGTCATGGCTCAAGCCGCCGCATGGCAGGCGCGAAAACGGAAGGACCGGCTTTTTATCACGAAAGCCGGGCCTGTCACAACCGGGCCGCGCCCGAACCCGGCACGGAAACGGCCCGGGGCCGTGTCCGCCGCCGCCCCGAGCCGTACGCTGCGGGCCGGCGGCAGCGCTCGAAACCGATCCGGCCCCGGAAGGATGCCGCCGGCATGCCCGGTCCCGGTTGCGTCAGGCGGCCGACGAAAAGGGTTTCTTCCACGCGTGAGCGTAGACCACTTCACCAAGCGCGTGGCGGGTACGCGGCGCGCGTTCGCGCTCGCGCAGCACCGGGTCGAGCTTGTCGGCATCGCCGTAATGGCCGAGCGAGATGATCGCGATGATATCCACATCGGCCGGGATCGCGAACGCGCTGCGGAACGCCTTCGGATCGAAACCGCTCATCTGGTGCGCGGCGAGCCCGAGCGCATGCGCCTGCAGCACCAGCGACATCGCCGCCGCGCCGGCGTCGTAGAGCGCCGTGTGATTCGACTCGCCCTTGTTGTTCAGCGTATGCGCGGTCACCGCGATCAGTACCGGCGCGGGGGCATTCCAGCCCTGGTTGAACGGCACCAGCGTCGCGAACGCACGCTTGAACGCGACCTCGTCCTTGTTGCGATCGAACACGACGAAACGCCACGGCTGCACGTTGTACGCCGACGGCGCCCAGCGCGCCGCTTCGAGCACCGCATGCAGATGTTCGGGGCTGACGGCTTCGTTCGAATACGCTCGCGGGCTCCAGCGGCCGGCGATCAGTTCGTGGATCGAGACAGAGGTGGGTGCGGGTTTGACGGACATGCGTTTCCTCGCGAAATCAAAAAGGGCGCGGTCGCCCGGAGAAGAACCGCAAGCATAACCGCTTGCGGCGCCGCCCGCCCGATCCATCACATCAATGCAAATGGCGATTTCTGCGTAGTGCCGCGCGGCTGCCGGCCCGCCCGGTTCAGACGGCCGGCGCCGGCAGCCGCGCCGGCCGGCGGTTGATCCGCAGCACGAGCAGCGCACCCGCGAGGCAGAGCCCGCCCGAGATCATCGATGCCATCGTGTAGGTGCCCAGGCTCGCCCGCAGCAGGCCCGCGCCGAGCGCCGCGAACGCCGCGCCGAGCTGGTGCCCGGCGACGATCCAGCCGAACACGACGGGCGCCGCGGCCTTGCCGAACGCGTCGGTCGCGAGCCGCACCGTGGGCGGCACCGTCGCGATCCAGTCGAGCCCGTAGAACACCGCGAACAGCGGCAACCCGAAGAAGTCGATCCCGAACGCGTGCGGCAAGTAGATCAGCGACAGTCCGCGCAGCCCGTAATACCAGAACAGCAGCACCCGACTGTCGTAGCGGTCGGACAGCCACCCCGACAAGGTCGTGCCGATCAGATCGAAGATACCCATCGCGGCGAGCAGCGACGCGCCCTGCACTTCCGACATCCCGTAGTCGCTGCACATCGCGATCAGATGCGTGCCGACATAGCCGTTCGTGCTCGCGCCGCAGATGAAGAAACTGAAGAACAGCAGCCAGAAGTCGCGCGTCCTGCCCGCCGAAAACAGCGTGCCGAACGCGACGGCAATCGGATTTTGCTTCGCGCTCTCGCTCGCGCGGGGCGCGTCGGCCGGCTCGCCGTACGGCCGCAGTTGCACGTCCGCCGGCCGTTCGGGCAGCAGGAACGCGGCGAGCGGCACCACCACCGCCGCGGCGAGCGCGACGATCAGCACCACGGGCCGCCAGCCGTAGCGCTGCGCGACGGCCGCCAGCATCGGCAGGAAGACGAGCTGGCCGGTCGCCGAACTGGCGGTCAGCAGGCCCATCACGAGGCCGCGCCGAGCGGTGAACCAGCGCGTGACGAAGGTCGCCGACAGCGTCAGCGCCGCCACGCCGGTCGCGCCGCCCACCATCACGCCCCAGATCAGCACCATCTGCCAGCGCGCGGTCATCATCGACGACAGCGCGACACCCGCGCCCATCACGACCAGCGCGGTCAGGACCGTCGGACGCACGCCGAAGCGCTGCATCGCCGCGGCGGCGAACGGCCCGGTCAGCCCGTACAGCGCGATGTTCACCGAGATCGCGAGCGAAATCGCCGCGCGACTCCAACCGAATTCATGCTCGAGGGGCACCATCAACACGCTCGGCGTCGCCCGCGTGCCGGCCGCCGCCAGCAAGATCAGAAACACGACCGCCGCCGCCAGCCAGCCGTAATGGAAACGCCCGTTGATTCTTTTTGCCGCCCAGTTCATCTGTGTCGCTCCGGGGCCATCCGGCTCGTGCGAGCCCGCCGGCCTGCTGCAGGTTGAAGGGGAATCCGCCGACATGTTACCGATCAGTCACAATCCAGGTTGCGATCCTAGTGACTGGTCGGTAACATGTCAAGCAATCAAATTCACGCCCGAGGCCGCCATGTCGGATACCCCCGCCAAACCCGCCGCCCGCCGTCCGCGCCAGCAGATGGCGGGCGCGGACGCCCACGATCACCTGCTGCGCGCGGCGGAGGATCTGTTCTATCGCGAAGGCGTGCGGGCGGTGGGCGTCGACGCGGTGGTCGAACGGGCGGGGGTCAACAAGATGAGCCTGTACCGGCAGTTCTCGTCGAAGGACGAGTTGGTACTCGCTTACCTCGAACGGATGGACGAATGCTTCTTCGAGCGTTTCGACACGAGCATCGGCAAGCATCCAGGCAACCCGAGAGCCCAGTTGCTCCAGTATTTCGACGATCTGTCGGAACGTGCGACGCAGCCCGACTACCGGGGCTGTCCGTTCGTCAACGTCGCGGCGGAGTTTCCGGAACTGAGCCATCCGGCGCGCCAGTTCGTCGTCGGCAACAAGGAACGCCTGATGGCGCGGCTCGTCGCGCTCGCGGCGGCGGCCGGCGCGCGCGAGCCGCAGGCGCTCGCCGATGCGCTCGCGTTGCTGATCGAAGGAATCTACGCGGCCAGCCAGACCTATCGTCCGAACGAGAGCCCGATCGACAGCGCACCGCGCGTCGCGCGGCTGCTGATCGACGCGGCGTGCGCGTGACGCGCGCCTGCGCCGCTACAATGCCGGCTTTCCCGCCGAGCCGCCGCTGACATGACCGATCCCCGCCCCGCCGACGACGCCATTCTCGACGCCACCCGCCACTGGCTGACGCGTGCGGTGATCGGGCTCAATCTGTGTCCGTTCGCGAAGAGCGTGCACGTGAAGCGGCAGGTGCGCTACGCGATCAGCCGGGCCGCCTCGTTCGAAGCGGCGCTGACCGATCTGGAAGCCGAGCTGCGGCTGCTCGACGCCGCCGATCCCGAGCGGATCGACACGACGCTGCTGATCTTCCCCGACACGCTCGCCGATTTCGCCGACTACAACGACGCGCTGCTGTTCGCCGACCGTCTGCTGCTGCAACTGAAGCTCGACGGCACGCTGCAGATCGCGAGCTTCCATCCGCAGTATCAGTTCGACGGCAGCGCGCCCGACGATATCGAAAACTACACGAATCGCGCGCCGTACCCGATCCTGCACCTGCTGCGCGAGGCCAGCATCGAGCGCGCGGTCGACGCGGTACCCGACGCGGCGGATATCTACGAACGCAACCAGGCCACGCTGCGCCGGCTCGGTCACGCGGGCTGGCGCGACTGGATGGCGCAGCGGGACCCGGACGAGCGGCCCGACTGAGCCGATGCGCGCGGCGCGGCGCCGCCCGTGTCAGGCGCCCGGCAGCGGCGCGGGCGCGAAAAAGCGCTCGTGCAGCTCGGCGAGCCCGAACATCCCGACCAGCTCGTTCAGCCGTTCGGCCGGCTTGCGGCGCGGCAGATCCTTGTATTGCGCAACGATCAGCTCGTTCTTCATCGAGTGTTCCCAGCCGACCAGCTCCGTCACGCTCACCTGATAGCCGTGCGCCTCGAGTTGCAGGCAGCGCAGCACGTTGGTGATCTGGCTGCCGAACTCCCGGGTGTGCAGCGGATGGCGCCACACTTCGGTCAGCGCGTTGCCGAGCGACTTGCCTTTGTTCTTGCGCAGCACGCCCGCGACTTCGGCCTGGCAGCACGGCACCAGCACGATATGCGTCGCACGCTTCGCGAGCGCGAAGCGGATCGCATCGTCGGTCGCGGTATCGCACGCGTGCAGCGCGGTAACGACGTCGATCGCATCCGGCAGGCGGGTCGAGGTGATCGACTCGGCCACCGACAGATTGACGAACGACATGCCGCCGAACCCGAGCCGCGCCGCCAGTTCGGCGGAGCGCTCGACCAGTTCTTCGCGGGTCTCGATCCCGTAGATATGCGAGCCCGCGGCCGGATGCGCGTTGAAAAACAGGTCATACAGGATGAAACCGAGATACGACTTGCCCGCGCCGTGATCGACGAGCGTCACGCCGCCCTTGTCCTGCTGCACGCTCGAGAGCAGCGGCTCGATGAACTGGAACAGGTGGTACACCTGCTTGAGCTTGCGGCGGCTGTCCTGGTTCATCTTGCCGTCGCGCGTCAGGATATGCAGTTCCTTCAGCAGCTCGATCGACTGGTTCGGACGGATTTCGTAGGTCTTGTTCGACATCGTGGGGAAGCGGCCGGACCGCCGCGCGCGCCCGGTCGAACGGGACGGCGGCGGCGGGACAGCGGCGGAAAAGCGAGCGGAGAAGGCGCCAGTTTACCGAAAACCGCCGTGCGTCACGGACGCGCGGCCAGACGCCACAGCGACGTCAGCTCGGCCGCGCGCGCGCGATGGAGCGGATCGGCCGGATCGGCCGCCTTCGGATGATGCGGCTTGATATCGTCGCGGCCCAACACGACGAGACCCGCCGCGTCGATCCAGCCGAGCAGTTCGGCGCGCGTCCGGAGCCCCAGGTGTTCGGCAAGATCGGACAGTATCAGCCAGCCTTCGCCGCCGGGCTCCAGGTGCGCGGCGAGGCCCGCCAGGAAACCCTTCAGCATCCGGCTGTCCGGATCGTAGACCGCGTGCTCGAGCGGCGAACTCGGCCGCGCGGGCACCCATGGCGGATTGCAGACGATCAGCGGCGCACGGCCGGCCGGAAACAGATCGGCCTCCACCACCTCGACCTGCGCCGCATGGCCGAGGCGCGCGACGTTCTCCGCCGCGCAGGCGAGCGCGCGCGCATCCTGATCGGTCGCGACCACCCGGGCCACGCCGCGCGACGCCAGCAGCGCGGCCAGCACGCCCGTCCCGGTGCCGATATCGAACGCCAGCGCGGTCGACGGCAGCGGCGCGCGCTCGACGAGCGTCACGTACTCGCCGCGCACCGGCGAAAACACGCCGTAATGCGGATGGATGCGGCCGCCGAGCGCGGCGATTTCGACGCCCTTCTTGCGCCATTCGTGCGCGCCGACCAGCCCCAGCAGTTCGCGCAGCGACGCGATCGAACGCTCGCCGCCCGGCCCGTAGGCCTCCTCGCATGCGGCCTTCAGGTCCGGCGCGCGGCGCAGCGCGATCGAATAATCCGCTTCGAGCGGAATCAGCAGCATGCCGAGCGTGCGGGCGCGCTGGGACTGCGCAAGGCGATGGAAATTGAATGCATCGACGGGCGTCGCGGCCGCTTTCTTCGGCTTGCGGTCGATCCGGCGCGCGAGCGCCTGCAACAGCTGGCGGGCGTTCTGGTAATCGCCTTGCCAGACGAGCGCCGTGCCTTCGCTGGCGAGTCGGTAGGCAACGTCGGCGGTGGTGCGATCGTCGGCGGGCACGGCACGCTTCGGCGCCGGCGTACCGGCTTCGGAATGCCAGCGCGCCGTCCGCACCGCGCCGTCCGCGTCGGTCCATTGAAAAAAGGTGGAATCAGTCACTCAGAATCGAAAACGGTTGGGTCTGCAAACGATGCGGCGCATCGCGCGGACGACACAGTACCGCGCTTTGCACCCGGGCAGGAAAAGACCTGCGGAAAGGAAGCCGGCGGCGCATACAGCCGGCTTCGGAGATCTCACGATTGATCGTCGGTGCGCGCACCCGGTGCGTTCTGTTTCACCGACGCGATGCCATTCTCGCGGCCGGCTTCGTTCTTGTACAACTCGCTCGTCCCGATCACCTCGTGATTGGCCGCCTTCAGGTTGAACATGAACTCGCCGTTCTTCGCGACCTTGCGCTCGTAGCGCGCATCGTCGGGCGCGTTGCGCTGTACCGACGCGATGCCGTTCTCCGCCGACGATTTCGCCTTGTACAACTCGCTGCGCAGGATGATTTCGCCGTTCGCCGCCTGCAGGTGGAAGAAGAACTGGCCGTCGGTCGCTTTCTTGATCGTGAATTTTGCCGCCATGCTCGCGCTCCTGGAAAAGTGGAAGATCCGTCGGATGAAACCTCGGCCAGTGTAGTTCAGCGGCATCGCGAAATCGGCCTTATCGCACCCGAAAAAGGTTAGAAGTCGTCAATTAACGTCTGCTTGAGCGACGATCGCAACACGATGAAGGCCGGCGCCGGGCCGGCGATCAGTAGCCGCCCGCGCCGAATGCCGGCGTGGCCGGCAGGCTCAGCGTGCCTTCGTCGTTGAAGCGCACGCTCCCGAACAGCCCGCCCGCCAGCTTGCCGCGTAGCACGTAGGGCAGCTTGCCCGCGCTGGCGACGTCGGCCAGATTGAACGCCTGGCGCGCCGCGGCGAACGCCGACACGGTCACCGGCACGGCGATCACCGCCTCGCCGAAGCGCGGCACCGAGCCGCGCGCGTCGCTGACGCCGGACGCGAACGCCTTGCCGTTCAACTCGAGATCGAGTGCGATGCCGTCGTAGTCGATCGCCGCGTCGTTGGGATTCTGCAAGCGCAGCTTCACCGTGAAGCGCATCTCGAGCCCCTGGCCGACCAGCGGCTCGAGCCCCACGACACTCACCCGCGGCGCGTCGCGCGTCGTCAGCGCCGCGCACCCGTTCAGCATCAGCAGCGCGGCAAATACGAGCAGCAGGCGGCGCGCGAAGGTTCCGGAGCAATGGATGGGCATGAGCGGCAAACCTCGAATTCTGAACAGGAGAGCAGGCATTGTACCCAGCCCCCGAGCCGCCCTCCCCGCCGCACGCCGTCATGCCGCTTGTGTAACCCAGCGCACACAAGCGCGGGATTCCCGTAGTTTTCCCGGCGCGGCTTTAAATCAGCCGCGGCCGCACTACGAATATCGAACGGGCCGCGAATATTGATTATCAACCGCAAAATAAAAATCGATCGAAAGCTTCGTAATATTTATAGTTTTGAAAATTTTCGATTCCGTTACTGAAATCCATCAAGTATATTTAGCCATCTTTCGTTTCGCCTGACACACCTTAAAACTGCTTGACAGTCATTGTCGTCCGCTTCGGCGGATGCAATGCGTCAAGTGGCGCCGAAGGCTGTCCGGCCGCCGAAAGCCACCGGCGCACGCGGCCTCCCGCCTGACTTCCGCGTCCCGCCGCCCATCGCGTGCAGCGCGTCGACCTCACTCAAGAACGCGCGTCCGCCACGGCGCCGCCGGCTGTTCATTCGACAATCCAGAATCAGGAAGGGGCAACACATCATGATTATCTTCACGTAATCCGTTACCGATCTTCTCGAATAGCGCCGGATTACTCCATCGCGCCGTTGATTAACGGCGCCGGATAACTATTGCCGGCGATTTCATGCAGGACTCATCTGTCTTCTTCCCATTCGAGGTTTCAGCATGTGGATAACCGTACGTAA
>NZ_JAWJWL010000036.1:0-53227 GCF_034721475.1 Burkholderia alba | reverse complement strand
GGCGTGGTGTTCGAGCAGGTGACGCTCAGGGTCGTCTGTTGGTTGAGCGCGGACGCGAGCACGCCGGTGGTGCCGAACGCGAGCGGGTTGGCCGCGATCGTGCAGTTCGCCTGGATCGTCAGCGTGACGAGAAAGGTAGCGGTGGCCGTGCCGTTCGAATAGACGGCGGCTTCGGCGGAATGAAAGGCGGGGGTGGCGGCGAGCATTGCAGCGATTGCGGCCGACCCGAGCGAGCGGGAAAAAGTTTTCATCGCGAAGCGCTCCTGCTGATCTGATTTTTGGCGACCTGGTCCGGGCTCGGGTATTGAAACAATTAACGTCTTTTAAGGTTTCTTTCAGATAATAAATTCAAGACGCATTCAGACTTTTTAGTAAGATTAGCGCACGGATTATTGGGGTGCAACGGGAAAAGCCCTGAGCGGCCGGCGGGCGATCCCATGAGTCGCGCGGGCTTATTTTTTTGAGAAATGGGCTGCCGGCTGCTTTCGATTTCCTCCGCAATGGCTTTCGCCGGGCCGCTCGTGCCGGAAACCGATTCATCAGGCAAATTTAATGACAGTGTCGAAATAATTTGTAATTGACTGACTCATCCAATTCGGACGAGATTGTTTCGATTTGCAAAGCAGAGCCGCGGGTAAATTATTCGAGATATTTTTGATGTCAATCAGATTCGACCGAGCATCGGGTTCGGCGATCACAAGAACGGCTTCGGCGAGTGCTCGAGATGAAACGATGGATGCTGGCGTTGGCGGCTGTGCTGGGGCTGGGCGGCCCCTGGGCCGCGGCGCATGCCCAAAGCTGCTCGGTCACGGCGCCCGCGCCCAACTTCGGCTCGGTGAGCCCGATCGCGCTGTCGGCGGTGACCACCACGGCGACGATGACGGTCACCTGTACGTGGCCGGCGATTACGCTGACGCCGAGCGTGCTCGTGTGCCTCAACCTCAGCGGCACCAGCCCGCGCTACCTGACCAACGGCTCGAACCAGCTGCAGTACAACCTGTACCAGGACGCCGGGTATACGACGATGTGGGGCTCGACCTATTCGGGCACGACGCCGATCTCCGTCACGCTGGCGAAGCCGGTGCTGACGACGAGCACGAGCGCGAACGTGACGATCTACGGCCAGATCGCGGCGAACCAGCCGACCGTGCCGAGCGTCGGCAATGCGAGCACGGTCTACTCGCAGGCGTTTACCGGCAGCCAGACGTCGCTCAACTACAGCTTCTACCTGCTGACGCCGACGCCGTGCGCGTCGCAGACGTCGTCCGGCACGTTCTCGTTCACCGCGACGGCGACCGTCATCAACAACTGCAACATCACGGCGACCAACGTCGCGTTCGCGCCGACGGGCGTGATCCGCACGGCGCTGACCGCGACCGGCACGATCAATGCGCAGTGCACCAACGGCGACGCGTTCGAGATCGCGCTGAACGGCGGCGGGAGCGGCAGTGTCGCGGCGCGCACGATGCTGCGCTCGGGCGGCGGCGGATCGGTCAATTACCAGCTCTATCAGGACGCGGCGCACTCGATCGCGTGGGGAGACGGCACCAGCGGCACGTCGATGGCGACGGGCACGGGCAGCGGCACGTCGCAGGCGCTGACCGTCTACGGACTGGTGCCGGTGCAGGCGACGCCCGCGCCCGGCAGCTACAGCGACACGATCACCGCGACGATCAGCTTCTGACGGCGGACGGCCGCGGCGTTCAGACGTCGCGCACCAGCACGACCAGCTTCAGGTCTTCGCGATGCGCGGGCTTCAGCGTCATCTGCTGGTAGACCACGCGGCCCTCGCGCGGATGATCGAATTCGCGGGCGCCGCCTTCGCGCTCGCCGACATCCTGCGATGCCCAGTAGTGAGCGAACGCATCGCTGCCGGCGAGCAGCGCATCGATCAGCGCGCGGGTCGGCGCATCGTTCAGGTGGCGGATCGAATCGGCGCGGAACTCGGCCGCGAGCCGCCGCGCGCGGATTTCCCAATCGACGATCAAGGTTCGCGCCGCGGGCTCGATGAACGTGAAGCGCAGCAGGTTGCGGTCGTGCTCGCCGTCCAGCCAGCCGGCGAACAGCGCGGCGGCGGGCGGATTCCACGCCAGCGCGTTCCACTGGCGATCCAGCACGTAGGCGGGCGTGGCGACGAGCTGGACCGTCGCGAGCAGCGTGGCCGGCACGTCGGTCGCGGCCAGCTCGGGTTCGGCCGGGTCGCGCTGCGCGGCCAGTTCGAACAGATAGGCGCGCTCGGCGCGCGACAGCTGCAGCGCGACGGCGATCCGGGCGAGCGCGTCGGCGGATGCCGACACCTCGCGGCCCTGTTCGATCCACGTGTACCAGGTGGGGCTCACCCCGCACAGCTGCGCGACTTCCTCGCGCCGCAGCCCCGGCGTGCGCCGCCTGGGCCCGGGTGGCAGGCCGACGGCCTGCGGCGACAGGCGCTCGCGATGCGCGCGGATGAATTCGCCCAATGCGCGCGCCGGCGTGGCGTCGAGGGGCGGAGGAGGCGGGGAGACGGTCTTGGGATTCATGCGGCGGACAGGCAACCGGGATAGGCAGGTGGAATGAATACCAGAATAATTGCTTAGCTTGTACTGGTACAAAACGGGCCCTATTGTAGCGGCATGCCGGTCCGCGGTGGCGTGAACCGGCGCATCCCCACCTACCAGGAGCTGTCCATGAAACACCACGACCAGGTCGCCGATGCGTTCGGCTCGACCGCCGCCGCCTATCTGACGAGCACCGTCCATGCGACGGGCGAGGATCTGCGCGCGCTCGCCGCCGGGATCGCCGCGACGCCGGGCGCGGTGGTGCTGGACCTGGGCTGCGGCGCGGGGCACGCGAGCTTCGCGGCGGCGCCCGGCGCGCGCGAGGTGGTGGCCTACGACATCGCGCCGCCGATGCTGGCGACCGTCGCCGAGGCGGCGCGCGAGCGCGGGCTGGGCAATATCCGCGTGCAGCAGGGGCCGGCCGAGCAACTGCCGTTCGCGGACGGTTCGTTCGACTGGGTCGTGAGCCGGATGAGCGCGCATCACTGGCACGATGTGCCGCGCGCGCTCGCCGAAGTGCGCCGCGTGCTGAAGCCGGGCGGACAGGTGCGCTTCATCGATATCGCCGGCAGCGACCATCCGCTGCTCGATACGCATCTGCAGGCCGTGGAGGTGCTGCGCGACGCATCGCACATCCGCGACTACCGCGCGGACGAATGGCTCGCGCTGTTCGCGCAGGCGGGTTTTGCCGCGCGGGTGGCCGAGCGCTGGCGGCTGTCGATCGAGTTCGCGACGTGGGTCGCGCGGATGCGCACGCCGGACGAGCGGGTGGCCGCGATCCGTTCGCTGTGGCGCGGCGCGCCCGACGAGGTACGCGCGTACTTCGACGTGCAGCCCGACGGCTCGTTCAAGCTCGACGCGCTGATGATCGACGCGCGATAGCGGCGCAACGCGCGGCCGGATGCGGCGTGACGGCGGATTGCCGGAGGGGTCCGATCGTCGTTGCCGGGCGGGAGCGGCTGCGCGGGCTGTGTTCGGCGTCCCGGCGGGCCGCTCCGTGCCGATCCATGTCGGCGCGGAACGGTTGCCGCCATGCCGCGCCGACACGCGCCGGCCGCCGTGCTCAGCCGGTGTTGCGCAGGCCGGCCGCGATACCGTTGATGGTCAGGTGAATCCCGCGCCGCAGCCGTGCGTTGGTGTCGCCCGCGCGGTGCCGCTTGAGCAGTTCGACCTGCAGGTGATTAAGCGGATCGAGGTACGGGAAGCGGTTCTTGATCGAGCGCGCGAGCAGCGGATTGGCGGCGAGGCGCGCATCGTGCCCGGTGATCTCGGCCAGTGCCGCCGACGTGCGTTCCCATTCGGCGACGATCCGCTCGAACACGTGCTTGCGCAGCTTCTTGTCCGCGACGAGCTGTGCGTAGCGCGACGCGACCGCGAGATCGGTCTTCGCCAGCACCATGTCCATGTTCGACAGCAGGTTCGCGAAGAACGGCCAGGTCTTGTTCATCTTCCTGAGCAGCGCGATCCGCTTCGCGCGCTCGGCGTCGCCCGGCGCGCCGTCGAGGTAGGCGGCCACCGCGCTGCCGAACCCGTACCAGCCGGTTAGCAGCAGCCTGCACTGGCCCCACGAGAAACCCCACGGAATCGCCCGCAGATCCTCGATCTTGCGCTGCTTCGGATCCTGCAGCTTGCGTGACGCGGGCCGGCTGCCGATGTTCAGCTCGGCGATCTCGCTGATCGGCGTCGACAGGAAAAAGTAGTCGGTGAAGCCGGGGGTCTCGTAGACGAGCGCGCGGTAGGCGGCCATCGCGGCGTCGGATAGCGTCTGCATCGCGGCCTCGAACGCGGGCAACTGCGCGGGCGCGTTGCTGCGCGGCAGCAGCGACGCCTCGAGCGTCGCGGCGACCACCGTTTCCAGGTTGCGGCGGCCGATCTCGGGGTTGCCGAACTTGCTCGCGATCACCTCGCCCTGCTCGGTGAGCCGGATCTGGCCGTCCACCGTGCCGGGCGGCTGCGACAGGATCGCCTGGTAGGTCGGGCCGCCGCCTCGGCCGACCGTGCCGCCGCGCCCGTGGAACAGACGCAGCGTGATGTTGCGCTGGTGGAACAGCTCGACGAGCGCAAGCTCGGCGCGGTACAGCTCCCAGTTCGACGTCAGGAAGCCGCCGTCCTTGTTGCTGTCGGAGTAGCCGAGCATTACTTCCTGCTCGCCGCCCTGATGCGCGACGAGCGCCTTGACGCCGGGCAGCGCGAAGAAATCGCTCATGATGTGCGACGCATTGCGCAAATCGGCGATGGTCTCGAACAGCGGAATCACCATCAGCCCGCTGTGTGCGTCGCCGCGGCCGAAGGTGCCGTCGAGCAGGCCGGTTTCCTTCTGCAGTAGCAGGACCTCGACGAGATCGCTGACCGTTTCGGTGTGCGAGATGATGTAGTTGCGCACCGCGCGCGCGCCGAACTGCGCGCGCACCTCGCGGGCCTTTTCGAGCACGCCCAGTTCGCTCTGCGCGAGCGCCGAGTAGGCGAGATACGGCGAGCGCAGCGGACGCGGCTGCGCGAGCGCGTCGAGCAGCACGCGCAACTTGTCGGCTTCGGACAGCGCCGCATAGTCGGGCTCGACGCCCGCGCGCGCGAACAGCTCGGCGATCACCGCCTCGTGGATGTCGGAGCTTTGGCGCAGGTCGATGCTGGCCAGATGGAAGCCGAACACTTCGGCGGCGCGGATCAGCGGCTTGAGGCGCGGCGTCGCGAGCGACTCGCCGTGATGCCGGGCGAGCGAATCGAGCAGCACCTGCAGGTCGCGCGCGAAGTCCGCGGCGTCGTCATACGGCGTCGCGCGCACCGGCGCGGCGCCGCGTCCCGCGCTGCGCACCGCCACCACGCCCTGGCCGAGCCGCACCCGGGCGCTCGCGGCCAGCCGCGTGTAGACGCCGATCAGCGCGCGCCGGTACGGTTCGTCGACGCGGTGCGGCGACTGGTCGGGCGATGCGGCGGCGAGCGCCTTCAGCGCATCGCTCGCGCCCACCAGCAGGTTCGACACCGACAGCTCGGCGCCGAGCTTGTGTACCTGTTCCAGGTAGTGCTCGAGGATCACCGTCGCCTGGCGGTTGATCGCTTCGTCGAGCGTCGCAGCGGTCACGTTCGGGTTGCCGTCGCGGTCGCCGCCGATCCAGCTGCCCATCTGGAAGAACGCGGGCAGCCGCGCGGGCAGGCCGTGTTCGGCGAGCGCGGCTTCGATGTCGCCGTACAGCGCGGGCAGCTCGTCGAGGAAGGTCGCGCGGTAGTAGGACAGCGCGTTCTCGATTTCGTCCGCGACCGTCAGGCGGGCGTCGCGCAGCATCCGGGTCTGCCACAGCGTCGTCACGCGGGCGCGCAGCAGGGTTTCGTTGGTTGCGCGCTCGCGCGTCGTGAGCGGCTGGTCGCGCTCGGCGAGCAGCCGCGCGATGTCGTGCTGCGCGTCGAGGATGCTCTTGCGCTGCACCTCGGTCGGATGCGCGGTGAGCACCGGCACGATCAGCGCGTTGTCGAAGAAGCGCTTGACGACCTTCGACGATGCGTCGCCCGTCTGCTGCAGCTTCTCCAGCGCATACGCGACCGTGCCCGCCTGCGACGTCGAGCCGGCGAGCGCGTGGATGCGGCGCCGGCGATTGTGATGGCGGTCCTCCGCGATGTTCGCGAGATGCGAGAAGTAGCTGAACGCGCGCACGACGCTCACGGTCTGCTCGGGCGTCAGCTTGCGCAGCTTCTTCTCCAGGGTTTGCGCGGCGTCCTTGTCGTCCTCGCGGCGGAACTTGACGGCGGTCTGGCGGATGGTCTCGACCACATCGAATACCGAATCGCCTTCCTGTTCGCGCACCACGTCGCCCAGCAACCGGCCCAGATAGCGGATGTCCTCGAACAGCGGCTGATCCTTGTCCTCGCGCGTACGACCGTTCGTTTTGGCCGGAGCCGCGCCGTTGGCGGTGCGTATCGCATCTTTCGGCGTGCGGGCCGGTTTGGCGCGGACGGGCGCGGCGGCAGGGGTGGCGGAGGAGGAGGGGGCAGCATTGCGGCGCGCCGTGCGCGCCGATCCGGAAGACTTCACGATGGGTTTCCTTGGGAAAGCACGAGTGAACAGGGGACTGCGGTCTGGCTAGGCTGCGGAACGGCGGCGCATCAAGCGGCCCGCGAGGGGGCCGGCTGGGCGCGCATGCCGCGCCCAGCCTGGGAAAGCGGGGAAGGCGTGCGTGCTACCATTGTTCGTTCCTAGATCCCGTCCTGCGATGTTTCTGCAATGAATTCCGAGACCCTTTCGGCCACGCCCCCCGCGACGCTGACGATTGCCTCGCGTGAGAGCCGCCTCGCCATGTGGCAGGCCGAACATGTGCGTGATGCGCTGCGCAAATTATATCCAGCTTGCGACGTGAAAATCCTCGGGATGACCACGCGCGGCGATCAAATTCTCGACCGCACGCTGTCGAAGGTGGGCGGCAAGGGCCTGTTCGTGAAGGAACTGGAGACCGCGCTGGCCGACGGCCGCGCCGATCTCGCCGTGCATTCGCTGAAGGATGTGCCGATGGCGCTGCCCGACGGCTTCGCGCTCGCGGCGATCCTGCGCCGCGAGGATCCGCGCGACGCGTTCGTGTCGAATCATCATGCCTCGCTCGCCGAACTGCCCGCGGGCGCGGTGGTCGGCACGTCGAGCCTGCGCCGCGAGGCGATGCTGCGGGCCCGCTACCCGCATCTCGAGGTCCGGCCGCTGCGCGGCAATCTCGACACGCGCCTCGGCAAGCTCGACCGCGGCGATTACGCGGGGATCATCCTGGCGGCCGCCGGCTTGAAGCGCCTGGGCCTCGGCGCGCGGATCCGCGCGCTGCTCGACGTCGCGGACAGTCCGCCCGCCGCCGGCCAGGGCGCGCTCGGCATCGAGATCGCCGCGCATCGCGCGGACGTCGCGGGCTGGCTCGCGCCGCTGCACGACCCGTCGACGGCGCTGGCGGTCGAGGCCGAGCGGATGGTGTCGCGCCGGCTCGGCGGCAGTTGCGAGGTGCCGCTTGCCGCGCACGCGGTCTGGCGGGACGACGGATTGCACCTCACCGGCCGCGTGTCGACGACGGACGGCAGCCGGGTGCTGACCGCGCAGGCGCGGGCCGCGGCGACCACCGTCGACGATGCGCTCGCGCTCGGCCTGGCCGTGTCCGACGATCTGGAGCGCCAGGGCGCCCGCGAGATCGTCGAGGCGCTGCTCGCGGCGAGCGCGCGGCGGGGCGACGCGTGATGGCGGGCGCGCCGCGCAGGTTCGCCGCGATCCTGACCCGGCCCGACGGGCAGTCGGCGCCGCTCGCCGCACGGCTGGCCGACGCGGGGCTCGACGTGCTCGATTTCCCGCTGATCGAGATCGCGCCGCTCGCCGACGATGCGCCGCTCGTCGCCGCGTTCGCGCGGCTCGACGCCTATGCGCTCGTCGTGTTCGTGTCGCCGAACGCGATCGACCACGCGCTCGCGCGCTACCGGTCGATCTGGCCGCATCCGCTGCCGGTCGGCGTGGTCGGGCCGGGCAGCGTCGCGGCGCTGGAACGGCACGGCATCGCGGGCGACGCCTATCGGGTGATCGCGCCGCATACGCCCGACGACGGCGCCGAGCCGCATTACGATTCCGAAAGCCTGTTCGTGGCGATCGACGCCGCGTTCGGCGGCGCGGCCGGCCTGGCCGGCAAGCGCGTGCTGATCGTGCGCGGCGACGGCGGCCGCGAATGGCTCGCCGAGCGGCTGCGCGAAGCGGGCGCGGAGGTCGAGCTGGTGGCCGCCTACCGGCGCGTCGCGCCCGAGCCGTCGATCGCCGCGTGGGAGCGCGTGCATGCGCTGCTGGCCGGCGCCCCGCATGCGTGGCTCGTCACCAGTTCCGAGGGCGTGCGCAACCTGAACGAACTCGCGCACGAGCACCTGAACGACGCCGAGATCGACGCGCTCAGGCACGCGCCGCTCATCGCGCCGCATCCCCGCATCGCGGAAACCGCGCGCGCATTGGGTTTTGATAGGATTACGCTGTCCGGCGCGGGCGATGAGCGCATCGTACGCGCCTTCCGTTCGTTGGCCGACACGGCCGTTCAAGCGGCGACAGCCGCACCGGTGCCTCCACGCATGACTGATACCAACGATTCCAAGCAAGCTTCCCCCTCCCGGCCGACCGCATCCGCCGTGCCGCCCAATCAGCCGTTCACGCCCTTCGAGGCGAAGGAGCGGCGCGGCGGCGGCAGCGGCGGCGCGCTCGCCGCGCTGTGGTTCGTGGTCGTCGTGATCGTCTGCGCGGCGGGCGTCGGCGGCTACGCGCTGAACCGCAAGGTCGACCGGCTCGACCAGCACGCGGTCGATCGCCAGAAGGCGCTCGACGCGCAGACCGCCGAAACGCGGATGAAGACGGATCAGGCGCTGGCGAGCGTGCATCAGGTCGACGCGCAGCTGTCGCAGTTCGAGGGCAAGCTGTCCGATGCGCAGAACGCGCAGCAGGCGCTGCAGCAGCAATATCAGGATCTCGCCCGCAACCGCGACGCGTGGATGCTCGAGGAAGTCGACCAGATGCTGTCGAGCGCGAGCCAGCAGCTGCAGCTGACGGGCAATACGCAGCTCGCGCTGATCGCGCTGCAGAACGCCGATTCGCGGCTCGCCACGTCGCAGAGCGCGCAGGCGGTCACCGTGCGCAAGGCGCTCGCGCAGGACATCGACAAGCTGAAGGCCGCGCCGTCCGCCGATCTCACCGGCCTCGCGATCAAGCTCGACGACGCGATCGGCAAGGTCGACGACCTGCCGCTCGNCAGGCGGTCACCGTGCGCAAGGCGCTCGCGCAGGACATCGACAAGCTGAAGGCCGCGCCGTCCGCCGATCTCACCGGCCTCGCGATCAAGCTCGACGACGCGATCGGCAAGGTCGACGACCTGCCGCTCGCGGGCGAGGCGCTGGTGCTGCACGCGGCGCCGAAGGCGAGCGCCGCGGCCGCGCCGGCCGCGGCCGGCGAGCCGCGCTGGAAGGGATGGTGGCGGGATTTCTCGGCCGGCATCGGCGAGCAGCTGAAAGGGCTCGTGCAGGTGCGCCGGATCGACAACGCCGATGCGATGCTGACGTCGCCCGACCAGGGTTATTTCGTGCGCGAGAACGTGAAGCTGCGGCTGCTCGCCGCGCGGCTGTCGCTGCTCGCGCGCAACGAGCCCGCGATGAAGTCCGACCTGCACGCCGCGCAGGCGACGCTCGCGCGCTACTTCGACGGCGCGTCGAAGAACACCCAGGTGGTTCAGGATCTGCTGAAGCAGGTCGATGCCGCGTCGCTGACCGTCGCGGTGCCGAACCTGAACACCAGCCTGAACGCGGTTCAACAGTTCAAGAGCCGGGGTTGACGATGACGCTGCGTGGAATCATTTGGCTCGCCATCCTGTTCGCTGTCGCCGCGGCGCTCGCGACGGTGGGACGCTTCGACACCGGCCAGGTGCTGCTCGTCTATCCGCCGTACCGGGTCGACCTGTCGCTGAACCTGTTCGTGTTCGCGATCATCGTGCTGTTCATCGCGCTCTATGCGTTGCTGCGCATCGTGCGCAACATCTGGCGGATGCCGCAGCGGGTCGCGGCCTATCGCGCGCGCGCGCGCAACGAGAAGGCGCAGGCGTCGCTGCGCGATGCGATCTCGAATCTGTACGCGGGCCGTTTCTCGCGCGCGGAGAAGGCCGCGCGCGATTCGCTGACGATCGATGCGAACCAGGGCGCGGCGGGGCTGGTCGCCGCGGCGGCCGCGCACCGGATGCACGAGTACGCGCGCCGCGACGAATGGCTCGGCAAGGTCAGCGCGCCCGAGTGGCAGGATGCGCGGCTTCTCGCGACCGCCGACATGCGCGCCGACGGCCGCGACGCGGAAGGGGCGCTCGCCGCGCTCGCCGAGATGCAGGCATCCGGCGGCAAGCGGATCCACGCGCAGCAGGTGGCGCTGCGCGCGCAGCAGCAATTGAAGAACTGGGCCGAGGTGCTGAAGCTCGCCAAGACGCTCGAGAAGCGCGAGGCGCTGCATCCGGCGGCGGCGGTGCGGCTGCGCCAGCAAGCGGCGGAACATCTGCTGCGCGATCGGCGGCATGACGCCGACGCGCTGCTGGAAGTGTGGCAATCGCTGTCCGCGACGGAGCGGCAGTCGCCGCGCCTCGCCGATCTGGCCGCCGAGCTGCTGGTGGTGCTCGAGCGTCGTCCGGAAGCGCGCCGGATCGTCGAGGATGCGCTCGCGCACAACTGGGACGCGCGGCTGCTGCGCCGCTATCCGGATACCGCCGGCGCGGACGTGTTGCCGCTGATCCAGAAGGCGGAGACCTGGAAGAAGGATCATGCGGAAGACGCCGATCTGCTGTTCGCGCTGGGCCGGTTGTGCCAGCAGCAACAGCTGTGGGGCAAGGCGCAGTCGTTCCTCGAGGCCGCGCTCAAGCTGGCGGACAACGAGCCGCTGAAGGTCCGCGCGCATCGCGCGCTCGCCCGCCTGTTCGAGCATCTGGGCGAGACCGACAAGGCGGCCCGGCATTACCGCGAAAGCGCGCTGGCGATCACGGTGGCGTAAGCCGCCGCAGCAGGAGCGAAAACGGCGGCCGTTCGGCCGCCGTTTTTTTTACCCGCGCGCGCCGGCCGGCTACCGGTTGACGAGCGCCTTCGGCACCGACAACGCGAGCAGGCCGCCGAGCAGCATGAACGCGGCGAGCATGTACATGCCCGCGTCGTTGGATGCGGTGGCCTGCTTGAGCCAGCCGACCATGTACGGGCTCAGGAAGCCGGCGAGGTTGCCGACCGAGTTGATCATCGCGATGCCCGCCGCGGCCGCCGCGCCGCCGAGGAAGGCGGTGGGCAGGCTCCAGAACAGCGGCAGCGTGGTCAGGATGCCCACGGTCGCGAGCGTGAGGCCCACCATCGCGAGCGCGGTTTCGTGCGCCCAGGCGACGGACAGCAGCAGGCCGATCGCGCCCATCGCGGCGGGCATCGCGATGTGCCAGCGCCGTTCGCGGCGGCGGTCGGCGCTGCGAGCGATCAGGATCATCCCGACCACGGCGGCCGCGTAGGGAATCGCGGACAGGAGGCCGATCGAGAAGGCATCGGTGACGCCGGTCGATTTGATGATCGTCGGCAGCCAGAAGCCGACGCCGTACAGTCCCATCACGAACGAAAAGTAGATCAGGCACATCAGCCACACGCGCGGGCTCGAGAACACGCCGCCGAGCGACGGATTGTCCTTGACCGCCTCCTCGACTTGGATGTTGCGTTCGAGCAGCGCTTTTTCAGCGTCGGTCAGCCAGCGCGCCTTCGCGATCCGGTCGTCGAGCCGGAAGAACACCAGCACGCCGACCAGCACCGACGGAATCCCTTCGAGCAGGAAGAGCCACTGCCAGCCGTGCCAGCCGTTCGATCCGTGGAAGGTCTTGAGGATGTAGCCGGATACCGGGCCGCCGATCACGCCGGACAGCGCGACGGCCGTCATGAAGAAGGTCGTCATCCGGCCGCGCCGGTTGGCCGGGTACCAGTAGGTCAGGTACAGGATTACGCCGGGGAAGAAGCCAGCCTCGGCGACGCCGAGCAGGAAGCGCATCGTGTAGAACATCGTGGGGGTGGTGACGAACATCATCAGCGCCGAGATGATCCCCCATGTGACCATGATCCGCGCGATCCAGACGCGCGCGCCGACCCGGTGCAGGATGATGTTGCTCGGCACCTCGAACAGGAAGTAGCCGAAGAAGAAGATCCCCGCGCCGAGACCGTAGACGGTGTCCGACAGATTCAGGTCGGCCGCCATCTGCAGCTTCGCGAAGCCGACGTTGACGCGGTCGAGATACGCGACCACGTAGCAGAGCAGCAGCAGCGGCGTGAGCCGCCACGAGACCTTGCGGTAGGTGGCCTCCTCGAACGCGGACGGCGCGCCCGGAATGGGCGATGCGGTACTGGTCATGATGTCTCCTCTTGTTATGGATCGAGCGGCGCGCCGCGTCAGATGCAGCGGCCGCCGTCGACCTCCAGGCAGACGCCGGTGATGAACTCGGCCTCGTCGGACGCGAGGTAGAGCGCCGCGTTGGCGATGTCCTGCGGCGTCGACAGCCGGCCGAGCGGAATCGTCGCGAGAAAGCGCCGGCGGTTGTCCGGAGTGTCCGCCACGCCCATGAACTCCGTCATCAGCGCCGTTTCGCCGAGCACGGGGTTGATGCAGTTCACGCGGATGCGCTCGGCGCCGAGTTCGGCGGCGAGCGTCTTGCTGGCGGTGATCATCGCGCCCTTCGTGCTGTTGTACCAGACGAGGCCGGGGCGCGGGCGCACGCCCGCGGTCGACGCGATGTTGACGAACACGCCGCCGCCCTGGCCGCGAAAGTACGGCACCAGGGTCTGCACGCTCCAGAACAGGCTCTTCATGTTGACCGCGTAGACCCGGTCGTACTCGGCTTCCGTCACGTCGAGCACGGGCTTGTTGCGATGGGTGGTGCCGGCGTTGTTGACGATGATCTGCACGGTGCCGAAGTCGTCGAGCGCCGCGGCGAGCAGCGCGCGCCAGTCGTCGCCCTTCGATACGTCGCCCTGCACCGCGATCGCGCGTCCGCCCGCCAGCGCGATCTCGCTCGCGACCCGCTCGGCGGCCGCGCCGTTCAGATCGTTGACGACGACGTTCGCGCCTTCGCGCGCATAGGTTTTCGCGATGCCTTCGCCGAATCCCGAGCCGCCGCCCGTGACGATCGCTGTCTTGCCGCTCAACCGCATGTCTATCTCCTGTCTGTTGATCGTGGAAGCCGGGCGGGCGCCGTGCGCCGCGCCGGCTGTTGCGGGTTCGGCGCCGTGCCGCCGGCATGCGCGCCGCCGGGTCGTAACGACTTCCGGCGCGCGGGCGAAGCCGGTCGCCCCGCGCCGCCGCTCGAATGGGTCTAGCCGTGCTTCAGCGCGATGGTTTTCAGCGCGGTGAAGCCGTACAGCGCTTCGAAGCCTTTCTCGCGGCCATGACCCGAATGGCCGACGCCGCCGAACGGCAGCTCGACGCCGCCCCCCGCGCCGTAGTTGTTGACGAATACCTGGCCCGCGCGCACGCGACGCGCGATGCGCAGCTGCCGCGCGCCGTCGCGGGTCCAGATGCCCGCGACGAGACCGTAGCGGGTGCTATTCGCGAGCGCGAGCGCCTCGTCCTCGTCGCGGAAGCGCATCGCGGCGAGCACGGGACCGAACACTTCTTCCTGGGCGAGCCGGTGCGTCGGCGGCACGTCGCGCAGCAGCGCGGGCGCCTGGTAGAAGCCGGTTTCGGGCGCGTCGGGTACCACTTCGCCGTGCGCGGCCATCGCGATGCCGTCGTGCTGCGCGTCGGACAGGAAATCCCAAACGCGCTGCTGCTGTTTCGCGTTGATCAGCGGGCCGCAATCGAGATCGGCCCGGCTCGGGCCGACCCGCAGCGCGTTAAACGCGGTCGCGAGCCGGTCGACGAGCGGCTCGTAGACCGCATGCTCGATCAGCACGCGGCTGCCGGCCGAGCAGGTCTGCCCGCCGTTCTGCACGATCGCGGCGACGAGCACGGGCAGCGCCGCTTCGAGATCGGCGTCGGCGAAGACGATTTGCGGCGATTTCCCGCCCAGCTCGAGCGTGACGGGCGCGTGGTGCTCGGCGGCCATCTGCGCGACCAGCCGGCCGGTATCGGGGGAGCCGGTGAACGAGATGTGATCGATGCCGGGGTGGCGCGCGAGCGCCGCGCCCGCCTCGTGGCCGTAGCCCGTCACGAGGTTCAGCGCGCCGGGCGGCAGGCCGGCCTCGGCGGCCAGTTCGGCGACCCGCAGCAGCGACAGGCAGGCATCCTCGGCCGGTTTCACCACGCACGCATTGCCGGCCGCGAGCGCGGCGCCGATGCTGCGCCCGAAGATCTGCATCGGGTAGTTCCACGGCACGATATGGCCCGTGACGCCGTGCGGCTCGCGGATCGTGAGCACCGTATAACCGGCCTGGTAGGGCAGCGTCTCGCCGTGCAGCTTGTCGGCGGCGCCGGCATAGAATTCGAAGTAGCGGGCGAGCGCGGCTGCATCGGCGCGGGCCTGCCTGAGCGGCTTGCCGGTGTCGCGCGCCTCGATCTGCGCGAGTTCCTCCTGGCAGGCGGCGACGCGCATCGACAGCCGGTACAGCGCCCGTCCGCGTTCGGCCGCGCTCGCGGCGCCCCAGGCGCCGTCGAAGGCGGCGCGGGCGGCGCGCACCGCGGCGTCGATGTCGGTCGCGTTGCCGCGCGCGAGCTGCGCGAACGGCGCGCCGTCGGACGGATCGATCACGGCGATCGTTTCGCCGGCCGCCGGCGCGGCCCATTCGCCCGCGATGAAGTGCTTCGCCTCTTCCATGCCTGCTCCTCGCTTTCTGGTCGTGCGTCGGATCGACCGGGCGATTATCCGCCGTCCGTCATCGAAGCGTCGCCGGTCGATTGGCTATAATGGCGCATTCCTTCGGGGGCGCGCTATTGTGGCGCACCCTGTCCCGATATCCATCCGCACTTCAGAGAACGCCATGAGCTTTAGCAATGTCCCGGCCGGCAAGGATCTGCCGCAAGATTTCAACGTGATCATCGAGATTCCGGCGCAAAGCGAGCCGGTGAAGTACGAGGCCGACAAGGAGATGGGTCTCCTCGTGGTCGACCGTTTCATCGGCACCGGCATGCGTTATCCGGTGAACTACGGTTTCATCCCGCAGACGCTGTCGGGCGACGGCGACCCCGTCGACGTCCTCGTCATCACGCCGTTCCCGCTGCTCGCCGGTTCGGTGGTGCGCTCCCGTGCGCTCGGCATGCTGCAGATGACCGACGAATCGGGCGTCGACGCGAAGCTCGTCGCGGTGCCGCATGACAAGGTGTGCCCGATGACGGCCAACCTGAAGTCGATCGACGACGTGCCCGAGTACCTGAAGGACCAGATCAAGCATTTCTTCGAACAGTACAAGGCGCTCGAGAAGGGCAAGTGGGTGAAGGTCGAGGGCTGGGCGGGCATCGACGCCGCGCACAAGGAAATCACTGAAGGCATCGCGAACTTCAAGAAGTAAGCGCCGCTTCGCGCGGCCGCCTCGCCGGCCCGCGTTGCCGCATCGCGTCAACGGACCGCGCGCGCCTCGTTACGAGGCCGCGCGGTTTTGTTTTGGGCGGGTGGGGCGGCGGACGGTCGGGCTTGGGCCGACCGCGGCGATCGGTTTCGCTGCTTTGGGGGCTTTGGGCATTTCGTTTGTTTCAACTGCCTTTGGTATTTTTGCCGTCTTCGGTGTTTTCTTCGCGACCTTCGCGACCTTCGCGACCTTCGCCACCTTCGCCACCTTCGCCACCTTCGCCACCTTCGCCACCTTCGCCACCTTCGCCACCTTCGCCACCTTCGCCACCTTCGCCACCTTCGCCACCTTCGCCACCTTCGCCACCTTCGCCACCTTCGCCACCTTCGCCACCTTCGCCACCTTCGCCACCTTCGCCACCTTCGCCACCTTCGCCACCTTCGCCACCTTCGCCACCTTCGCCACCTTCGCCACCTTCGCCACCTTCGCCACCTTCGCCACCTTCGCCACCTTCGCCACCTTCGCCACCTTCGCCACCTTCGCCACCTTCGCCACCTTCGCCACCTTCGCCACCTTCGCCACCTTCGCCACCTTCGCCACCTTCGCCACCTTCGCCACCTTCGCCACCTTCGCCACCTTCGCCACCTTCGCCACCTTCGCCACCTTCGCCACCTTCGCCACCTTCGCCACCTTCGCCACCTTCGCCACCTTCGCCACCTTCGCCACCTTCGCCACCTTCGCCACCTTCGCCACCTTCGCCACCTTCGCCACCTTCGCCACCTTCGCCACCTTCGCCACCTTCGCCACCTTCGCCACCTTCGCCACCTTCGCCACCTTCGCCACCTTCGCCACCTTCGCCACCTTCGCCACCTTCGCCACCTTCGCCACCTTCGCCACCTTCGCCACCTTCGCCACCTTCGCCACCTTCGCCACCTTCGCCACCTTCGCCACCTTCGCCACCTTCGCCACCTTCGCCACCTTCGCCACCTTCGCCACCTTCGCCACCTTCGCCACCTTCGCCACCTTCGCCACCTTCGCCACCTTCGCCACCTTCGCCACCTTCGCCACCTTCGCCACCTTCGATGGGTTGGGTTGTCCGGCGTCGTCGATGGTTCCGTTCGCGCTGACCGCCGCGGCGTCCCCGGCGGGATCGCCGGTTTCCGCCTCGGCCACCTCGATTTCGGCGGGTATGACCGCTACGACCGGCAGTACCGACTCGAGCGTGCGCTGGCCCGCCGCCAGTTCACGCTTTTGCGCGGGACTCAACCGTTTCACCCAGTATTCGGCGCTCGACGCGCTGGAGCGATTCGCGAGCGGAAACGACGCGAGCACGGCGAGCGGCTTGCGCGAGCGCGTATAGCGTGCGCCCGAGCCGTTCGCATGCTGCTCGAAGCGCGCCGCGACATCGGTGGTGATGCCGGTATAGACGCTGCCGTCGGCGCATTCGATCAGATACAGGTACCAGGACATGACAGGGCGGCATGAGACGAAGCCGCCAGTGTCGCAGAAAACGGTCGACCCGACCCCGGCCCATGTGACGGCGCCCCCGCCTGACGGCTAACGCGAGCCTTCCTTGAACGGATCGTGATCGCGCAATTCGTCGACGTAGGCGTGGATGTGTTCGGTCTCGCGATCGAGGAAGCGGCCGATCGCGTCCGCGAACGCCGGATGCGCGAGCCAGTGCGCGGAGCGCGTGACGGTCGGCAGGAAACCGCGCGCGAGCTTGTGCTCGCCTTGCGCCCCGCCCTCGAAGGTATCCAGCCCGGCCTCGATGCAGAATTCGAGCAGTTGGTAGTACGCGGTCTCGAAGTGCAGGCACGGCACTTGTTCGAGCGTACCCCAGTAGCGGCCGTACAGCGTGCCGCCGCCGTCCGCGTCGCGCCGATAGACGGCGAGGGCGCTGGCGATCGGCTTGCCCGCGCGTTCCGCGATCACGAGCAGCAGGTTGTCGGGCATCGTCGCGCCGAGCGCGCGGAAGAACGCCAGATTCAGGTAGGGCGTCGAGTAGTGCTCGCGATAGGTATGCTGATAGCAGCGGGTGAAGAAGCGCCAGTCGGCATCGGTCGCGTCCTCGCCGCGCACGCGCCGGAACGTGACGCCCGCGTCCGCGACCTTGCGGCGCTCCGCGCGGATGTTCTTGCGCTTCTTCTGTTCGAGCGTCGCGAGGAACGCGTCGAAATCGCGGTAGGCGCGGTTGAGCCAGTGGAACTGCACGCCTTCGCGCAGCATCATGCCCAGCTCGCCGAGCATGCCGGCTTCCGCCTCGGTCGGAAACAGCACGTGCAGCGACGACACGTCGCTCTGTTCGGCCAGTGCGACCAGCGTGGCGGCCAGCTGGCGGCGCGCGGCGTCGTTTTCCGCCAGCAGCCGGCTGCCCTGCACGGGCGTGAACGGCACCGCGCACAGCAGCTTCGGGTAGTACGGCACGCCGTTGCGCTGGTACGCATCGGCCCACGCCCAGTCGAACACATATTCGCCATAGGAATGGGACTTCAGGTAGACGGGCGCGGCGGCGGCGAGCCGGCCGGTGCGCGCGTCGGTGAGCACGACGAAGCGCGGCGACCAGCCGGTGCCGTCGACCGCGCACTGCGCGTCGTGCAGCGCGCTCAGGAACGCGTGCCGGAGAAAGGGCGTCGGCCGCGCTTCGCGGGCGACGAGTGCATCCCATTCGGCCGCATCCGCTTCGAGCGGAGACGACAGAATGCCCATGCGATAATCGAAGCGTTCGTGTTTCAACGGTGTGAATCCGTTTCGTTCCAGGCGGCCGGCGCTGCGTCGCGCCGCCTGCCGGTTTGTCCAAAGCCGTTCGCGCAAGCGGCCCGCGAGGCCGCGCTGATCCGTCATGAAGACCCGTATCGCTCTAGCCCAACTCAACGTCACCGTCGGCGATTTCGCCGGCAATGTCGCCAGACTGGTGGCCGCCGCGCGCGACGCGCACAACGATGGTGCGCAGCTGCTGATCGCGCCGGAGCTTGCGCTGTCGGGCTATCCGCCCGAGGATCTGCTGCTGCGTCCCGCGTTCTACGCGGCGTCCGCCGCGGCGCTCGCCGAGCTTGCCGCACAACTGAAGCCGTTCGATGGCCTCGCGGTGCTGGTCGGCCATCCGCTGCGCGCGCCAAGCGCCGATGGTAATGCAAACCGCCCGATCGAGCGCGGCGCGGCGCCCGGCGACACCTACAACGCGGCGTCGCTGATCGTCGGCGGCGAGGTTGCCGGCACGTATCGCAAGCAGGATCTGCCGAACGCCGAGGTGTTCGACGAACGCCGCTACTTCGCGACCGACGCCGAGCCGTTCGTGTTCGAGCTGCGCGGCGTGCGCTACGGCGTCGTGATCTGCGAGGACGTCTGGCATGCGTCGGCCGCGCAGATCGCGAAGGCGGCCGGCGCGCAGGTGCTGATCGTGCCG
Source organism: Burkholderia alba (assembly GCF_034721475.1). NCBI lineage: Bacteria > Pseudomonadati > Pseudomonadota > Betaproteobacteria > Burkholderiales > Burkholderiaceae > Burkholderia > Burkholderia alba. The sequence continues at coordinate 34,324 of NZ_JAWJWL010000036.1, read as the reverse complement.
AACGGTTCGCCGTATCACATGAACAAGGAGGCGGTGCGGATCGACATCCTGCGCGCGCGGATTCGCGAGACCGGCCTGCCGATGGTGTATGTGAATCTGGTCGGCGCGCAGGACGAACTGGTGTTCGACGGCGGCTCGTTCGTGCTCGACGGCGCGGGCGAACTGGTCGCGAAGCTGCCGCAGTTCGACGAGGGGCATGCGATCGTCGAGTTCGACGGCGCGCGGCCGCTGCCCGGCGCGATCGCGCCGGCGTTGTCGACGGACGCGCAGGTCTATCGCGCGCTGGTGCTCGGCGTGCGCGACTACATCGGCAAGAACGGGTTTCCGGGGGCGTTGATCGGCCTGTCGGGCGGCGTCGATTCGGCGCTCGTGCTGGCGATCGCGTGCGACGCGCTCGGCGCGGACCGGGTGCGCGCGGTGATGATGCCGTCGCGCTACACCGCCGACATCTCGACGACGGACGCGGCCGAGATGGCGCGCCGCGTCGGCGTGCGCTACGACGAGATCGCGATCGCGCCGATGTTCGACGCGTTCCGCGCGTCGCTCGCCGGGGAATTCGCCGGCCGCGCGGAGGATGCGACCGAGGAGAACATCCAGGCGCGGATTCGCGGCACGCTGCTGATGGCGCTGTCGAACAAGTTCGGCTCGATCGTGCTGACGACAGGCAACAAGAGCGAGATGGCGGTCGGCTACTGCACGCTGTACGGCGACATGGCGGGCGGCTTCGCCGTCATCAAGGACATCGCGAAGACGCTCGTGTACCGGCTGTGCCGGTACCGCAACGCGGCGGCCGAGTACGGCAAGCTCGACATCATTCCCGAGCGGATCCTGACGCGCGCGCCGTCGGCCGAGCTGCGCGAGAACCAGACCGACCAGGACAGCCTGCCGCCGTACGAGGTGCTCGACGCGATCATGCGGATGTACATGGAAGAGGACCGGCCGCTCGCCGAGATCGTCGCGGCCGGCTATGCGCCCGCCGACGTGGCGCGCGTCACGCGGCTCATCAAGATCAACGAGTACAAGCGGCGTCAGGCGCCGATCGGGATTCGCGTCACGCATCGCGCGTTCGGGCGCGACTGGCGTTATCCGATCACGTCGCGCTTCACCGAAAGCATCGACTGAGCGGGCGGGATGCGCGGCGCCGCGGCGCCGGCCGTCCCGCCCGGCGTAGAATCAATCCGCGCGGTTTTATCCAATCAGAGCACAGAGGGGGATTCATCATGAAACGCATCACCGCCATCATCAAGCCGTTCAAGCTGGACGAGGTTCGCGAGGCGCTCGCCGAAGTCGGTCTGACGGGCCTCACCGTGACCGAAGTGAAGGGGTTCGGCCGCCAGAAAGGGCATACGGAGCTGTATCGCGGCGCGGAATACGTGGTCGATTTCCTGCCGAAGATGAAGATCGAGGTGGTCGTCGCGGCGAGCCAGGTCGATCAGGTGATCGACGCTGTGATCGGCGCCGCGCGCACGGGCAAGATCGGCGACGGCAAGATCTTCGTGTCGGACGTCGAGCGGGTGATTCGGATCCGCACGGGCGAGGAGAACGAAGCCGCGGTCTGAGCGAACGGCGCGCGATGCGCCGTTGCGTCGTTCCGTTTTCTTTTACCGCCGCGGGGTTCGCCGCATGCCGCCGGGCCCGGCGTCCGGCGGCTCCGTGCCCCGGCCGTTTCCCAACACGTCGGGGTTCGCACGGCGCTTGTCCATCCCGATCTCGCATTCCCGGGTACGGCGTGACGCTTCCCTGCCATCGCCGAGCGGAGCGGACCCGCTACCCGCGGTCCGCGCGCCCGGCGACTGCCGGCCAACCCGGTCGCGCTATCCGCCCACCGCCATCGCGAACACGTGCTGGCGGCCCTGGTCGACCTGATAGGGGAACGTCACGCTCCTGACCGCGCGCGCCGGATCGAGCGCTTGCGTCCACTGGAACACCTTCGCCGAGACGCCGTCCTCGCTGCCGTCCATCTGCACCCGGGTCCGGGTCGTCAGCGCGATCGTGTTGTAGGCGCCGGGTTGCCGGCTTCCGCCGTTCAGGGTCCAGTCGTCGAACTTCAGGTCGAAGGTCGCCTGCGTGCCGTCGGCGTAGGTCACGGTCAGCTTGCCGGCCGACGGGCCGCTGCTCGCGCTGCCCAGCAGCGACAGCGATTTGCCGCGCACCGGCGTCGCGAAGGTGATCGTCTGGCCCTGCACGATCATGTTGTCGAGCCCTGTCTTGCCGTCCGGCCACGCGAACGTCATGCCGTTGAGGTTGAGGACCGCGTTCGGTTTCGCACCGGCCGAGGCCAGGGCTTCCTGCGAATAGCGCCAGCCGGCGCCGTCGAAGGTGTAGCCCTCGGCGGCGAGATCCGGTTTCGAGCCTTTCGCGCCGGCTCCGACGTTGTTGACCGCGTCGGCGACGCTCGCGAAGCCGTCGAGGCCGTAGGACGGCAGGCGGCCGGCGCCGGCCTTCCCCCATTGCGACGGAGCGGAGCCCAGCGCGATGTCGAGCTTCGCCACCGCGCGCAGGTCGTCCTTCAGCCACACCCACGGCGCGTCGAGCGTCTTGCCGTTGAGCGTGGCGCTCTGGACGTAGCGCGATTCGACGCCGTTGCCGCTGGTGTTGATCACGAGCTGCTTCGCGCCGTCGGCCCAGCGCACCACGGCCTTGTCGAATACGGGCGCGTGCAGCGCCAGTCCGCCGACCGACTGGATCGCCGGATACGCGCCCAGCGCCGCCCACACGTACCACGACGATACCGCGCCGAGGTCGTCGTTGCCGGGCAGGCCCCCGGGGCCGTCGCTGAACACCGCGGCGATCTTCTCGCCGGGGTTGCCGTTGACGATGTCGCGCACCACTTTCTGCGTGCGCCACGGCGCGCCGGCCCAGTTGTAGAGCCACGGCGACGCGAAGCTCGGCTCGTTGCCGATGTAGAAGTGCGGCGGCGACATCCCCGCGTTGAGGTCGGAGAAATAGTCGTCGAGCCGCTTGACGACGGCGTCGTTGCCGCCGGCGAGCGCGAACAGCCCGCGCGTGTCGTGCGTCATCATCCACGTGTACTGCTCGGCGTTGCCTTCGACCATGTCCTGATTCGGAACGGGCGACAGGTTCCACGAGCCGTCGTCGTAGCGCGGCAGGATCTGCTTCTGCTGCGCGTTGTACATGTTCTTCCACTGCGCGGCGCGCGCGAGGAACTGACGGTGCGCGGCATCGTCGCCGAGCGATTGCGCGAACGACGCGATCGCGAAATCCACCGTGCTGAACTCCGGCGTGAGCGATCCGGCCCACCAGCCGCGGCTGAGCGATACGTAGCCGCGTACCAGGTGGTCGCCCATCCGGTCGTCGGCGTCGCGGGGAATCGTCGAGCCGCAGCGGACGACGCGCTTGTTGCCCGCCAGCTTCATGTACTTGAGCGCGCCGGCGGTATCGAAGCCGGTCGCGCCGAACGCATAGCCGCCGACGACGGCGGGCACGCCGGAGTCGCCCGGCATGATGCCCTGATCGACGTTGATCGGCGACCAGCGGGGAATGGCGCCGCACTGGTCGGCGTCGGTGACGAGCGACTGCAGCATGTCGCTCGTCTCGCGCGGGTACAGCATGCCGAGGAGCGGCATCAGACTGCGGTAGATGTCCCAGTTCGAGTAGTTGACGTATTGGGTGCGGCCGCTCGCCACCTGATGGACCTTCTGGTCGAAGCCGATGTAGTCGCCGTTCACGTCGCTGTTGATGTTCGGCGACAGCAGCGAGTGATAGAGCGCGGTATAGAACTTGCGCTTGTCGGTGTTCGAGCCGCCCGCGACCTGGATCGCGTTCAGGCGCGCGTCCCATGCGTCGTTCGCGGCCTTGCGCACGGCGTCGAAATTCCAGTTCGTCGACGGGTTTTCCGCATCGAGATTCCGTTTCGCGTTGGCGGCGCTGACATAGGACAGCGCCACTTTCATCAGGACCGGCCCGTTCTTGGCCGCGAAGCGGATCTTCGCGTTGCCCTTGCCGAGGTCGCTCGCGGTCTTGTCGATGTTCCGGTCGAACTGGATGTGGAAGTAGACCGTGTAGTTGCGGGCGCCGCAGAAGCCGCCGCCGACCGTCGAACCGGACAGCGCGTCGTTGCCGCTGTAGCTCATGCTGCCGGTCGTCGACGTCTTGGTGTTGGTGCGCGTCGCGTCGATCACGAGCGTCGCCGGCTTCGTGCCGTCCGGAAAGCTGAAGCGGCCGAAGCCGGTGCGGGTCGTCGCGGTCAGCTCGGCCGTGATGCCGTCGTTTAGCGCGACGCGATAGTAGCCCGGCGATGCCGTTTCGTTTTCATGCTTGAAGTTCGCTACCGGCTTGACGAGATTCGAAGCGACGGCGGCGGGGTCGAACGTGGGCATGATCGGCAGTTCGCCGGAATTGCCGTCGCATCCGGAGCCGCTCATCTGCGTGAGCGGAAAGCCGATGATGGTGTTCTCGGTGTACACGTAGCCGACCGGCGTGTCCTTGCCGCCTCCCGGCTTGATGCTCGGCGTCATCGGCGACCACTGGACCATCCCGAACGGCGTCGTCGCACCGGGGAACGTGCCGCCGCGCTCGCCGGCCGGCACCGGGTCGGAGGCCTTGGCGCTGGCGTTGGCCGTGCCGATGAACGGATTCACGTATTGGGTCAGCGCGGCCTTGACGTAGGGTTCGGCGGCGACGTCGTCGGCGCCCGCCTGTGCGGTGTTCGCCGTGACGTTCGCCGCGCCGTTCGCGCCGGCCTGCGTTGCATTCCCCGCGTTTGCCGTGCCGCTGCCGGCCGCTTTGGCGAGCGGAGACGAAGCCGCGCCGTCGTCGCCGTTGCAGCCGCCCAGCAGCAGGCCCATCAGGCACGCCATGAGCGTGCCGTAGTGTCTTCCTCGCATGTGCCCTCCTTGTGAATGAGCTTGGCGGTGTGTCCGCCCCGGCTTCGTCTGGTGCCCGCGTTCCTGCGGAGCCCAAAACCGGGTGGCGGCGAAACCGCTCTTAAATATCGCATTACTAATGAATTGGCTTATATGCGCCTGTCGCCGAATTCGAAGCTTGCTTACGTCTGCGCGTCAGGTTGCTTACAAAGCATAACTATCTGCGCAACGCTGTCAAGGAAACCCTGTCGGCGAATTTACTTAAACGCGCTAAACAGCCGTGGCGGCAGCCCCGCGTGCGAATGAAGGGGAGGGATGCGGCGTTGCGCGGCAGGCCGCCGGGACGTCGGGCGGGATGGCTCACGCGGCGCATCGGAACAGCGAATCCTTTCTTGGGGGAAGCGCGTATGGAGGCGCGTCTCGCGCCTTTGCGTTGTCGTTCGACCTTGACCGCATAGCGTGAGCGGATCGGAATCCGTAGTGCGCGAACCGATACCCATTGCTATGGCCGGCACGCCGGCGCGATGCGCCGCGTGACTTTTTCGACGCACGCGCCGGTCGAGGCGAATTCGGCCGCCGGCGGAATTGCGTTGCGCAACCCGTGGAGCGGAAATCGGGAGCACGGGCGGATCGCGACGCGGTGCGCGTCGGGAGGAAACCGGTTCCCGCCGAATGAGGTCGGCGAGTGGGCCGGCAACGGCACGGGGCCGATCGTATTCAACCTGTTCCCGCAGGCGCGCGCTCGTCGCGGATCCGGCCGGACCCCACCCTGATCCGGTGCTTGCGATGGGGGCGCGTCATCACGCCCGCACGACGCGCGGCGTATCTCGCGCCCATAAAAAATGGTGCGATACCCGGTTGGGTATCGCACCGATACGCGCCTCTCGCAGCAGCGTGAAAACTCTTGCTAGATCGAACGGAGTGGTTCCGTCGGTTTAGAACAGATGCTGGATGCCGGCGTACACGCCCGTCTGGCTGCCGCCGAATTTCGGATTGCCGGTCGACACGTCGGTACCCGCGCCGTTCGCGTTCAGGCCGAAGTTGGCCGTCTTGCTGTTGCGCACCGTCGCGACCTGGAGGTCGAGCAGCGTGCGCTTCGACAGGTTGTACGAGCCGCCGACCGTGTAGATGTTGGCGTTGCCGCCGCCGTTGTTCGCGTTCACGTGATAGACGGCTGCGATCAGCGCGGCCGCCGGCGTGGCTTGCCACGTCACGCCGCCCCACACCTGCTGGGTGGTCGTGATGCCGTTGTTGACCGCCGGGCCGCCCGTGCCGTCCGCGTGCGAGGCTTGGTAGGCTGCCTGCAGCTTGAACTGGCCGAGGAACACGTTCACGCCCGCGAAGTATTCGCGCGAGTAGTTGAACACGTCGGAGAACTTGCCGTTGCTGTCGCGCGTTTCGTCATAGATACCGCGCACCTGGATCAGCGAGTTCGTGTAGGTGACCTGGCCGCCTGCCGCGCGACCCGGCTGGCCCGCCGTGGTGTTGCCGTTGAAGCTCGTCGAGTTCGACAGCGAGAACTGGCCGTAGAAGTCCAGGCCGTAATACTTCGGCGACTGATACGAAATGTTGTTGCTGGTCTTGTTCCAGTTACGGCCGCGCACGAGCGATGCCGTCGACCACGACGATTGACCGAACGGGTCGAAGTCCCACACGCCGTTCGCGATCGCGAGTTCGCGGCCCAGCAGCAGGGTACCGTAGGCGTCGTTGGCGATACCGATGGTCGCCCAGCGATTCCAGAGGCTGCCGGCGCCGGGGCCGTTGCCGCTCATCGTGTCGAAGCTGCCTTCCAACTGGAACACGACCTTATTGCCGCCGCCGATGTCTTCCGAGCCTTTCAAGCCCCACAGACTCGTGCCCCAGTTGCCGCTCTCCGCGCGCCAGCGGCTGGCGCTACCGCCGTTCGCGCTGGGCAGGCCGCTCATGTATTCGATACCGGCGTCCAGACGGCCGTACAGCGTCACGCTGCTTTGAGCCTGCGCCGCCACCCCGGCAGTCATCAGTGCTGCCGCGAGCAAAGCTTTCTTCATCATCTCCTCCATACCCTGTCAAAAAGTCAACCCAGTACTACGCGAGATGTCCGGAACCGTGCTCCGGACAAAATTGGGATAACCAGGGAGACCGCGTGCGGGGCCGGATAGGCGGGGCACGTTAGCGAGCGGACGGGGGTGCCGTTTGCGGGCCCGTGCGGCCAGTGATGGCCTGCCGGGGTCTCCTGTCGTCATGAAGTAAAACTACTTTTCATGAACTTCGTTTTGCTACTTTGGTTACTAATTTAGCAAAAATACAATTTGGTGGCGACGAAAATCGTTGTTTCACTAGGCCGTGTCTCCAAATTGCAATAATGGTGTGTGGCAGCACCCCGAAATGCATCTGAAAAAAAGGCGCAACCCCTTGCTCGGTAAAGGATTCAGAGATTCGAGCCGGGTGGCTCAAGGATTGCCACTATTGACGCTGAAAAGTGGCGGGCGTAAAGCGCGGAGGCAAGAATTCCGGTAAGGATTTCGTAATGAATAAGCGGGTGTCCGGATCATTCGAACGACGGCACCGCGTGCAGCAATTGCGCGCGGATCCACTGATGCGCATCGGTGCGCGCGTGCTTCGCGTGCGAGTAGATCTTGACCGTGTAGCGCGGGATGCCGAACGGCGCGTCGAAGATCCGGATCGGCGCCGCATGCCGCAGCGCCTGCGCCGCGCGTTGCGGCACCGTCATCAATAGCGCCGAGTCGCCGATGATGAACGGCGCGGCCAGCACGGTGGGCAACTGCACGGCGACTTGCCGTGCAAGCCCGAGCGCGTCGAGCACGCCGTCGACCATGCCGCGCGTCTCGTTCCACGGCGTCACGACCACATGCCGTTCGGCCAGGTACTGATCGAGACTCAAGCGCCCGCGAATCCGGGGATGGTGCGCGCTGGCGATCACCACGTAGTCGTCGGAAAACCAGTCGGACTCCTCGATGCCCGGCGCGGCGGCGGCCGGATCCTCGTGGTAGCCGAGCGCGAAATCGAGGCGCCCCGACGCGAGTTCGTCGGTGGCGATCCTGCGGCTCGAATAGACGATCCGGAAGCGCAGCCGCGGCGCGACGTGCTGCATGCGCGCGATGAAGGCGGGCAGCACGGCGAACGCGGTGTAATCGGTCGCGGCGAAGACGAACGTGTGATCGCTGTGCTCGGGATCGAAGCGGCGGCTGTGCTGCAAGCCCTTCGACATCACGTCGAGCGCTTCGCCGACCCAGCCTGCCATCTGTTCGGCGCGCACGGTGGGCTGCATTTCGTTGCCGAGCCGCACGAACAGTTCGTCGCCCGTCGCATTGCGCAGCCGCGCCAGCGCGTGGCTCAGCGCCGACGGGCTGAGCGCCATATCCTGGGCGGCCGCGCTGACGGAGCGATGGCGGAACAGCGCATCGAAGACAAGCAGCAGGTTAAGGTCGAGCCGGCGCAGATTGGGATGCATGAAATTCATATCGGAATGAAGAAATTGCACTTCCTGCATGCAAAAGCGAACCGTAGCATGAGGGTTTCGCCGACGCCAGCCTGCGCGCGCCGGCCGCCGTTTTCGACCGATCCGACCAGGAGCCCCCAGCCGTGACTATCCAGATCCGACCCGCCATACCCGACGACGCCGCGCAGATCCTGCGCTTCATCATCGAGCTGGCGGTCTACGAGAAAGCCGAGGAACAGGTCGTCACGACGCTCGACTCGATCGGGCGCAGCCTGTTCGGCGCGGCATCGCCCGCGCGTGCGCTGATGTGCGAGGTGGACGGCGCGGCGGCGGGTTTCGCGGTGTACTTTTTCTCGTACTCGACGTGGCTCGGCCAGCCGGGCCTGTACCTGGAGGATCTGTACGTATCGCCGCGCTTTCGCGGCAGCGGCGCGGGCAAGCGCCTGCTGCAGACGCTCGCGCGGATCGCGGTCGAACACGGCTGCGGCCGCTTCGAATGGAGCGTGCTCGACTGGAACGCGCCGGCGATCCGTTTCTACGAAGGACTCGGTGCGAGCGCGCAGCGCGAGTGGGTGCGCTATCGGCTGGCGGGCGACGCGCTGCGCGCGGTCGCGAACGATGCGCCCGCGACGGCGGGGTGAGGGCGGGGCGAACCCGGTTCCGGCGCGGCCCGCGCGCGGGAACCGGGAGGGCGTTACTTGAGGCTGCCGGACAGGAACTGCTTCAGGCGTTCGCTCTTCGTGCCGCCGAACACGTCGGCGGGCGTGCCTTCTTCCTCGACGCGGCCCTGATGCAGAAACATCACATGATTCGATACGTTGCGCGCAAAACCCATCTCGTGCGTGACGACGATCATGGTCCGGCCTTCCTCCGCCAGCTTCTGCATCACCTTCAGCACTTCGCCCACCAACTCCGGATCCAGCGCCGACGTCGGCTCGTCGAACAGCATCACGTCAGGATCCATCGCCAGCGCGCGGGCAATCGCCACCCGCTGCTGCTGGCCGCCTGACAGATGCGACGGGTACTGCTTCTCGACCCGCGGCGCCAGCCCGACCTTCTCCAGATAGGTGCGCGCGCGTTCCTCGGCTTCGCGCTTCGACAGCCCGAGCACGTGCACCGGCGCCTCCATCACGTTCTCGAGCACGTTCATGTGCGACCACAGGTTGAAGTGCTGGAACACCATCGCGAGCTTGGTGCGCACGCGCTGCAGCTGCTTCGGATCGGCGGCCTTCAGCGCACCCGTCTTGTCCTTCGCGGTGCGCACTTCCTCGCCGTCGACGAAGATGCGGCCCGCATTGGGCTGCTCGAGGAAGTTGATGCAGCGGAGCATCGTGCTCTTGCCCGAGCCGGACGAGCCGATCACGCTGATCACGTCGCCGGCGTTCGCCTTCAGCGACACGCCCTTGAGTACTTCGTTGCTGCCGTACTGCTTGTGGAGATCGTCGACGAAAAGCTTGTGCATCTGGGTATTCATTCAGGTTCCTGCCGGTTACTTGCCTTGCGGGCGCAGATAGGCGAGCCAGCGATGCTCGGCGCGGCGGAACAGCCACACGAGCGTAAACGAGATCGCGAGATAGAGAAGGGCGGCGATGCCGAACGCGTGGAACGACATGTAGGTCGCGGAATTCACGTCGCGGGCGATCTTGAGGATGTCGGGCACGGTGGCGGTGAACGCGACGGTGGTCGCGTGCAGCATCAGGATCACCTCGTTGCTGTACAGCGGCAGCGCGCGGCGCAGCGCGGACGGCAGCACGACGCGCCGGTACAGCGTGAAGCCCGACATCCCGTAGGCGCGGGCCGCCTCGATCTCGCCGTAGGAGGTCGCCTTGATCGCGCCGGCGAAGATTTCCGTCGTGTAGGCGCAGGTATTGAGCGTAAAGGCGAGCAGCGTGCAGTTCATCCCGTCGCGGAAGAACGAATCGAGCAGCGGCGTGCCGCGCACGAACTGCAGGCTGTAGAGGCCCGTGTAGCAGAGCAGCAGCTGCACGTAGAGCGGTGTGCCGCGGAACACGTAGGTATAGAGCCACACGGCGCCCGACAGCCATTTCCGCTTCGACACGCGCGCGACGGCGAGCGGGATCGACAGGCAGAACCCGAGGCCGATCGACACGACGAGCAGCCACAGCGTGATCGCGAGGCCGGTGAAGCGATAGCCGTCGGTGTACAGGTAGTTGCGCCAGTATTCTTGGATCAGGTCGATCATAGGTCTGCCTTTCGGACGCCGGTCGAATAACGCTTTTCAAGCCACATCAGCACGAGGTTCGAGACCGTCGTGATCGCGAGATAGATCGCCCCGGCCAGCAGCGTGAAGAAGAAGAACCGCAGCGTGCCCTTGCCCGCGTCCTGCGACGCCTTCACGACGTCCGCCAGGCCGATGATCGACACCAGCGCGGTCGACTTGACGAGCACCTGCCAGTTGTTGCCGATGCCCGGCAGCGCGAAGCGCATCATCTGCGGGAACATGATTCGCGTGAACACCTGCCAACTGGTCATGCCGTACGCGCTGCCCGCCTCGAGCTGGCCGCGCGGCACCGACAGGAACGCGCCCCGGAAGGTCTCGGTGAAGTACGCGCCGTAGATGAACCCGAGCACCAGCACGCCCGCCGCGAACGGATCGATGTCGATCTGGTCCCAGTTCATCAGGTCGGTCAGGTGGTTCAGCCAGATCTGCAGGCTGTAGAACAGCAGCAGCATCAGCACCAGGTCGGGCACGCCGCGGATCAGCGTCGTATAGAGCGTGCCCGCGCCGTGCGAGAGCCGGTTCTTCGACAGTTTCGCCGTCGCGCCGAGCAGGCCCAGCAGGAACGACAGCACGAGCGACAGGACCGCGAGTTTGACGGTCTGCCAGGTGCCGGAAAGAATCAGCGGGCCGTAGCCTTGAAGAAACATATGTAGTCCTCGACGGCGCGTCGTCGGCGCCGCGAAAGACGCGTCCCGCCTGCTGCGCGGAACGCCCCGTGCGTATCGGACTGCCCGGCCGAGGCGAGGGCAGCGCGTGGTTGAATCCTCGACTGCCGGAGCGGCCTGCCCGTCTGCGCGGGCGGCCCCGGCCGACGACCTACTTCGCCGAATAGATGCTGAACGAGAAGTACCGGTGCGACAGCCGGTCGTACGTGCCGTCCTTGTGCATGGCGGCCAGCGCCCGGTTGATCTTCTCCTTCAGGTCGCCGTCCTCCTTGCGCAGGCCCATCGCCGTGCCGTCGCCGAGCGTCTTCGGATCCTGCACGGCCGGGCCGGCCCACGCGAAACGCTGGCCTCGCGGGGTGCGCAGGAAGCCGTAATCGGCTTGCAACTCATCCTGCAGCGCCGCGTCGAGGCGGCCCGATTCCAGATCGGCGTACACCTGATCCTGGTTCTGGTACGGGACGATCGTCACGCCTTGCGGCTCCCAGTAGGTCTTCGCGAAGGTTTCCTGGGTCGAGCCCTGCTCGACGCCCACCCGCCGGCCTTTCAGCGAGGCGAGCGTCGGCCGCAGCGGCGAGCCTGCCGGCGCGATCATCCGCGCCGGCGCGTCGTACAGCTTGTCGGAGAAATCGATCTGTTCGCGGCGCTTGTCGGTGATCGTCAGCGACGACACGATCACGTCGAACTTCTTCGCTTTCAGCGCGGGGATGATGCCGTCGAGATCCTGCGGGACCCACACGCACTTCACGTTGATCCGCTTGCAGACCTCCCGGGTCAGGTCGACGTCGAAACCGACGATGTCGCCGCTGGGGGCCGTCGATTCGAACGGCGGATAGCTGGCGTCGACGCCGATCCGCACGGTCTTCCATTCTTTCGCGAAGGCGCCGCCTGCCGCGAGGGCAAGGAGGGCGCACAGGGCGAGCTTCTTCATGTCGTTCCTCTTCCAGACTTCCCGGGCCGCGGGGCCGGAGCAATCCGGGCCCGCCGCGCGCCGGCCGTATTCTAGGTAGCCAAAATTCGCGTTCGCCGGCTTTTCTCGCGTCCTCCAGGGGAGGGGCGGCCAAAAGCGCGGTATTTTACCCGAACGCCGGCCCCGGGCCGGAAGAAACCGGCGGCGCCTGCCGGCCCTCGTCCCGTGCGGCAATTGACTCTATCCAGGCAACGATCCGGTGCATTGGCGCGGATTGTTGCAAGGGCACCCCGCCCATACATTGGCTACAGATCAATTTCAAGCGGAGAACCCCATGTTCCAGATTCGTCGCGCCGCCGACCGCGGCCACGCCAATCATGGATGGCTGGACAGCCATCACAGCTTTTCATTCGCCGACTACTACGACGAAGCGCACCTCCAGTTCGGCGCGCTGCGCGTGCTGAACGACGACCGCATCGCGCCGACGCGCGGCTTCGGCATGCATCCGCACCGCGACATGGAGATCGTCACCTATGTGCTCGAAGGAGCGCTCGCGCATCGCGACAGCATGGGCAACGGCTCGATCATCCGGCCGGGCGACGTGCAGCGGATGAGCGCCGGGACCGGCATCATGCACAGCGAATACAACGCGTCGCGGGAGGAGCCGCTGCACCTGCTGCAGATCTGGCTGCTGCCGACCGAGCGGGGCGGCAAGCCCGGCTACGAGGAGCGGCGCTTCACCGACGACGACAAGCGCGGCCGGCTGCGTCTCGTCGCGTCGCCAGACGGGCGCGACGGCTCGGTGTCGATGCGTACCGATGCGTCGATCCATGCGGGGCTGTTCGACGGTGCCGAGCGGGCCGATTTCCGCGTGCCGGCCGGGCGGCGGGTCTATGTGCATGTCGCGCGCGGCGAGGTATCGGTCAACGGCGAGGCGCTGGCCGCGGGCGACGGCGTGCGGATCGCCGGGATCGACACCGTGTCGTTCGAGCACGGCAAGCGCGCCGAGGTGCTGCTGTTCGATCTGGCCTGAGGACGGGCCGGACGGCGCGGGGGCCTGTCGGGTTCCCGCCGATGCGACAACGCCGCGGCAGGGGGAACCCTGCCGCGGCGTTGTCGCTTGCGGCTCGCGAGGGGCCGCGATTCACTCTGTTACTGCGGCTGGGCCGGCGCGCTTGCCGAGGCGCCCTGCGCCGCGCGGTGCTGCTGCCAGTGCTGCTTCATCTTCTCGCGGCGCTGCGCCATCTTCGCCATGCGCTCCTTGAACGCGGTGCTGACCGTGGTCTTCTGCTGGTCGTTCAGGCCGTTATAGAACGACAGCCAGGCGGCCGACGACTGCTCGCGCAACTGCGCGTTCTGCTGCTCGACCTGCTGGCGGGCCGCATGCAGCGCGTTCATGTCGAGAATCGGCTGGTTCTGCTGCGCCTGGAACTGCTGGCGGAGCTGTTCGTGGTTCTTGCGCATCGCCTCGCCGTTCTGCTTCATGGTGCCGACGGCGGCCTGCCATTGTTGCTCCTGCGCCGCCGACAGGTTCAGCTTGTCGTGCAGGCGCTTCATCATCATGAACGGGCCGCCTTCATGGCCGCCATGCCATGGCTGGTGAGCGGCGGGGCCGGCCGGCGGCGCATCGGCGGTCTGGGCCCGGGCAGCGGCGCCGAAGGTGAGAGCGAGCACGGCGGCGGCGGCGATGGCCACGCGGGACGTCTTCTTATACATTTCGGAAACTCCTGTTTAATAAGGTCCGGCGATGGGGCCGGCTTCAGGCGTGCTGCCTGTTGCCGGTCGGCATCCGGTAAGACGCAGCGTAGTCAAGGCGCCGAAGTGCTGTGTTACGTGGCGCGCGGCCGTGTTTACGGGCTATTACACTTGGCTTGCGTCGTAACCCCCAGTAACCCTTTGCCGGGTTTCTTTCTCCTAAGTCATCCAACTCGCACGGTAAACTTCACGCCATGACTACACAGATCCTCATCGTCGACGACGACCAAGAATTGCGCGACCTGCTGCGCGACTATCTCGTGCGCCAGGGCATGGAGGTATCGGTGCTGCACGACGCCGCGTCGCTGGAGAAGCGGCTCGAACGCGAGCGGCCCGACCTCATCGTGCTCGACCTGATGATGCCGGGCGTCGACGGGCTGACCGCGCTGCGGCAGCTGCGCGCGTCGGGCGACGACATCCCCGTCATCATGCTGACGGCCCGCGCGGACGACGTCGACCGCATCGTCGGCCTCGAGCTCGGCGCGGACGACTACCTCGGCAAGCCGTTCAACCCGCGCGAGCTGCTCGCGCGCGTGCAGGCGGTGCTGCGGCGGCGCCGCACGACGCCGTCGGCGGCGGCGCCCGAGCAGCGCGAGCCCTATGCGTTCGGCCGCTTCCTGCTCGATTTCCAGGCGCGCACGCTGGCGGTGGACGGCAAGCCCGCGACGCTGTCGAGCAGCGAATTCGCTCTGCTGAAGATCTTCGTCAACAACGCGCTGCGCACGCTGACCCGCGAACGGCTGCTCGAACTGCTGCACGGGCCGGAGTACGACGGCACCGATCGCGGCATCGACGTGCAGGTCTGGCGCCTGCGCCGCATCCTGGAAACCGATCCGTCGACGCCGCGTTTCATCCAGACCGTCCGGGGCCGCGGCTACGTCTTCGTGCCGAACGGCGAGGCTCATGCGCAAACCCATTGATTCGCTGTTCGGTCGGCTCGCGCTGCTGGTGGTCGGCGTGCTGCTGCTGTCGCATTTCGCGTGGTACACGGCGATCAGGCTCGAACGCAACCAGTTCCAGACGCGCTATGCGGTCGAGGAGGCGGCGTTCCTGGTCGATGCGGTGCGGCAGCACGTCGAGCGCACCCCCGACCTGCCGTTGCCGTCGCGGGTCCGGCTCGTCGCGCCCGACAGCGCCGACGTGCCGGCCGGCGACCAGGACATGCCGCCGCCGCTGCGGCGTTTCGTCGAGGATCTGCGCGAGCGGATGCCGGCCGGCACGCAGGTGCGGATCGGGGCGCCGGGCCGCCCGCCCGTGCTGTGGGTGAAGGAGCCCTCCGACCGCGACTGGATCGTGGTGCCCGCGCAGCCGCTGCGCCCGCCGCGCTCGCTCGACCGGATGGTGATGTGGCTCGCGACCATCTTCTCCGCGGCGGTGATGGCCGCGTTGTTTGCGGCCTGGCAGCTGCAGCAGCCGCTGAGTTCGCTCGCGCGCGCGGTCGCGCGCTTCGGCCGCGGCATGCCGGTTCCGCCGGTGCGGGAGCGGGGGCCGCGCGAACTGCGCCAGCTGACGCACGGCTTCAACCAGATGGTGCAGCAGGTGTCGAGCGCGGAGAACGACCGCGCGGTGATGCTCGCGGGCGTCGCGCACGACCTGCGCACGCCGCTCGCGCGGATGCGGCTGCGGGCCGAAATGATGGACGACGCGCGCCTGCGCGACGGTGTGGTGCGCGACGTCGACTCGATGTCGCACATCGTCGACCAGTTCCTGGTGTTCGCCCACGGCGGCGCCGATCGCAGCGAGGTCGTGGCGGTCGATCAGGCCTGCGAGCGGGTAGCGCGAACCTACCGCGCGGTGGCGCCCAATGCGCCCGCCGTGCAGACCGAGCTGGGTGCCGGCGCCGGGTTCCGGCTGCCGACCGCGTCGCTCGACCGGATCCTGTCGAATCTGCTGGACAACGCTCATGCGTACGGCGCGCCCCCCGTCGTGATCTCGACGGCGCGCACCGGCAGCGGTTACACCCTGACGGTCAGCGACCACGGCAAGGGCATCGCGCCGCGCGATCTGGCGGACGCGAGCCGGCCGTTCGTGCGGCTCGACCCGGCACGGGGCGGCAACGGGCACAGCGGGCTCGGGCTCGCGATCGTCGAGCGGCTCGTGCAGCGCACGGGCGGCGCCTGCGATATCGGCAATCGGGAAGAGGGCGGGCTGCGCGTCACGATGACGTTCCCGCTCGACGTGATGTCGAAGGAAGAGCCGCAGGTCGCGGCGTCCTGACGGCGGAGCGGCGGGCGCCAGCCGCTGCGCGGCCGGCGGGGCTGGCCGGGCGCGGGTGCCGGGCGGCAGGCTGCCGCCGGCGGCGGATCATTCGCCGAAGAGCGTGCTGAGCGTCTCGGCGGCGTTGCTGTCGATCGTGTTGTAGGTGACGCTCTTCGCATCGAAGATGTAGAGCGTCGTGTACTTGCCCAGCCGGTCCAGGATATCGTCCTGCAGCGTTTCGGGGACGATGTTCATGTTCAGATACCAGGCCGTCGACGACAGCCTCGTCTGGAACGTCCCGTATTCCTGCATCAGGTGATAGAACGCTTCGGCGTCCTGGTCGCGGCATACGATTACCAGATTTCCTGCCATTCATCCCTCCAGCTAATTAACCATCCATCCTCACGGGGCGAATCCCGATCATACCTGCTTCGCCGCGCGCCTCTGCCGACGAAAGTCTCGTTTTTGGCCCCTGCCGGCACGTGGCGGGTTCACGGGCGGGCCGGATCACGGCATAATCGCGGCCTGTAGACCCGCTCCCGCCGGTTGGCAAGCAGCCTACAACTCCTTTCAGATTCCCCTGCCGCCCACCCGTTCCGGGCTCGCCTTGCCTGCGGCTGTGGGGGAATTTCCACCGTAGCGACCCAGAAGGTTGTGCCTGAAATACAGGATGTAGTAGTGTCGTGCCGTCGCAAAGCAGCGTGATTTCTGCTTGCGCACGGAGCCGATGTGCGAGGGATGCGCGGCCGCTCCGGTGGTGTCCGAAGTCAAAACGATTGATCGCGTCCGCGCGCCAAGCCATGAGTCATATTCGCTTTCTGGCCTTATTTTTCGATTCTTACGGCCTTGCCGGGGAGGGCGCCTGATGGATCTCGGATTCAATCCGAACCGGATCGCCAACGCATCCGCGTGGCGGGTCCTGCCGAACCGCTGGGACTTCATTGCGTTCCCGCTGATCATCTGCATCATCGCGATGGCGGCGGTCGGCTTCCACCAGACGATGGCGCCCATCGCCGTGCTGGACACGCAGAAGATCTCGCTCGATCCGTCGAACCTGCCCGAGTACGCGTTGCGCACCACGCTGCGGATGCTCGCCGCGATGGTCGCGTCGCTCGTCTTCACGCTCGTCTACGGCACGCTCGCGGCAAAAAGCCGGCGCGCCGGCATGGTGCTCGTGCCGATCCTCGACATCCTGCAGTCGGTGCCGGTGCTGGGCTACATCTCGTTCACGGTGACCTTCTTCCTCGCGCTGTTCCCGAGCCGCGTGCTGGGCGCCGAGCTGGCCGCGATCTTCGCGATCTTCACGAGCCAGGCGTGGAACATGACGTTCAGCTTCTATCAGTCGCTGCGCACGGTGCCGCGCGATCTCGACGAGGTGTCGCGCGGGTTCCACCTGACGTCCTGGCAGCGCTTCTGGAAGCTCGAGGTGCCGTTCTCGATGCCGGGCCTCATCTGGAACATGATGATGTCGATGTCGGGCGGCTGGTTCTTCGTGGTGGCGTCCGAGGCGATCACGGTCGGCAATCACACGATCACGCTGCCGGGCATCGGCGCGTATCTCGCTCAGGCGATCACCGATCAGAATCTGCACGCCGTCGGCTGGGTGATTCTCGCGATGACGATCGTGATCCTCGCGTACGACCAACTGCTGTTCCGTCCGCTCGTCGCGTGGGCGGACAAGTTCCGGATGGAGACCACCAGCTCGGGCAATGCGCCGGAGTCCTGGCTGCTCGACCTGGTGCGCCGCACGCGGCTGATTCACCAGCTGCTGGTGCCGGCCGGCTGGCTGTTCGCGAAGGCGGCCCGGATTCCGCTGCGGCTGCCGTCGTTCGGCGGGGTGCGCTTCGCGCTGCCGCGCGTCGAGAAGAAGGCGTCGCGCGTCGCCGACATCTGCTGGGCGATCCTCGTGATCGCCGGCACGATCTACGTGGTGTGGCGCGTGATCCTTTACGTGCAGACGGGCGTGTCGATGGCGGAGGTCGGCCACGTGTTCGTGCTCGGCCTCATCACCTTGTTGCGCGTGATGCTGCTGATCGTGATCGCGTCGGTGATCTGGGTGCCGATCGGGGTCTGGATCGGCCTGCGCCCCGCGCTCGCCGAGAAGGTCCAGCCGATCGCGCAGTTCCTCGCCGCGTTCCCGGCCAACCTGCTGTTCCCGGTGTTCGTGATCGTGATCGCGCGCTTCCACCTGAACGCGGATATCTGGCTGTCGCCGCTGATCGTGCTCGGAACCCAGTGGTATATCCTGTTCAACGTGATCGCCGGCGCGACCTCGTATCCGAACGACTATCGCGAAGCCGCGACCAACTTCCGCATTCGCGGCTGGCAATGGTGGCGCCAGGCGATCCTGCCCGGCATCTTCCCGTACTACATCACGGGCGCGATCACCGCGTCGGGCGGCGCGTGGAACGCCAGTATCGTGTCGGAGTTCGTCCAGTGGGGCGACACCAAGATCGAGGCGCACGGCCTGGGCGCCTATATCGCGCAGACCACGGCCGCGGGCGATTTCCCGAAGATCATCCTGGGCATCGCCGTGATGTCCCTGTTCGTCACCTTGTTCAACCGTGTGTTGTGGCGTCCGCTGTACGCCTATGCCGAAGCGAAGCTGCGGCTTGATTGAGACCGATTGAGAGCGAAACGCGATGCAAAATCCGAATGCTGTAAACGCACCCGTTCAGACGTCGTCGGCGCCCACGCGCGTCGACGAGGAAATCCTGCGCGTCGATGACGTGAGCCGTGGCTTCAACAAGACGCAAGGCGAGCTGCTGGTGCTCGACGGAGTCAACCTGTCGCTGCGTTCCGGCGAGATCGTCGGCCTGCTCGGCCGCTCGGGATCGGGAAAATCGACGCTGCTGCGCATCATCGCCGGGCTGATCGAGCCGACGGGCGGCGACATCACCTATCTCGGCAAGCCGCTCGACGGTCCGGCCGAAGGCGTCGCGATGGTGTTCCAGACCTTCGCGCTGTTCCCGTGGCTCACCGTGCTGCAGAACGTGGAAGCGGGCCTCGAGGCGCTAGGCGTCGGCGCGCGCGAGCGGCGCGAGCGCCCCCTCGCCGCGATCGACCTGATCGGTCTCGACGGCTTCGAGAACGCGTATCCGCGCGAGCTGTCGGGCGGGATGCGGCAGCGCGTGGGCTTTGCCCGGGCGCTGGTCGTCGATCCGACGCTGCTGTTGATGGACGAGCCGTTCTCCGCGCTCGACGTGCTGACGGCCGAAACGCTGCGGACCGACCTGCTCGATCTGTGGACGCAGGGCCGGATGCCGATCAAGTCGGTGCTGATCGTCACCCACAATATCGAGGAAGCCGTGTTCATGTGCGACCGGATCCTCGTGCTGTCGTCGAATCCGGGCCGCGTGATCGCCGAGATCAAGGTGCCGTTCAAGCATCCGCGCAATCGGCTCGACCCCGCGTTCCGGCGTCTCGTCGACGACATCTACGCGAAGATGACCGCGCGCCAGACGGAGACGACCAAGAAGGGCCTGGAGCTGGGCAGCTGGCTGCCGCAGGTGTCGACCAACCTGATGGCCGGCCTGATCGAGACGCTGGCGGCGCCGCCGTATCACGGCCGCGCGGACATGCCGGAAATCGCCCGCACGCTGCATCTGGAGGTCGACGATCTGTTCCCGATCGCCGAAGTGCTGCAGCATCTGGGCTTCGCGGACGTGCGCGAGGGGGACGTGTTCCTGACGCCGCCCGCGCGGGTGTTCGCCGAATTCGGCACGCAGGAGCGCAAGATGATGTTCGCCGAGCATCTGCTGCGCCACGTACCGCTCGCGGCGCGGATCAAGAAAGTGCTGAACGAGCGGCCGGGCCACCGCGCGCCGCGCGTGCGCTTCGAACAGGAGCTGGAGGATTTCCTGTCGGACAGCGCCGCCGAGGAAACGCTCGACGCGGTGATCGACTGGGGCCGCTACGGCGAGATCTTCTCGTACAACGACCAGACCGAGATCTTCAGTCTCGAGGACGTCGAGATCTGACCGTCAGGCGGGCGCGGCGATCGCGGCCGCCGATCGAGTACGGATACCCGGCCGGGCGGCCGGGTTCATTGCAGGTTGCTCCAGCGGTCCACCGCGGGTTCCGCCGACGCCCATTTCCATCCTTGCTGCTGCTGGCATGCGCTCGCCATGAACCAGTCGGCGCGCTCGCCGTCCTTCACCGAGAACACGAACTCCTTGCAGAGCGCGAGCGACGTCGAGAACGCGCGCGTGACGCGCACCTCGCCTTCGCCGTTCTCGAGCGGTACGCGGTTCTTCACCTTCCACGCGTGGGTTTCGCCGACCGCGAGGCCGCCGGCGACCTGCGCGATCGCATTCTGCTGATTTTCGTGCAGCGCCTTCATCGTGCGGTTGACCGCTTCGTCGGTCGCCGCCTGCACGGCGATGCCCACGCCCACGCCGACCGCCGGATTGGCGGTCACGAGGCCGGTGGCCGCGCCCGCCAGCGCGCCGCTGGCGGCGCCCACCGAACCGCAGCCGCTCAGGCCTGCCGACGCGGCGGCCAGCAGCGCGGCGGCCGCGCCCGCCAGCACCGCGCGGGAGACGCTCATTGCAGCGCTCCCCAGCGCTCGGTCGCGGGTTCGGCCGATGCCCATTTCCAGGTCGGACCGTCGCGGCAGAGCGTGGCGACGTAGAACGCCGATTGCGCGGCGGCCTCCTTGGTTGCGGGACTGTCGACCGAGAACACGATTTCCTTGCAGTCGAGCGGGCCGACGCTGATCAGGCGGCTCACGGTCACGCGGCCGCGTTCGTCTTCTTCGATCGGAAAGGTGTGATGGGTCGCCCACGGCGCGACGCCGCCGACGTCGAGCGGGCCGGCCGCATTCGCGATCTGCGCCTGCGAGTAGCGGTGCGCGACGCGTTGCGTGTATTGCACGCCCGCTCGCGCGCCGGCAACGGCGCCGAGGCCGATGCCGGTCGCGGCGGCGGCGTTGCTGGTGACTTTCGATGCGATGGCGGCGCCGGCGATGCCGGCGCCCGCCGTCGCCCCTTCGCTATAGAGCGAGTTGCAGCCGGCGAGCAGTGTCGAGAGAGCGGCGACTCCGAGCAAGGCCCAGGTCGTCAAACGGCGCTGTCGCGGTTCGATGCGATGGTTCATCCCTGATTGCGGTCCTGTCTTCGTGCGCCGCGAGCGTCGTCGATGCGGCGTACGGCATCATTGTTCTGCAATTGTCTAAGGTGAAATGCAAAGAATTGACAAACGCAGCCGGTGGATCGGCGGCGCACAGTGTGGGGGAAACGCGCTCGCAAGGGTCGCATCGTTACAAATTGAATGTAATTGTTACCTTGGCGCCGCGGATTCCCACCTAGACTGAATCTCTATGGACTGTTTCAACGACGGCGAAATGCCGCTCCGCTCATGAGACACCCCGCCATGCGGCGCCCCAGGCGCCCTCGCCAAGGGCCGGACGCAAGGCCCGGTCCCGCGCAGCCGGCTTCCGGGCCGGCTTCGTCCGCGCCCGCCGGGCCGTCTTCCGACCCGCCTGCCGACGGCGACCACAATCAGGGCGGCGCCCGTCCCGAAGGGCTCGACTATCAGCGCGATCTGGGTTCGGAGCAGGACGCCTGAATGCGTCGCGGCCGCCGTCGCCGTCCGTCCATCGTCTGAAGTGAATCGTCGAAAGCGGGATACCGCCGGCCCGAGGCAACGGGGCCCGCGTCCCGCTGCCCTTGTCGATCCAGCAAAGGAGGTGAAGCCGTAATGAGCAGATTGATCGTGGTATCGAATCGTGTGGCGGCCGGCCAGGATGCCCGCCCTTCGGCGGGTGGGCTTGCGGTCGGCGTGCTCGACGCGCTGCAGGAAACCGGCGGCGTCTGGTTCGGCTGGAACGGCGAGATTGCCGGCGCGCCCGGCGAGCCGGCGATCCAGCAGGACGGCAACGTCACCTACGCGACCGTCGGCCTGACGCGCCGCGACTACGACCAGTACTATCGCGGCTTCTCGAATGCGACCCTGTGGCCGGTGTTCCACTACCGCGGCGATCTCGCGCGCTTCGACCGCCAGGAGTACGCGGGCTACCTGCGGGTGAACGCGTCGCTGGCAAAGCAGTTGAGCGTGCTGATCGAGCCCGACGACATCATCTGGGTGCACGACTATCATCTGCTGCCGTTCGCGCACTGCCTGCGCGAGCTGGGCGTGAAGAACCCGATCGGCTTCTTCCTCCACATCCCGTTCCCGACGCCCGAAATCCTGCGTGCGGTGCCGCCGCACGAGGAACTGGTGAAGTTCATGTGCGCGTACGACGTGGCGGGCTTCCAGACCGAAGCCGACAAGCAGGCGTTCGTCGATTACATCGAGCGACGCGGCCTGGGCATGTCCAGCGACGACGGCATGCTGCATGCGCACGGTCGGATGGTGAAGGTCGCCGCGTATCCGATCAGCATCTATCCGGACGCGATCGCGAAGGCGGCCGTGCAGCACGGCGCGCGCAAGCCGGTGAAGGCGCTGCGCGAGGCGATGGGCGGCCGCAAGCTCGTGATGAGCGTCGACCGGCTCGATTATTCGAAGGGGCTCGTCGAACGCTTCCAGGCGTTCGAACGGATGCTGGCCAACGCGCCCGGCTGGCAGGGCCGTGTATCGATGGTGCAGATCGCGCCGCCGACGCGCTCGGACGTGCAGAGCTATCAACGCATCCGCCAGACGCTCGAGGGCGAGGCGGGGCGCATCAACGGCCGTTTCTCCCAGCTCGACTGGACGCCGATCCAATATCTGAACCGCAAGTACGAGCGGAATCTGCTGATGGCGCTGTTCCGGCTATCGCAGGTCGGCTATGTAACGCCGCTGCGCGATGGGATGAACCTGGTTGCGAAGGAATATGTCGCGTCGCAGGATCCGGCCGATCCGGGTGTGCTCGTGCTGTCGGAATTCGCCGGCGCGGCCGCCGAACTGCAGGGTGCGCTGCTCGTCAATCCGTTCGACCTGTCGCAGACGGCCGAAACGCTCGAACGGGCGCTGTCGATGCCGCTCGCCGAGCGTCAGGCACGCCATGCGGAGAATTTCGCCTCGTTGCAGCGCAACGATCTGTCGGTGTGGCGGGAATCGTGCCTTTCGGACCTGCGCAGCGTCGCGACCGCCGTTTCGGTCACGCAGCGGGCGGGCCGGCGCGTCGCCAATGCATGACGCCGCGGCGGCACAGCGCTTTTTCGTCGTCACGGGCGGGCCGGGCTCCGGCAAGAGCACGTTGATCGATGCGCTGGAGGCGCGCGGCTACGCGCGTTCGCAGGAGGCCGGGCGCGGCGTGATCCGGGATCAGATGGCGATCGGCGGCCGCGCGCTGCCGTGGCTCGATCCGGCCGCGTTCGCCGACGCGATGCTGGGATGGGAGATGCGTTCGCACGGTCTGGCCCGGCGCACCGTCGGACCGGTGTTCTTCGATCGCGGCGTGCCCGACGTGCTCGGCTATCTGGCACTCGCCGGGCTGGCCGTGCCGGCGCACGCGCTCGCCGCCGCCGACCGGTTTCGCTATCACCGCACGGTGTTCGTCGCGCCGCCCTGGCCGGACATCTACACGCAGGACGCGGAGCGCAGGCAGGACTATGCGGAGGCGGTCCGCACCCACGACACGATGCTCGACACCTATGCCGCGCACGGCTACCGGCTGATCGAACTGCCGCGCGCGAGCGTCGACGCGCGCTGCCGCTTCTTGCTCGACGCGATCGCCGCGACCTGACGCGCGCAGCCTTCCTCCTGCGGCTCGCGCCGCCCCTTCAATCCCGGTTTTCCGTCAGCGGTCCGCCCGAATCAGGCGGGCCGTTGAGTCATTTCGGCATCGCTGTCGACGAGCGTCGGTGCTCGGGTCGGATCGAAATCCGACCAGCGGCCGAGCTGCCAGCGGCCGTTCGCCCGTTCGACGTCCTGGCCGCCCGCGTCAGCGAGCGCCAGCGCGGCGTCGCGTTGCGTGTCGGGGGTCACGTGCACGGCAACCAGCATGCCCGACGCGCGCGTCTCGTGATGCACGGCGTCTTGCCGGAGCGTACGCAAATGCTGCCGAGAAAAATCGCGCAGATGCACCGACCGGCCGATCATCGCGCCCAGATAGGCGCCCACGCCGGCCGCGCACAGCGCGATGACGAGCGACGGCGTGACGAGCGCGAACAGCGCGACCCCGCAGATCGCGCCGGCGACCGCGCCGATCATCGTGTGCCGGCTGGCGTGCAGATGCGCGTCGGGCGGCGGGACGGCGGCGGGGCTGAGGTGCTCCGACGCGTGGCGCGCGTGCTGGCCGCGCGGGTTGACGAAAAAGAGACTGACGTCTTCTGCGACGAAGCCGTGTTCGAACAGCCGCCGGGCGGCGGCTTCGGCGGCGGGCTGGGTCGTGAAGCGGGCGGCGACGATCAATGACATGGCACCCTCCTGACGGTGGCGAAAAGCCATCCGATACCCGTCGCCGGATGCGGCGAATGGAAGGTGCGGAGCCGCGCGGCGCGGGTATGCGTTGGACAGGCGGCGCGCGCCGGAGTGCGATCCGGCGTGCGCGAAGGCGGCTCAGAGCGCGGGTACGCTGCGCTGCGGGCGGATGCGGAACAGGCTGACGACGGCCGCCAGCGTGGCGAAGGCGGTGGCCGCGTAGAGGGCGACGGTCGGTCCGTGCTGCGGCGCAACGCCGAAGATCAGCGCGACCAGCGCGGCGCCGAACGTCTGGCCGGTCAGGCGGGCGGTGCCGAGCATGCCGCTCGCGCCGCCGCTGCGTTCTCGCGGCGCGGACGACAGGATCGCGCGGTTGTTCGGCGACTGGAACAGGCCGAAGCCCAGTCCGCACAGCCCCATTCGCCAGACGATGTCGAGCGGCGCCGGCGAGGCGCCGAGCGTCGCGAGCGACAGCAGGCCCGCCGCGAACAGCGCGAGCCCGATGCCGCCGAGCATGCCGGCCGAGTAGCGGTCGGACAGCACGCCGGCGAGCGGCGCGGCGAACACGATGACGAGCGGCCACGGCGTCATGTAGAGCCCCGTCTGCACCTGCGAGAAACCGAGGGTGTTCTGCAGCCAGAACGGCAACGCGACGAACGCGAGCATCTGCGACGTGAACGACGCGATCGACGTGCCGATCGACAAGGCGAAGATCGGAATCCGCAGCAGGTCGACCGGCAGCAGCGGCGCGGGCTGCACGAGCTGCCGCTTCACGAAGAAGTAGCCGATCACGACGGCGGCGAGCGCGGCCGCCGCGACGTAGGCATGGTTTTCGCCGTGTCCGAGTCCGTCGACCGCGACGATCAGCAGGCCGAACACGCAGGCGTTCATCACCGCGCCCAGGTAGTCGTAGCGCGCGTCGCGGCCCGGATTGGCGGGCAGCGCGCGCAGGCTGCCGAATACCGCTGCGACGCCGATCGGCACGTTGATCGCGAACAGCCACGGCCACGAGGCGACGGCGAGCACCGCCGACGCGACGGTCGGCCCGACCGCCGAGGATAGCGCGACAACCATCGCGTTGATCGCGACGCCGCGGCCGAGCTGTGAGGACGGATAGATCATCCGGACCAGCGCGGTATTGACGCTCATGATGCCGGCCGCGCCGAAGCCCTGGATCACGCGCAGCACCGCGAGCGAGGTCAGCGAGCCCGACAGCGCGCAGCCGAGCGACGCCGCGGTGAAGAGCGCGAGCCCCGCGATGTAGACGCGCCGGTAGCCGATCCGGTCGCCCAGCGCGGCGAGCGGCAGCAGCGAGATCGTCACCGCGAGCTGGTATGCGTTGACGATCCAGATCGACGCGGCGTCGGATGCGCGCAAGTCGCGGGCGATGGTGGGCAGCGCGACGTTCGCGATCGCACCGTCGAGCACCGCGAGCGTGATGCCGAGCGCGACGCACAGAATGGCCCAGTAGCGCTGGGGAAGGGGCAGGCCGGTATCGGCGTTCATGGCGGAACGGATGAAGTGGGCGGGGGGCGCGCGACGGAGCCGGGTGCCGGCACGATCGTTGCGCGCGCAACGGGTGGGCCAAACAAAAAGGCCGGGCGTCGAGCCCGGCCGGTGCGGCTTACTTCAATTCGTAGAGACCGGTGTAGGTCGCCGAGTCGATTTCGTTCAGATGGATCATGAAGCGCGCGACCGCGTTGGTCGTGTCCGCGGTGAGGGGCAGGCTGTCCACTTTCAGCGCATGCAGGCGGAAGATGTAGCGATGGGGCTTGTCGCCGCGCGGCGGCGCGGCGCCGCCGAAGCCGTCGTCGCCGTAGTCGTTGCGGACCTGCAGCGAGCCCGCCGGCAGCTGCGCGCCGCCCGTCGCGCCCGCGTTCGCCGGCAGGCCGGTCGAATCCGTCGGGAGGTTGAACGCGACCCAGTGCCAGAAGCCGCTGCCGGTCGGCGCGTCGGGATCGTAGACCGTCAGCGCGAGGCTTTTCGCGTCGGCGGGGATGCCTTCCCAGTGCAGCGCGGGCGACCGATTGCCGCCATCGACACCGAAGCCTGCGTGGTTGTACTCCTGCGCTTTCGGCATGAAGCCGTTCGCGGGAAACTCGTCGGTCCAGAGCCGGAAATCAGCCATGGGGGCCTCCTTGTAAGGGATCGACAGAATGACGCCTGCGCGCGGCGGCGGATGCGCGCGGCGCGCGGCGTGAACTGATCGAGTGTATCACCGGCGTTCGGATCGTGAAGCCGGGGGGAGGTGCGGCGCGAGCCGGCCGGCGGGCGTATCGGGCGGGCGTGCGATGCCGGTGGGCGGCTGTTCGCGCGCGGCGTCCGACGCGAGCCGCAGCGCGGCTTACGCCTCGAAGTCGAGACCGCCGATCAGCACGAGCGGATCGGCCTGCGTGCGCGAGCCGAAGTCGATGCCGCGCGCGTCCTGCCAGGCCGGCAGCTTCGCCGGCAGCGCGGCCAGATAGCGCTCGAAGCGCGCCGTGCCTTCCTCCTCCATCAGCCGTTCGATCTCGTCGATATCCCAGGTCAGCCCGATGTCGATCGGGTGGTCGTAGCCGCGCACGTGTTCGCCCGTCACGCTGACGATGCGGACCTGCGTCGGATGGCCGTGGCCGCCGTAGGGGACGACTTCGGTCCTGAGCCGGGCGTCCAGCAGGCCGGCGATCGCCTGCGCGATGCGCGGCGCGTAGTGGTGATCGAACCGGTAGGCGATCTCAGGGCTCATGTGGGTCTCCGTGATACGGAAAATCGTAGCATGGCGCGCGCCGACCGCGCATCCGGGACGAAACGAGGGCGCGCGGCGTATCCGGCGGCACGAGGCGCCGCACGGTGCTTGCGCGCACCTGTGACACGCGTAATGCCGGGTTACCACTTGCTGCATCTATTACGGTGGACAGCGGCCACACTGCGTTCCATCACGTACCACGTCGAGTGGAGAGCATCATGAAGAAGATCGCGGCAGTTCTGGTGTTGGCCGGCAGTCTGGCCGTCGCGGGTCCGGCTTCCGCGCACGATCGCGGCGGCGCCATCGTCGGCGCGCTGATCGGCGGCGCCGTGCTGGGAGCGATCGTCACGTCGGCGCTGAATCCCGCGCCGCCCGTCGTCGCCTACCAGGCGCCGGTCTATCAAAGCGCCCCCGTCTATCAGAGCGCGCCGGTCTATCAGCAGGCGCAGTATCAGCCGGCGCCGGCCTATTCCGGCCCGCCCCCGGGCTATTGCTACGACCAGTATCAGCGCGCGTACGTTGCGTGCGGCGCGGCGCCGTCGGGCGGCGGGTATGGCGGCTACGGCAACTACGGGTATGCGCAGCCGCAGCCGGCCGGCTGGTAAGCGCCCGGGCGGATGCGGGATGTGCCACGGGCCGCGCAATCGCGCGGCCCGTGGTGTCTGTGGCGTGGATGCAATCGGGTGAGCGTGCCGGCGGGTTGCGCCGTGCTTATCCGTTTTCATGCGCATGTCCTGCCGGCGATCGCCATTCCGGTACGCGTCGCCGCCATCCGGTTTCGCGTCGCGATGTGCGTCGCTGCAGATGCGTGACCCAGCGCTTGTCTTTGCGCGGCTTTCCTTGCGCTGATCTCACGGCGGCGACAGGACTCATCGCCTCGGTGTCGATGCACGGGGCACTCGATGGTGTCTTTAGGGTGGAGCGGCGTCTGCATGCGCGATCAGATACGTGTTGCTGGTGTCGACGATGCGTGGCTCGATGCGGAGCAGGTTCGTCTGACGCAGATCGACGTGCTGCCGCCCGGGATAGCCGTGATCCGGCGGGTAAAGGGCGGAAACGTCAGATCGGGCGGCGTGGCCGTCGACGAGATCCGGAACGGAGGATCTGCCATTCCGGTGTGTTCGACCGGGTCCGTGCGAGGCGTCGATGATGCCGACGCGAGCACGCCGGATGGGGCCCGGGTTCGTCGGGTCGGCGCGCGGCGGGCGCCGGGCCGCTCGCGCGACGCGATACAACTTGTTGCAAATCCGGCGTTTAGTGACGGCCGCCGCCGCCGTGTCCGCCGCGACCTCCACCGCCGCCTTGCCAGGTACCGCGGCCGCCATGTCCGCCGCCCCAGCCGCCGTTGCCGCCGCGCCAACCGCTGCCATGCCAGCCGCGGTCGCCGCGCCAGCCCCGATCGTAGCCTCCGCCGCTCCAGATGTTGATGGAGCCGTAGGCCGGCGCGTAGCCGGGGCCGTATGCATAGCCATCCTGATAATAGGGCTGCCCGTAGCCGTAGCCGCCGTCCGGCACCGCGACGCAGCCGGCCAGCGCGGCGACCGTTCCCAGCGTTGCAAGCAGTTTGAACATGGTGCTTCTCCTGTCGTTCTACCTAGGAAAGCCGCGGAAAAAGCGAGTTCGAAGCGAATTGTGTCCGCAGATTACAATCGCGTAAGTTGATTCGGCGTGGCGGTACGATGCCGTTGCTACGATGCATCCCTCACTGTCAGGAGTTCTTCCATGAAAATGAAATTCGTTTCCCGATTCGCACCGTGGGCGCTGTGCGCGGCGCTGGCCGGCGTGGCGGGCAGCGCCGTCGCGGCGTCGCCCGCGGCGGGCGTCGATAATGCGCTGACGCCCAGGGTGCCGGCCGAGGACATCAAGATGTTTCCCGCCGCGCAGCCGGGGCAGACGCGCGTCGTGATCGCGTTGCCGGCGGAGCAGGTCGAAAGCGATATCCGCGTCGAGCTGATCATCGGCAAGACGATGCAGGTGGACTGCAACCAGCACTGGTTCGCGGGCAGCCTCAAGCAGGAGACGGTGCAGGGGTGGGGCTATTCGTACTATCGGCTAGCCGATCCGAAGGGCCCGGCGTCGACGCTGATGGCGTGTCCGGGGCGGCCCAATCAGGATGACTTCGTGCGGGTACGCGGCGACGGTTATCTGCTGAGCTACAACAGCCGCCTGCCGATCGTCGTCTATGTGCCGAAGGGGTTCGACGTGCGCTATCGCCTGTGGCGCGCATCGAACGAAGTGGCGAGGGCGGTCGAGCAGTAAGGCGCAAGCTGGCGCAGGCGGCGTGAACGCGCCGGCGCCTTGGCGTTACGTCAGCGAACAGCTGAGCCAGTCGCGGATCCGGACCGCGTCCGCGAGGTGGTCGCGCGATCCCGGCGCGCCGAGCAGTACGACGTCGACCGGCCGTCCGTGAATCACGTAGCGGATCACGACACAATGCCCGGCTTCGTTGATGAAGCCGGTCTTCTGCAGCGTGATGCGTGCATCGCCCGCGCGCACCAGCGCATTCGAACTGACGTAAACGAGCCGGCCCTTGCCGGGATAGACGATCCGCGATCGGTCCGCCGAGTATTGCCGGATCGTTGGATAGCGGTGCGCGGCCGCGACGAGCTTCGCGAGATCGCGCGCGGTCGAGACATTGCGCGGCGACAGGCCGGTCGCATTGACGAAATGCGTATTCACCATCCCGAGCGCGCGCGCCTTGCGGTTCATCGCCGCGACGAATGCGGGGCGTCCGCCGGCGTAATCGCGCGACAGTGCCGCCGCGGCACGATTCTCCGACGACATCAGCGTGATGTGCAGCATGTCCTTGCGCGACAACACCGAACCGACCTTCAGCCGCGAACCCGTGCGTTTCTCGTAGTCGCGGTCCTGTGCCGTGACGCGCACGCGTCGAGAGAGCGGCGCGTGGCTGTCGAGGGCGACTACCGAGGTCATCAGTTTCGAGATCGACGCGATCGGCACGATGCGGTTCGCGTGCTTTTCAGTGAGCACGGTGCCGGTCCGTTCGTCGACGACGTAGACGACGCGCGAGCGCAACAGGTTGCGCGACGCCTGCGTATAGCCGCAGGCCTGCAGCAACTGCGGTCGCGCGCCGGCGATGCGGGCGGCCTGGCCGCGCTTCTTGCCGGGCGCGTTCGCGTGCAGCGCGGTTGCGCGGCGTTTCGCGGGTTTGGGTGCCGCGGCGTGCTGTTTCGAGCGGGCGTGCCGATATTTCTTTTTTGCAGTCTGCTTGGCCGGCTTGATGTGAGGCTTGCGGGCCGCCCGGCAGTGCTTGCCGTGGGAGGCGGTTGCCTTGCCGCACTTCATGCCCGCCGCCTGGGCCGGGGCGGCCGCGCCCGGCAAGACGCTGGTGGCGAGCCAGAACAGCAGCGCGAACGGCAGGAAGTAGCGGATCGAAGCGAGCGGTCGACGGCGGGAGGAGCGGATCATGAGCGGCGAGACGGTGCGGTGCGAAGGCGGCGTTGCGGGGTAGGACAGGATACCGGCGGATAAATTCGGGGAATGGCCGTTTTCAGTCGGATGCGGCGCGGATTCGGGCTAGTCCCAGAAGCTGCGTACCGCGACGGCGACGATCACCGGGACCGAAAACACCAGCGGAATCGCGAAGTACGGGGCTTCCCGATCGACGATATAGCTGTAGATCACCCAGCCCGCGCCGAGGCCGAACGTGACGAGGCCGGCGAGGATGGCGACGAGATTCAGCATGAGATGGGTCCTGCGCCGGGATTTCGTCGCGGTGTGCGGATCGGGGGGCGGCGAGGGTGAGCGCATGGTGGATCGAAAGGGTGACGGGCAATCGAAGGGAATCCGGCTGGCTGTCGGCGCGGACGCGCGCGGCGCCGTGCCGTGCCGCCGGCCATCATGGCAGCAAAGCGCGTCGCCGCGCAAGGCTGCGCGGCATCAGAAGCCGTGCGTCACCAGCGAGAGCACCGACAGGTCCGGATGCGTGCCGTCGATGATGCTGCGCCCCACCCGAACGGCATCCCGGGCCGCCTCGTCGAGGCCGCTGAAGCGCTCGTCGCCGTCCGCGCGAAACGGGACGGTGTGATCGGGGCGCGCGGGGTCGACGCCCGGGTGGCAGACGTAGCCGGTGTAGGTGTAAAGGGCGGCATCGGCTGCCGTCGGAATCGGCGACACGTGGATCTCGAAGCCTTCGTAATCGACTTGTCGGGCGAGGAGCGGCGGTTCGGACATGACGGTCTCCGTTTGCCGGGCGCGTGGGTTCGCGCGGCGTTGTATGGGCGATGGGCGGCCCGTTGCACTGTTGATAAAAGTCTAGGTGATGTTGGGAGGAATGAGGGGATGGGGGGCGGTTGGGCGCTGATTCGCGGGTAATGGAAAGGCTGCGGGGAACGGTGGCGGTGATCGGTTCGACGCAGGCGGTGGAAGGTGCAGCGTATGACGGACACCCCGGCCGATGTTCACGGATGCCGCGGTCGACGACGGGGTGCGTGCGATGTGGAACGTCTCTTCGCCGACCGGTTGGGCGAAGGGGGATCGCTATGGGCGAGAATGAAGTGATCGGCTAGGGAGGCCGAGGGTTGAGCACAGCGAGGAATATCCGGTTCGACGCGGAGTCGGACATCATCTCGATTCCCTGCCGTCAAACCGGGCTGGCTTATCGGTGTCGGCGTGCTCTGGTTTGAAGGAAGCCGAGATCAGCAATGACGCCAGCGAGGTTCCGCCGGCGCGTGAACGGTCGGCGACTTGCAGGCAGGTTGGGCAAGGTTGGGAGATCGACTGGTCCCGACAGAATTCATATCGCTAGGCTGATAGTGCTTTTTCGGCTCCACTCGTTCCAAGATACCAACAAAAATACCAACAGATATCTAAGCATAGGCTCGATCGGGGGGCGGGGCTAGCTGTACGCAACCACGCAGCGGACCCGGAAGCGAAAAACTCTGGAGATTTGGAGACAAGAACTCGTTTCCTCCTGTCAACCTTGTCTGGTAAGGCTGCGGCTATCTCCAAGTCTATCTCCAGAACACACATTTTCTTGGAGATAATGTTGGAGATACATCGATAAGTGCATGGCGATCGTGCGGCTGCTTTACGAGTTGCCTCGCAGTCTGGGACGTTGCGCGCAAAAGAACTCCCCGCACCGCCGCCTTCCGGCGCGTGAATGGTGGGGCATGGATTTTGTATTACTATGCAGGCGAAAGTTGGGGCGTCGATTCGGGGGGCGATCTTGCGGGAAATCGCTCGATGCCAACTTAAGATATTGGGAAAGTTCGATGAAGACAGAGAATGCGATTAATTTGGCAATCGAAAATATCCTGAAAGAAGGGTTGACCGACGTGGAAGTATTCACTCGGCCGTTTGAGGTGGATTTGCTGAAAAATCAAGATATCTTGGATGAGGTAAAGGCGAACATAAAAACGACTCTAAAGGAGTCTCAGATTAAGGGGATGGGCTTTACTCCGATATCGCATATTTTAGTGCCAAAGAAAGAGCTTTTCGATTTTAGGAAGTGCGCAATTATTGAGCCGGTGGATGAAGTGAGGTATTTGTCTCTGGTGCTTCAAATTGCGGATCTGATTGAAGTCAAGAGACCGAATAAAAGTAAAAATAATGTATTTTCTTACAGATTTCATCCTTCCAAGGGATATTTGTTTGATCAAAAATACAACTACACTTCATTTAGAGAGCACGTTTCAAAGAAGTCGAGGCAGAGGAATGTAAATGTCGTTGTCTCTTGCGACATTTCTAATTTCTATGATCGATTGAATTTACATAGACTTGAATGCATTCTTTCTTCGAATCCGAAGATTGATAAAAAGATAATTTTCCAAATCAATGAACTTTTGTTGTTTTGGTCTGGCCGGGATTCGTATGGTCTCCCGGTTGGTTCCAATGCAAGCAGAATATTGGCTGAGGCTGCTTTAATAGAGGTCGATAATTTTCTGACCTCTCATAAAATCTCATACTGTCGATTCGTTGACGATTTCAAGTTGTTTGCTCCTGATGCGGCAACCGCTCACAGGTGGCTGGCACTTTTGGTCGATCGACTTTCCAAGGAAGGGCTGTTTCTTAATACGGGGAAAACACAGATCAAGGATGTGTCTGTCGTCGCTGAGCCCGAGCCCGAGGCAGAGGCGGAGCCTGAGGCAGCGGTAGCAGCAGAGGCGGACGGTCAAAGCGAGGATGAGCCTGCCAAGTCATCCGATCCAGTGTCGGAAAGAAATCGAGACGAAGTTGCGCGTATCATTAGAGGGTATTCTGGTCTGATCCCAACAAAATTCAGGGCACTTACTGCGTCTGAGCTTAATAGACTCAGCAAAGAGAATATATCGGATCGGCTTGATAAGATTTCATCGTCGGTGCTGATTGATCCAACGAATTTGGTTGCGTTGGTGAAGTCGTGTGTCGCTAAGGCTGCCCCTGTTGGGCTGATGGAGGTTGTTAAGAATCTTAATAAATTCCCGCAATTCATCCCATACGTGATTGATGCGATTATCAAGAATGAGAGTATTTTTGATGACTCGCACGTAGATGAATTAAGTGGGTGCTTGTCATATTGGCTTGATAGGGATCACGCTCCGGAGTTTGTATCGATATTCGTGATCAGATTTTTTGGTCATGGGAGATTCAAAAGCAAGTCCATGTTGATGGAGTGCTTCCGGAGGCTAAGGCGAAATGACGGGAGCTATATCGGTCGGGCGCTCTTGGAGCAATTGGAGCCAATTGTTGAGCGTGGGGAAGTTATTGAAATCAGAGATTATTTTGTAAGGGCTGATCAGTCGGAGCGGAGGCAAATATCGAAGATGGTGGATATCCACCTAACGAAAGGCGAGAAGCGACCATTTTTCAAAAATTCACTGTCTCAGTCGCAAGATATTTTTTTGAAACACATGGAGAATTTATTCTAATAATTAAAAGAATCGGTCGACTGCTTCGGAGTGACTGTAGGCAGTCAATCAGACAGTCGGTCGGCCATCGCGTGTTCCGCTCTTCGTTGTTCTTTTGATGGAATGCATGCCGGATGAGGGCTACTTCGTGAAAAGTAACTTTGACCGGTTAAGTTCTACGTTGCGTCGCGTATCCGCATGATCGTCTGGCGGCTTGTGCCGTAGCGCTTCGCGAGACTCGCTACGCTCGCCCCTGCGCTCAGGTGTCGACGCACTTCGCCATGCTGCTGCTTGTTGATTTCCACAGAGTCTTAACCCACCGATTTCATCTAAATCTGACCCACCCCGAGACAGCGTAGTACATCTATT
>NZ_JAWJWL010000035.1:0-54242 GCF_034721475.1 Burkholderia alba | reverse complement strand
GGGGATATCAAGCTGCTGTCGGCGTCGCACCAGTGGGGCGGG
The DNA here is from genome assembly GCF_034721475.1 of Burkholderia alba. Lineage (NCBI taxonomy): Bacteria > Pseudomonadati > Pseudomonadota > Betaproteobacteria > Burkholderiales > Burkholderiaceae > Burkholderia > Burkholderia alba. Next base: position 54,200 of record NZ_JAWJWL010000035.1, on the reverse strand, counting down.
CCGTCGACGGAGCAGGCGACGAAGACGGCGTTCGGCAATCAACCGACCGATCAGCGTTTCAAATTGCACTACCCCGGCGAGGACGGAGACCTTCCCTCGGCTGTGAACAAGAAATTCCGGATAACGCTGGACGACGGTCGCGTGATCGAAGGCAAGACCGATGCGAACGGGTTGACCGACCTCGTCAAGGACGACGCGATGCGCATCGCGAAAATCGACTATCTGAAGCCGAAGCTTTGAGCGTGAATCCATCATGACCGACAACAGCTCGTATAACGTGGCCGCGCAAGGCGCTGCCGCGACGATGGCGTGCCGTCCCGGCGACCGTCCCGTGCAGATTCCGGCCGATAGGCCGGGCATCGTCATTGTGATTCATGGCGTGAACGATCCGGGCGGGTCGTTCGGGGCGATTGAGAAGGGGCTGTGCGATGGGCTGAATGATCGGTTGTCGAGGAAGGATCTCAGTTCCGGAAAATACGGCGCGGATTATCTAACCGCGGCGAAAAAGAAACAGCCAGACAGGAACGATCAAACCTACCTGAACGATCCGGAAAAATACCTCTACCGCAGAGAGGACGATACATCGACGCACAGCTTTGTCATCCCGTTTTACTGGGGATACCGCGCGTCGAACAACGAGATCGCAAAGCACCATGATGCAGGTGACGTGAAGAGCAAGCAGGAGGATCCAAACGGCTATCTGATGACGCGGGGCCAGTATCAAGACAAGAAAGGAAATCGTCTCGATAAACACTTCGCCAAAGGCGGTGGCTTCTTCGCGAATGCGACGAACAACATCCCCGACATGTACAACACCCACTTCAAAGCGCCCTGGAAAGGCAAGCAGGCGAGCAAGCAGGGGTTGGCGCCCAATTCGTCTTACATCGCGGACGCGCCCGAGCGCCGTTATTTCGTTCTCGCGGCGGAGCGGCTCGCGAATCTGATCAGCACCATCCGGGGTATTCAGGCGTCCGACGAGGCGAAGGCGGAAGGTTACGATCCGGCAAACGACACCATTACCGTGGTGGGCCATAGTCAAGGAACGATCATCACGTTGCTGGCGCAGGCGCTGCTCGCTCAGCGAGGCGAACGCTGTGTCGACTGCATCATCATGGTCGATAGTCCTTATGGTTTTCACACGACCGACATGAGCGAGCAGACCGGTCAGGCCAAGTTGAAGACCTTCATCGACATCGTCAACGAGGTGACGCAGAAGCCCTACTCGCTTCCCAAGCTGACCGACCTGCTGGTTGCGTGCGATCAGTCCGGCGGCCGGACGGGCAAAGGCTGGACGCCGGAGAAGGGCAAGCGCAAGGACAAGCTCGGTAACGAGGTGACGTTCAAGGAGCGCGATAACCGGGGTAAGGTTTATTCGTATTTCTGTCCTGAAGATACCGTGGTCGCGTTGAGCAACATCCATGGTATCGGCACCTTTGGCGTGCCTGACGACGTCGAAACAGAAACGTACTACCGCGATCCGAATCGCACGCGTCCGCAGCACTATAGCCAGAAGCTGAACGCGATGAAGGATCTGCAGGGTATGCGATTCTTCCAGCGCATGTGGACCCGCATGGAGCGCGATCGTAACGGCGACGGAAAATTCAAGAAGGTGCTGGTCGGGTTGGCGCCGGCGCGTGTGCCCGTTCGGGAGAATGCCGAACGCCTGTCGGTCGGTCCGGACACCGATGGTTCCATGCTGGGAACGGCAATCGTGTCGGGCACGAATATGGCGACGATGGACTCGCACACGCGCAATGAGATCCGCTATATCAATGGTGAGGCCCTGACGCCGCCTCATGAGCCGGATATGTACGCGGGTGAGGCGGTTCAGGGTGGACCCAAGCCCGGGCATGCGGACGTGGCGGGCAAGCTTGCTCCCGATGCGATCGAGCAGAATGTCGCGCTGGGCAACCAGTACGCGTCGTTCAAGTGGATCGATGTCGATACGACCATGAATCCGTTTGCGGATGTCGACCAGTACAAGGCACAGTTCAATGCGAGCAAGTCAGTCGAAGATCAGTCGCAGAACTGGAAGCTTGTACCCAAGACGGTCCTCCTTATGCCGGTTCCGGGTGTGTTCGTGATCCAGCGCGAGCAGACGCCGAATGAAGCGCGGCAGACGATGTCGAATGATGCGAGTACATGGGATGCGAATAACTACCACGGCGCTATTTTGCGGAGCAGCGAGAATCAGCGTTGGGTGACGGCGATGGATGTGGCTATCGGGCAGGCGGTGAGTATGGACGACAAGGATTGGCGTGCACTGCTGGCCATGATGGCGGACTGGAAGCTTGATTCCAAGATTTATAAAGCGTTAACCAATAACCCAATCTATCAAGCAGGAAAGTTAGATCAGAAGACAGCGAAATTGCTTGAGGCGAATATGAAGTACTACACGACCGGAGTTTTCCCGCCTGAGTCGGTTGTGTCGCTTGAGACGATGCCGCCATTGGTGACGAGCGAAACGGTTGCGCAGCAAGAGAATCCTCCATCTCCGCCTCCTGCGCCGGTATTTCAATTTGGGAATTACTCGGGATTGAAATAATGACAACGAGACCGCGTATCTGGCCTTACGTCGTCGCGTTCGCCGGGTTGGCATTGCTGTGGACGTTTCTTGTGATGAACCATTATTATCGAGCTTGGCAAACCACGGGCGAGGGAGCTTGGGACATGAGCAGCAATATCCGCAACGGCGTATTTATCCTGTTCGGTATCGCCATTGTGGCATACGGTGCAAGTTTCGCTTGGCTTCATCGTTCGCAGACAAGCGGTAGTGTGAGTACTAGAGATGGCACCCAAGGCGTTGTTTTAACCGAACCTGACGTAGCACACGGCATCCTTGCTCAAACCGGTCAGCGATTTGCGTTAGAGGTACGAGGGCTTTCCATTGTCGTTGGTACAAACTCTAGCGACGAGATCTGGCGGGCCATCGAGTCGAAGGCAAGCAACTTCGAGACGTATCGATCGCAGGATCCGAAGGATCATGCAAAGAGTTCGGATGAACGAATGACTCGCTTGGGGGTCGCGGAGACGGTTGCATTCGAGACGGGAGTTAAACGTGCCGTCGAGCGTTGGCCGATTCCCGTCTTCATCTGGGGGCCGCTGAAGGCAGCGCACTCGGGTCGTGCAGCCGTCGATATTTCCGACGCGAGACAAGAGGCAGGACTGGGTGCGACTCTGTTCCTCTGGCAAGAGGATTCCAATACAGATGATCCGATCGTAATGATTGAAAAACTGTTCGAGTTTTTCGATACGCATCCGGACGTACCTCAGGCTATATTGTTCAGCGAAGATGGCTCCATGTTGAGAAGCTTGCTGCAGACTCCTGGGGAAAAACCTTTACCTCGATGGGAATACGTTCCGGCGATCCCGGACAGCTACGAGGTGATGGTTGTGTCGCGTTCGGATCGCGTTGACAAACTGATTCGGCCGTTTGCGGTTGATGGCGTAAGCGGCGATGCCTCGGACGATGGCAAACTTTGGGACTACTACTGGGAAAAGAATGACGGCCAAGGCCCCGATGGATTCGCCGCATACTATCGTTCACATACCAAGAACGAGGGCGTGGGTCCTACTTGGGTGCCGGGCACAATGCAGGCGAGTTGGTGGCAACAACAGTTGCCTGCATTCTGGAAGGGCATCAGCAACAAGGGCCCAGGACAATTCACGCCTACGCCATATCTACCGATTCGCTGGACCGAAGGCCAACTGAAACAGTTCGACAACGCGCCGCTGATCGGCTATTTGCATCGACCGGTCGACGTCAAGTTGTCGAATGATCAAGGGCAACCGCTCAAGACTTCCGAGCAGGCCGAAGCGCTCAAGGCCGGTTGGACACAGGCGCTGCGCACATTGCCGGAGGGCGTTGTGCCCAAACGCGTGTTTTACGACACGAGCGGGGATCGTCAGTGGGCGATTCCGCTGACTCAGGCACTTGCCGGAGCGGGTAAAACGGCACCGGACCTGGGCGATGTGCATGAAGGTTACGACATAGGGCGGCGGATTGCCGATACGGGAGTGAGTTCGGCGATGGTCCAGATGGGGTTGGGGTTGATCGCGGGGTACACGGACGGTGCGACGAGTGCGACCGTCAGCCGTCGTCCGGACGGTCGAGCGACGATCATCATGGTGAGCCCGCCTTCACCCGAGCGAAAAGCGGAATGGGAGAAGGCGAACGGTAACGCCAATCCGTTTGATTGACCCGCCCGGATAGTTGCTTGCATGACGCCATAAAGTATCATCGCGACGGCGACGAAGCGTCGAAAGATGTCGTGTCGCGACAGACGCTCCCCGGCGTCGAAATCGAGGAGAAACGTCGATGGCAGGCACTTTGAGTCCCGGCAGCAGCGAGGTCGAAATCGTCGGCGCACCCGCGTCGCGCCCGAAGCCGCCGATCCCGGCAATCGTGCCGGCACGAACCGCGCTTGTCGTCATGCATTACCAGACCGACATTCTCGGGCTCTTTCCCTCGGTCTCGCAGGCCTTGCTCGCCAACACCCGCACGCTATGCGAGGCGGCGAGAGCCCAAGGCGTGGCCGTCTATTTCGCCCATCTCCACTTCAGCCCCGGCTATCCGGAAGTCAGCCCGTCGAACAAGAACGGGCAGGGGATCAAGCAGCTCGGCCTTTTCGTCGACGACCGGATTTCGCCGGAGCTGGACCGGCGGCCCGACGAACCGGTCATCGTCGCGCATCGCGCCAGCGTGTTCTTCGGCACCGACCTGCAGGCCCGGCTCGCAGCGCAAGGGATCGATTCGCTGATCATGGTCGGCATTGCGTCGACCGGTGTGATGCTGTCGTCGGTCGCGTATGCGAGCGATGCGGACTTCCGCCTGTTCACGGTGAAGGATTGCTGCTACGACCCGGATCAGGTGGTACACGACCATCTGTTTTCCACCGCATTCGAATCGCGCACCACGGTGCTGTCGCTCCCGGATGCCTTGCGGCTGCTTGCGTAGGCGCGAGGTGACTGCGCCGGAGCAAGCCCGGGCCGCGCGAGCGACGGGCGACGATCGAGCGATTGGGCCGATGCCATCCGCGCCTCGCCGGCGCCGGCCGGTTCAAGCCGACTCGGGTTCGTTTTCCGGCATGCCGAACCAGCGCGAGGCGGCCTGAACCGCCGCCTCGTGGTCGGGAGAAGCGGCATCGCCGGCCCAGGCGACGAAGCCGTCGGGGCGTACGAGTACCGCGCTCACCCCGAGGCGATTCGTCACATCCTGTCCGACATACGTGATCCGGTCGCGCCAGCGGTTCGCCAGTGCACGAAGCGGGGGACGCGCGTCGAAGTCCAGCAGCAGGCCTTTTCCCGTCGCGAGCAGCCCGCCGAGCGTCGTGCCGTCGATCAGCGCGAAATCGGGCGCGCTGCGGCCCGCCAGCGGGTGGCTGTCGCCGAGATCGTAGCGGAGCGCCGTGCCCCAGACCCTCTCGGCGAAATAGGTTGCGCCGTCGCGCGTCTCGATGAGGTCGCGGATGATGGCCTCGAGCGCGCGCGAACTCCGGCTCGGCCGCATGAGCGCGACTTGGGCGCGCGACCAGTCGAGTACCTGCGCGCCCACCGGATGCCGCTCGCTCGCATAGCTGTCGAGCAGGCCGGCCGGCGCGTCGCCGCGAAGGGTCGCGGCCAGTTTCCAGGCGAGATTCATCGCGTCGCCCACGCCCAGGTTGAGACCCTGGCCGCCCAGCGGGGAATGGATGTGCGCGGCGTCGCCCGCGAGCAGCACGCGCCCCTTGCGGTATGTCGTTGCGTGATGGGCGCGATCCGTCCAGGTGGTGGCAAGCAGCAGCGACGTCACGGTGACGTCGGTGCCGGAGACATGGCGCAACACCGTCTGCACATGATCGAGCGTGATCGATTCGGTTCGATGGAACGCGCCGCCATCGAAATCGACCATCGCGATAGTCCCGGGCTTCTGGAAGGTGTACATGCCCGTCGGCGTGTAGTGGCGGCCCGGCTCGAGCGTGTCCTGATCGGCCAGTTCGACCTGGACGGAGTAGCCGGTGAATTCGGGATCGGTGCCGACGAACTCGAAGCCGCCGGCCTTGCGGATCGTGCTGCGTCCGCCATCGCAACCGACGAGCCATCGTCCGTGAAAGACCTCGCCTCCGGCGCGAACGGCCACGCCGTCCTCCGACGCGTCGAAGCCTTCGACGCCGAGGCCGTACCGGATCTCGACTTCCAGCGCGGCGGCGCGCGCGGCCAACACGGTTTCGAGATGTTCCATCTCGACCGCCATGCTGGTGCCTGCCGGGCCGGGCAGGCGATACGGCCACTTCGAGGTGTCGATGTTGTCGTGATGGAACTGGATGCCGGCGAAGTGGCCGCCCGGGCGGCGCGCCTGCTGCATCCAGTGCGGCGTATTCTCCGCGCCGTCTTTTGCGCGTTGCGGCGCCGCGATCTCGTTCAGCAGGCCGCGCCGGTAGAAGGCTTCGATGGTGGGCGCCGACAGGCCGCGCAAACCGAACGGAAGCCGCTTCAAGGGAGAGCTCCGGTCCCCGGCCTGTTCCAGCACCAGCACCGAGCGGCCGGCGAGGCGCAGCTCGCAGGCGAGAAACAGGCCGACCGGGCCCGCGCCGGCAATCACGACGTCATGGATCAAAGTGGATTCCTTTCAGTGTCTTGACTGCTGCCGTGCGGCGTCGCGGGAGGTCGGGGTCTTGCGGGCGATGAGGGGCGGGCAAGTCATGAGGTAAGCGGCGCGCCGCCCGCGCGGCGGCGCTGCAATTTTTATCGTATCACCCGCATGTGATCGGTCAATTGAAAGGATCACGGGGTGGTCTCCATCCTGGTTCGTCTCAGTTTGCGCTGCCGCCGGAGGCCGCCGAGGCGGACGCCGGCGTGGCTTGATCGGCGGCCGGAGCGATGGTGCCGGGTTGTGCCGGGGATGCGGACCGGACTGCGGGGGCCGGTGCCGAAGCAGGGGCCGGAGCAGGCTCAGATGCCGAGACAGGCGCAGACACCGAAGCAGGCGCAGACACCGAAGCAGGCGCAGACACCGAAGCAGGCGCAGACACCGAAGCAGGCGCAGACACCGACCCAGGCACCGACACCGACCCAGGCGCAACCGCCGAAGCCCCCGCCGCTTCCACTCCCGCCCCCGGCAGCGCATTCGCCGTCGGCACGGCCGGCGTATTCAGCTTGAGCGGCGCCCCCTCGGCCGTCACGGCGGGCTCGGGCAGCGGGACGACGGGCTCTTTCTCGGCCGCTTTCGCCGCAGCCTTGTCGCGGCGCGCCGGATCGATCTTCAGGAAGTGATCGACCAGATTGAAGAAACGTTCGTAGAACACGCCGGCGGGAATCGTCTCGCTGGCGATCTTGACCATCGCATCGTCGCTCGATCCGATCGGCAGCGACAGCGAGCCAAACACGCTCAGACCGACGCTTGCCGACGTGTTGGTTTTCTTCAGCGAGTAGCGGTCCTGCACCGCGTTGACGTACGCGATGCTGGATGCGCCGTCCGAATCCGCATCCGCGCAAACCACGTGGAATTCGATGACGACGTGCGAGTCGTTGCTCGGCTGGAAGTTCTTGCTGCCGTCGACCGCATCGGCGCGCGCGAGGTTGGTGATGTAGCCCTGGCTCAGCAGCGCGCGGCGCGCGGCCTCGCAGGTCGCGGTCGCCCGTTCGTGGAACGTGCGCGTATAAGGGCTGCTCGCCGCGTCGAACTGCTCCTGCTGGTAGAGCGGCTTCGGGGTCGACGAGCAGGCCGACAGCGCGATCGCGATCGCGGTCGCGCACGGAACGGAGAACAGTCGGAATCGGTTGTGCATGGCGTATTTCAAGAGGATCGGCCAGAGGGTGAAGCCTGTCGGTCGACCCTGTTTGACGCGAAGGGTCGGCCACCGCCGATCGGGTACTGCCGCTTGCGTGAATCGACGTCGCTGGCGCGCTTCGCGCGGCGGCTCGCCCGTGATCCGGGGCGGCGCGGCGTGGCACGGCTGGCCGCTATTATAGTTTCCTTTGGCGGCGGCCCGGCCCGAGTTCCGATATCGTATCGGCGCGCCGCGCGGCGGCGACCCGCTCGCCGGCCCGCCGGGAGCAAGCCGGAGCGGGCGCACCGGCGGGGCGGCCGGCACAAGACCGGCACAAGACCAGCACGAACCGGCCCCTGCGGCGACGGCCGCCTGGCGCGGCGCGCCGGGCCCTCAGTTGAAGCGGTGATCGAACTCCAGCCAGAACGTCCGGCCGTACGGCATGTAGTAGCCGACCGTGTAGTACGGCCATCCTCCGGACGTGTCGTGCTTCACGGTGTTCATCAGGTTGTTGACGATCAGCATCAGCGACGAGTCCTTCGTGAACTGGTGCGCGACGCTCAGATTCGCGAGCGCGGTCGGCGTCAGATATCCGGTCTGCCCGGCATTGGGCACCTTGCCGTACCGTTCGACCTGCAGCGTCGACGTCCACTTGGGCAGCGACCAGGTGAGACTCACCATCAGCTTGTCGGGCCACTCCGGGTTGCCGGTGGGATTTTGCAGCGAGTGCAGCAGATCCTGCACGGGGCCGTTCGCGTACTGCTGGTACTTGTGGCTCAGTACCTTCGTGTAGTTCACGGCCCATAGGAAGCTGCCGTAGCCGCGCACCCGGTAGCGCCACTTGCCGCCCAGGTCGAAGCCGCTCGTGCGCTCCATCGCCGCGTTGATCGGGTTGACCAGGATCGTGTTGATCGCGCCGGGATTGAGCACTGCCGTCATCGGGTTGCGGATCACGCGGCGCAGCGCGTCCTGGCAGTCCGCCGAATTGGGATTGGCCTGGCCCGAGCGGCATGCCGCCTCGGTACGCAGCAGATTGTCGGGATCGATGACGGTGACCAGGTTGTCGATGCGGATGTTGTAGTAGTCGGCCGACAGGTCGATGTCCGGCGTCGGCGCCAGCACGAAGCCCGCTCCCCACGACTTGCCGTTCTCGGGCTTGAGATTGTTGTTGCCGGTCTGCACGTAGTTGACGCCCGGCGACACGTTCGCGAATTCGCAATTGCTGATCGGCTGGCCCGCCTGGCTGCAGCGGTAGTAGTCGGTCGTGCTCTCGTAGTAGCCCTTGGTCTTGCCCTGGTAGATGTAGTTCATGTCCGGCGCGCGAAAACTCGTGCCGTAGTTGCCGCGCAGCAGCAGCGTGCGCAGCGGCCGATATTCGAGGCCGAGGTTGTAGGTCAGCTTGTCGTTGCTGCGGCCCGCGAACGTGTAGTCGTCGTAGCGGGTCGCGACGCTGGCGTTGAGCTGGCGGAAGATCGGGATCCGCAGCTCGAACGCGGCGGCGTAGCGCTTGCGGCTGCCGCTCACGCTTTGCACGTCGCCCGCGTTGTAGTACGCGCCCTGGTTGATCAGCGGGTCGGGCGTATTACTGAAGCCCTGCGTGCCGTACTCGAGCACGCCCGCCGCCTTCACGGCGCCCGCCGGCAGCGTGAACAGGTTGCCGTTGGCGCTCAGGCTGACGGTCTGCGTCCACGAATTGTTCTGGCTCGACGATTGCGCGTACAGCGAACTGAACTGGGCCGGCGTGAGCGGCGTCGCGAAGCGGCCCGGATCGGGCGAGTAGATCGGTACGCCGCCCGCGGTGGTGCCGAGCTGCGGGCCGAGATAGTAGTTGTCGATGCCGGACAGCAGCATCGGCCGGGTTGCGCGGCTCTGGTAGCCGGAAGCGCTGTACGCCAGTTCGTAGTTCCAGCTGCTGTCGAGGATCGTGCCGCGCACGCCGGTGATCAGGTTGCCCGCGCGGTCGTCCCAGCGCCGGTTCCAGGTCGACGCGCCGCCGATTTCCTCCGGCGCGAAGCGCTTGCTCCAGACTTCGTTCGCGCCCGTCGTCTGATTGAAGAAATAGCCGTCGCCGGTCGCGACCGACGTCCAGCTCGGGCCGCGCGTGTTGTTCTCCGTCTGGTTCCACGCGACCGACGCCGAGCCGAACAGCGTCGCCTGCGCGTTGAGCCGGTACTCGAAGCCGCCGTACAGGTTCTCGCTGCTGTTGCTGGTCTGCGTGGTCCAGAACGCCGGCTTCGCATTGCCGCTGCCGCAGTATTTGCCGTTGACGGTCGACGCGGTGCCGCCGAACGCGCCGATGCCGCTCAGTGCGCCGCATGCGCCGGGCGCGCCCAGGTAGGCCCCGGTGTCGAGATTCTGGCGCGACCAGATGCTGGTCGGCAACTCGCCGTTGAGCGTGGACGACGCCATGAAGTCCCGCTGCGACGACCAGATCGGATTGGTCCGGCTGACCTCGAGGCCGAACACGGTGCTGAGATTGCCGAACTCCTTGCCGCCCGTCACCTGCAGCCGCCCGTTCGCGCCGCCGCCGCGCTGGGTCGTGCCGCCCTTGACGTTCACTTCGACGCCGTCGATGTGCTTCTTCATGATGATGTTGACGACGCCGGCGATCGCGTCGGAGCCGTAGATCGCGGAGGCCGCGCCGTTCAGGATCTCGATCCGGTCGATCATCTCGGACGGGATGTTCGCCAGATTGACGAAATTGACGTTGCCGTCGTACGCGACCGGATAGTCGGCGACCCGGCGGCCGTCGACCAGCACGAGCGTATGGTTCGGGCCGAGGCCGCGCAGGTTGATCGCATTCGCGGACGGCGTGAACGTGTTGCCGTAGTCGGCGCCTTGCGTGAAGCCGGTGTTCTGCGTCTGCTGTTCGAGCGCGTCGAACACGTTCCGGTAGCCCTTGGATTCGAGATCCTGTCCGGTGATCACGGTGACCCCCGTCGCGCCTTCCTTCTCGGAGCGCGGAATTCTCGAACCGGTCACGACGAACTTGCGCAGCGTGGCGGCATCCTTGGCCGCCGTGCCGCTCGCGGGCTGCGCCGCGTCGGCGGCGCCGGCCGTTGCCGGTGCGCTGGCCGCGACGGGCGGCGGGACCGGCGAGGTTTCCTGTGCGCTGGCCTGGTTGCCCCCCGCCAGCAATGCGATCAGCCCGAGCGAGGCCACGCGTGCTTGTACTGAGTACAAGACGTTGTTGTTGATGGTCATGATGTCGCCGACGACGAACGCGATGTAATTGTTGAATGGAGGTGACGCCGGACCGGTGAGACGTGACGAGGCAGGTGCTTGGCGAGCCTGGTTTTTTTGACGGGTGCCGCTGAAATTTTTCGTAATTTATAGAGTCGGCGAAAGCGGGGTCAAACAATCTTTGCTTATATCGATGTGAGGGAGCCGGGGGCAAATGGCGCTGGGCGCTTTGTATAGAACAACATCGCATTTAGCGGTGCGGCAGGCTCATGTATCGTGGGCTCCCTGTCGGGCGGGCCGCGGCGATGATCGATCGTTGCCGCCGGCCGGACGCGGGAAGCGGCGGGCGATGCGCGACGCGAGTGCCGGAATGGGTCTGGTCGAGGTGAACAGCGATGCGGTGTGATGAATTGAGCGACGACGAGTGGGGGCGGGTGGAGCCGCTGTTGGACGACGAGCCGGCGCGGCGCGGACGGCCGCGCGCGGAGGCGCGCAGGGTGGTCAATGCGGTGTTGTGGGTCTTGTCGACCGGAGAGGGCTGGGGGGCGCTGCCCGAACGGTTTCCATCGTCGCCGACTTGCCGCCGCCGCTTCGAGGCATGGCTCGCCAGCGGTACGTTCTACGAAGTGATCGGGCGATTGCGCGACGGCGGACGGCGGGTGTCGCTGGACGGCCGGATCGGCCCGACGGCGGCGAAGCCGCTCGCGCTGCCGCGTTGCGATTCGCCGTATGTCTTCGCGTGCCGCGCGCCGGCTTCTTGGCGCGCGCCGGTCAAGCAGGAGTAGCGCCGCGCGGCGCATGCCCGCGGGCTTGGTGGTGGGGTTTCCGGGCGCGGCGTGGGAGCCGGCGTTCATGACGCGAGACGGCGTGGATGCGACGCGCAGGCGGGCCGTTGCCGCTCGCGCGATGCGCGGCTGTTCCGACGCATGGGTTCGACTGTCGCGAGCGATGGACGATGCATCGCGGGTGCCGCTTGCTTGGCGCGACGTGCATCATGGATTGCCGCAGCGTGCGATGCGTGGCCGCTTGGCAACGTCGACTCGATATCCGTGAATAGTGCATGACGTGCGCGCGTCTCGTGGAATGACCGGTGCGAATATCGTGATGCGCGCAATGCGGGGCTGCCCCGGCGCGCCGGCTCGATATCCGTGAGCATCGCATGCTCTGCATAACGAACAGATCGGACCGTCGCGACGCATGTCACGCACAAGCCGCCCGTGTAGCCAAGCTCGTCTCCGCGATCCGTAGATGAGATCCGCCGGTGCCGCGTGCCGTGGTTCGCCTGTCCCGATCGTTGCCGCGCGGCATCTTGCATAGACGCGAACCGGCTTCGGCGGGCGACCCATGACGACCGGTCCGCCCGGCCGCACCGGCGGCGGTCCGGTCAACGCGGCCGCTTGCCGCCGCAGCCGTTCGGAAATGCCGAGCCGGCGGTTCGATCGAAGCCGGCTATGCGCGACGGAGAGGGGCGACGATCGTCGATAGCCTGTCCCATTCCCTGATAGGCCGTCCATGTCTGATGCCTTTCCCGCCGTGCCGTCGCGCCGCGCATGGCTCGCGCAAGCGGCCGCCGGCTCGGCCGCGCTCGCGACCGGCACGCTGAGCGGCGCGCTGTGACGGCGGCCTCCGGCGTCCCGGATCGCATCAGTCGAGCAGGCGCCCGGCGCAGTCGGCGATCGCGTCCCGCGCGCGCATGATGGCCGGATCGCGGGAGGCGCTCGTGCGCCAGCCGATCTCGACCGTATAGCCGGGCAGCGCGACCGGACACGCATACGCTTTGAGCGGCGTGGCGCGCGCGATCGCGCGGGCGGCGTGAGCCGGAATCGTCGCTACCGCGTCGGTGCCGAGCAGCAGGTGCGGCAGCGCGGCGAAATGCGTGGTCGACGCGGCGACGCGGCGGCCGCGGCCGAGCGCCGCGAGCGCTTCGTCGACGATGCCGATCACGCCGCCCGACGACACCAGGATGTGATCGCGCCGCAGATAGTCGGCGAGCGTCAGGCGGCGCGGCGCGCCGGCGCGCGGATCGACGACGCACGCGTACGCGCCCGCGCCGATCACGCGCCGGCTGAGCCCGCTCGCGGAGAAGCCGCCGGAAGCGAGCGCGAGATCGACATGCCGGCCGAGCAGCGCGTCGCCCGCGATGCCGCTGTGGGTTTGCCGGAAGATCAGCCGCAGCGCGCGGCCTCGTGCCGCGACCGCGTCGATCAGCGCGCGTCCGAGTGCGATCTCGAAGTCGTCCGACATGCCGACCGAGATCGTGCGGCCGACTTGCTCGCCCGCGTCGGCGCTCATCGCGAGACTCTGCCGGCAGCGATCGAGCGCGTCGGACAGGATCGGCTTCAGCTCGTCCGCGCGCGGCGTCGGCGACAGCCCGCGGCCGGTGCGCACGAACAGCGGGTCGCGATAGAGCGTGCGCAGCCGCGCGAGCGCCGCGCTGACGGCGGATTGCGTCAGATCGAGCCGCAGCGCGGCGCGGCTCGCGCCGCCTTCCTCATGAAGCGCCTCGAACACCTTCAGCAGATTCAGGTCGATGCGGGCGATATCGATGGTGTTCATATCAGATATGTTTGTATCGATTTGATTGATGACCATCATATCGGCAAAGATGACGCGGTTCACTTCCGGAGAGACGTCATCATGCCCCGCTCAGTCATCGCCGCCTTGCAGACCGGCGCGTCGCCCGACGGCACGCGCGCCACGCTCGACACGATCCTCGGCTACGAAGCCGCGATACGCGAGCACGGCGCCGCGCTCGTGGTGCTGCCGGAGGCCGTGCTGGGCGGCTATCCGAAAGGCGAGAGCTTCGGCACCCGGCTCGGCTACCGGCTGCCGGAAGGACGCGACGCGTTCGCGCGCTATTACGCGCGGGCGATCGACGTACCCGGGCCGGAGACCGACGAGCTGGCCGCGCTCTCACAACGCTGCGGCGCGCATCTGGTCGCCGGGGTGATCGAGCGCGGCGGCAGCACGCTGTATTGCACGGCGCTGTTCTTCGATCCGCGCGCGGGGCTCGTCGCGAAGCATCGCAAGCTGATGCCGACCGGCGCCGAGCGCCTGATCTGGGGGCAGGGCGACGGCTCGACGCTGCCGGTCGTCGACAGCGCGGCGGGGCGCCTCGGCGCGGCGATCTGCTGGGAGAACCACATGCCGCTGCTGCGCGCCGCGATGTACGCGAAGGGCGTGCAGGTCTGGTGCGCGCCGACCGTCGACGAACGCGACATCTGGCGGAGTTCGATGCGCCATATCGCGCACGAGGGCCGCTGCTTCGTCGTCAGCGCGTGCCAGGTGCTGGCGTCGCCGCGCGCGCTCGGCGTCGATGCGCCGGGTTGGGAACCGGATCGTCCGCTGATTCGCGGCGGCAGCCTGATCGTCGGGCCGCTCGGCGACGTGTTGGCCGGCCCGCTGATCGGCGAGGCGGGGCTCGTGACCGCCGCTATCGACACCGACGAACTGGTGCGTGCGCGCTACGACTTCGACGTGGTCGGACACTACGCGCGCGCCGACGTGTTCTCGCTGCACGTCGACGAGCGGCCCAAGCGGCCGGTGGTGTTCAGCGGAGCGGCGTGACCCTTGCGGCGCCGCCCGCACCGGATGCGTGCGCGAGCAGCGCCGCCGCATCCGTTTCCCGCATCGCGCGAGCGACAATACGGTCGTCACGTTCGATCGATATACTGCGGTCCTGCGCATCTCACGCTCCACGCCGCGAATCGACCCCGATTCGCGCAGACACGGAGGCGCTTCATGGATATCACGCAGCCCCGCAGTCCCCTGATGGCGGCCGTCGCGCCGCGCCGGCACGGCTGCCGCGCTTCACGCGCGCGCCGGTCCGGGGCCGCCTGTGCGCGCCTTTCCGAGGCGACTGGACGGTGCCGGTCCCGCATCGCCCGCGATCGCGCGCATCCACCCGAGCGCTTCGAAACGGATCGGCACGGTGGTGCGATGCGGTTCTGCCCGAGCCGTCTTGTGCCTAGGCTCCCCAGTGTTTCGGCGACGCTCGCTGTAGCGGCCCGTCAGCCCGATTCGAACCGCGCGACGATGCCGATCGCGATCGCATCGCACGCGCTTGTCCGCGCGCCGGGCCGGCGCCCGCCGCGCCTTCCTCCCGCACTTCAAGGATGCCACTGATGACCACGATCACGACTCGGGACGGTACGCGAATCTTCTACAAGGACTGGGGCAGCGGGCGCCCGGTGGTGTTCTCGCACGGCTGGCCGCTGAACGCCGATGCGTGGGACCCGCAGATGCTGTTCCTGCTGCAGCACGGCTATCGCGTGATCGCGCACGACCGGCGCGGCCACGGCCGCTCGGACCAGCCGTCGCACGGCAACGACATGGACACCTACGCGGACGATCTGGCCGCGCTGCTCGACGCGCTCGATCTCGCCGAGGCGACGCTCGTCGGTCACTCGACGGGCGGCGGTGAAGTCGCGCACTACATCGGCCGGCACGGCACCCGGCGGGTGGCGCGCGCGGTGCTGATCGGCGCCGTGCCGCCGTTGATGCTGAAGACCGAAGCGAATCCGGGCGGCCTGCCGCTCGACGTGTTCGACGGCATACGCGAAGGTGTCGCCGCGAATCGTTCGCAGTTCTACCGGGATCTCGCGGTGCCGTTCTTCGGCTTCAACCGGCCGGGCGCGCAGGTGTCGCAGGGCACGATCGACGCATTCTGGGCGCAGGGGATGACGGGCGGGATCGCCGGCCAGTACGCGTGCATCCGCGAATTCTCCGAGGTCGACTATACCGGCGACCTGAAGAAGATCGACGTGCCGACGCTGATCCTGCATGGCGACGACGACCAGATCGTGCCGATCGACGCGGCCGGACGCCGCTCGGCGGACATCGTCAAGGGCGCGCAATTCAAGGTGTATGAAGGGGCATCGCACGGGATGTGCGCGGTGAATGCGGATCGGGTGAACGCCGATCTGCTGGCTTTCCTGCAGTCGTCGTAACGGCGGCGCGGTCCGTTCAACGGGACGGACCGCGCGCGGCGGCGTTTCGCCTCGTGCTTCGATTCCTGCTTCGCCTCGCATTTCGCACGATCGGTTTCTTTCCCTATTGCATCGCGGTGAAAAGAGTGCGCCCCTCCGCGCGCTCGGGATCGGCATGTCCGCGCGCGCCGCGCCGGGGCTGCATTCCGGCATGCGGCGTGTCGAGGCGCGATGCCGCGCTTCCTTGCTGCGGCGCAACGCCATCCCCATTTCTGCGATGGTATGCTGGCCGACACCTCATTCGCATGGCAGTCGTACGGCAAGCATGGCGCTCCCGTCGCGCGTTACCCCAGATAAAACGAACGCTCCGCACGCAACGGAGTCGGAACAGTGAGTGTGACGCCCGAGCATGCGCGCATGCGCACGCGTGCGGCCCGCAGCGGCCGTGCGGCAGCCGATGCGCACCGGTTCCAGCGCGGGTCGCGCCCGCCCACCGAATTCTGGTTCCACAACATGGAGACACCCACATGACCCAAAGCCACGCGGCCGAGCACACGCGTACCGTTCCAATCGATGCACCCGACTACGTCCGTCATCGCGGACTGATCGACTGGGTCACGCAGGTCGCCCGGCTGACCGAACCCGATCGGGTCGTGTGGTGCGACGGTTCGCAGGCCGAATACGATCGTCTGTGCGATGCGATGGTGAAGCAGGGAACGATGATCCGGCTGAATCAGGCGAAGCGGCCGAATTCGTTTCTCGCGCTGTCCGATCCGTCCGACGTCGCGCGCGTCGAGGATCGCACCTTCATCTGCAGCGAACGCCGGGACGACGCCGGCCCGACCAACCACTGGGTCGCGCCCGCCGAGATGCGCGAGACGCTCGACGGTCTGTTCCGCGGCGCGATGCGCGGCCGCACGCTGTACGTCGTGCCGTTCTCGATGGGGCCGCTCGGCTCGCCGATCGCGCATATCGGCGTCGAGCTGTCGGACAGCCCGTACGTCGCGGTGAACATGCGCATCATGACGCGCATGGGCCGCGACGTGCTCGCGGCGCTCGGCGACGACGGCCACTACGTGCCGTGCGTGCACAGCGTCGGGCAGCCGCTCGCGGCCGGCGAGCAGGATGTGCGGTGGCCGTGCAATCCGACCAAGTACATCGTGCATTTCCCCGAGACGCGCGAGATCTGGAGCTTCGGCTCCGGCTACGGCGGCAACGCGCTGCTCGGCAAGAAATGCTTCGCACTGCGCATCGCATCGACCATGGGGCGCGACGAAGGCTGGCTCGCCGAGCACATGCTGATCCTCGGCGTGACGTCGCCCGCCGGCAGGAAGTATCACATCGCGGCGGCGTTCCCGTCCGCATGCGGCAAGACCAATTTCGCGATGCTGATCCCGCCGCAGGGCTTCGAGGGCTGGCGCGTCAGCACGATCGGCGACGACATCGCGTGGCTCAAGCCGGGCAAGGACGGCCGCCTGTATGCGATCAATCCGGAGGCCGGCTATTTCGGCGTCGCGCCGGGCACCGGCGAAAAGACCAATCCGAACGCGCTCGCGACGCTGAAGGAAAACGTGATCTTCACCAACGTCGCGCTGACGGACGACGGCGACGTCTGGTGGGAAGGGCTGACCGATACGCCGCCCGCGCATTTGCGCGACTGGCAGGGCCACGACTGGACGCCGGAGATCGGCAAGGCCACCGGACGCAAGGCCGCGCATCCGAATTCGCGTTTCACCGCGCCCGCCGCGCAATGCCCGTCGATCGACGACGACTGGGACAATCCCGCCGGCGTGCCGATCGACGCGTTCATCTTCGGCGGCCGGCGCTCGACCACGGTGCCGCTCGTCGCCGAAGCGCGCGACTGGACCGAGGGCGTGTACATGGCGGCCACGATGGGCTCGGAAACCACGGCCGCCGCCGCCGGGCAGCAGGGCGTGGTGCGCCGCGATCCGTTCGCGATGCTGCCGTTCTGCGGCTACAACATGAGCGACTACTTCGCGCACTGGCTCGCGCTCGGCGAGCGGCTGGCCGCATCCGGCGCGCGCCTGCCGAAGATCTACTGCGTGAACTGGTTCCGCAAGGACGCGGACGGCCGCTTCGTGTGGCCGGGCTTCGGCGAGAACATGCGGGTGCTGAAGTGGATGCTCGACCGGATCGACGGCACGGGGCAGGGCGTCGGCAACGCGTTCGGCGTGACGCCGCGCTACGAGGATCTGAACTGGGACGGGTTGGCGTTCACGCCCGCGCAGTACGAGCAGGTGACGTCGATGGATCCGGCCGCGTGGCGCGATGAGCTGGCGCTGCATGCCGAACTCTTCGACAAGCTGAAGGCCCGCTTGCCGCAAGCGCTGGTCGATACGAAGGCGAAGATCGAAAGCCGGCTCGCCGGCTGACGATCGCGGCGGCCGCCGCGCGAGCGGCGCCGGGCTGAACGGGCCGCACGGACACCCCGTCCGTGCGGCCCGTTCGTTTTCCGCGCGAGGCATGAAGCCGGACGGCGCGGGCGCATGCGATCGTCGCGAACCGGTTTCAGAGCGGCGCGCCGTGCGGCTCGCGCGGCCCGTGTCCGGTCCAGCGCTTGAACGCGCGGCGGAAGTTGTGGGAGTCGCTGAAGCCGACTTCGTGCGCGACGTCCTCGATCGACAGGCGCGGGTTGCTCAACAGCGTGAACGCGCGCTTCTGGCGGATGTTGTCGATCATCGTCTGGTACGACACGCCCTGATCGGCGAGCCGCCGCCGCAGCGTGCGCTCGCTCATGCACAGCTGCGCGGCGATCGCGGCGAGCGTCGGCGCGCGCCGCAGGTCGCGGCGCACGATGCGTTCGATCGATTCCAGGAAGTCGGTGCCCTCGGCTTCGGGCGGCAGCGTGGTCTGCAGGAATTCGAGCGCCTGGCGATGCGCGAGCGGGTCGTAGGTCGCGATCGACCGGCTGCCCCAGTCGGCGTCGCACGAGAACAGGTTGTGCTCGCGTTCGAACCGCACCGGGCACTGGAAGATCCGCGTGTAGTAGTCCGCGTAATCGGGACGGGGGTAGCTCAGGTCGACCGCTTTCGGCCGGAAGCCGTCGCCGGCCAGCGCGCGGCCGATCTTCATGAAGCTGCCGAACGCTTCCTCGACCAGGAATGCCTCGATGTCCGGTTCGAGAAACAGGTTGGTCGCGTAGATCGACATCGCCCGCGCATCGACCGTGAGGTCGAAGTGCAGCAGCGGGCCGGTGTGCCGCTGCAGCCGCATGCCGACCGCGATCGCATCCTTGAAGGTGGGACTCGTCAGCATCGCGTAGCCGACCAGGCCGATCGACGCGATCGTCTCGCGGGTGCCGAGTTCGAGGCCGAGCGCGCGCCGGGGCGCCATCTCGAGGGCGCGCCGGATCATCGCGCTCGCCTGCCGCAGCGAAATCCGGCAGGACGGATTGGACAGATCGGCCACGTCGAAGCCGAGGCCGAGGCACAGCCGTGTCGGGTCGATGCCCAGTTCCTTGCTTGTCTCCGCCAGGCACCGCAATAAATGAACCGGCAGATTCGCCGTCGTATAACGGGCGGTATCGTCCATGGGTTCTCCATGCTTTTTCCCACGGATTGTACTCGTCCCGCCCGGGCGCGGCGCCCCTCCGGCCCGCGCGCGATCCGGCGGCGGCGCGCAGCCCGCCGCCGCGCCTTCCATCCCGCTCAGAAGTAGTGGCGCACGCCGACCATCGCGCCGAGCTGGCTGGAGGCCGTGCTCGGCGACTGGCCGTTGACGCCCACCAGCTGCGCGCCGATCAGGCCGCCGCGATAGAGCGCGTAGTCGAGTTCCGCGTACAGCATGTCGCGCTTCGACAGGCTGTAGCCGGCCACCACCTGGTACTGCCGCGCGCGGCCGTCGAAATCGGCGGTGTAGCCGGTCTGGCGGGTCCACCATGCGTTGACGGCGGCCGTCAGCGCCGGCGTGATCCGGTAGGTGAGCCCGGCGAGGAACATGTCGCGCCGGCGAAAGCCGCCGGGCGTGGTCGGGTCGACCACCTGCGCCGGCGAAATGATGCCGAGGGCAGCGAGATCCGCCGCGCTGAACGGCCCGTTGGCGAACGCCGTGAAATCGTTGTCGCGCGCGTTGCCGATGTAGCCGGCGTTGAAGGTGGCGTCGCCGAGCGTCACCGAGCCGCCGCCGGTGTAGATGTCGAACTTCGCGTGCGTCGCGTCGTCCCAACTGCGCAGGAACGAGGCGCCCGCTGCGACCGGCCCCTTGTCCGGCGCATACGCGATGGCCGCGCCCAGCTGGCCGCCCTGCACGCCGCCGCCCGCGTGCCCGCCGGGCGAGAATTGCGCGAGCAGGTAGACGCTGCCCAGTTGCGCGTTGTACTGGATCATGTTGCTGGTGCGGGCGCCGGCGAGCATCGTCTGCTCGGGCTTGAACAGGTTGACGTAGGGATCCTGCGGGCCGGCCCACAGATTCGAGCCGTAGGTCATCGACACGCCCTCGAACGCGACGTTGTACTGGCGGCCGAGCATCAGCTGGCCGAGCGTGGTCGACGTCAGTCCGACATACGACACCTGGAAGAAATTGTCCGAGCCGATCGGCACGATCGAGCCGCTGTTCGGGCCGAAATGGCTTTCGAGCTGGAACTGTGCCTGCAGGCCGCCGCCGAGATCCTCCTGCCCCTTGATGCCCCAGTAGCTTTCGGTCAGGCCGCCGCCTTCCGTCATCGAGACCTTGCGGCCGGTCGAAACCGGCGCGCCGTCGGGTCCGTAGGACACGCCGTGCGTCTCGTAGCGGATCCCCGCGTCGAGCACGCCGTACAGGGTCACGCTGCTTTGCGCGTGGGCGGCGGCGCCGCACAGGGCCAGCGCCGCGCAGCACGCGACGCGGAGGCTTTCGTGACGATTCATTGTGTACTCCGTACGGAATGGCGGGGTGAAAGGCGGACGCGGCGGGGCCTCGTCGGGAACGACTGTAGGAAGCCAAATTTCCCCGGGCCAAGGCCGCGGCGGCCAATTTTGTGGTGCGTCGCGGCCAGCGTGGCCGCGCGGCGGCTCAGCGCGACA
This sequence comes from Burkholderia alba, assembly GCF_034721475.1. Lineage (NCBI taxonomy): Bacteria > Pseudomonadati > Pseudomonadota > Betaproteobacteria > Burkholderiales > Burkholderiaceae > Burkholderia > Burkholderia alba. Next base: position 33,320 of record NZ_JAWJWL010000035.1, on the reverse strand, counting down.
GCTCCCCGACGCCGCCGGATGCGCCGGGCGCCGGCGCGCCGCGCAGCGCGAGCCACGCGAGCGGCGCGGCGGCGAGCACGCCGGCGCAGAGCAGGTGCGCGACCTGCGTGCCGCCGTACCGGCCGAGCAGCGCCCCCGACAGCGCGGTGCCGATGCCGGCCGCGACGAAGGTGACGACGATGGTGCGCGCCACCAGCGAGCCGTCCGGATCGACGTCGGACAGCAGGCCCGTGAGGAACGGCACGATCACGAAGAACGCGCTGTTCAGCAGCAGTTGGCTCAGGAAATACGGCCACGCGCCGGCCGCGCCGAAGAACCACAGCAGCGACGCGATCATCGCGAGCTGCGCGGCCCAGATCAGCTTCAGCCGGTGCGGACGGCTCGCGCCGTGCGCGGGAATGAGCGCGCCGACGAAGCCGAGCAGCGACGACACCGACAGTAGCACGCCGATCGTCGAGGTCGACAGGCCGGCGCGCGCGCCGACGAAGCCCGCGATCGCCCATTGCGATGCCTGGACGCCGTAGATCAGCATCGTTACGCCCCAGATCGCGGCCACCGTGCGCCACGGCACGGCGCCGCGCTGCGCGCGCGCGAGGGCCGCGGGCGCCGCGTAGGCGCCGATGCGTCGAATCGCGGGTGCGAGCGCCGCGACCACGCCGACCAGCAGCCCGAACAGCCAGCGTCCGGACGACGCGGGCGGCATGAACGAAATGATCACGAGGATGCCGCCGTTGATCGCGCCGGCTAGCAGGTTGATTTGCCCCCAGAGGCGATCGGTCGACGCGCGCTGCGATACGCCGGACGCCACGACGACGAACAGCATCCCTTCGAACAGGCCGGTCAGCCCGCGCGCGACGCCGATCAGCGCGACGCTCGGCGCAAGCGCGCTCAGCGCCTGGCCCGCGATCACGCCGAGCATGCCCGCCAGCGTGAACGGGCGGGCCGCGCGCGCGATCCAGCGCGGCAGGATCGCGCAACTGAACGCCATGCCCAGGATCTCGATGCTGACGATTCCGGTCGCGGTGTCTTCGCCCAGCCGGAAGCGCGCCATCACGGCCGCGACCAGGAACGGCGACAGGATCAGGCCGTTGGTGGCGGCTGCGAACGCGAGCGCGAGCCGCGCGACGGCGCTGCCGGACGGATCGGGCCGCAGCGCGGCGGCGGGAGGGGCGGCTGGGTTCATCGGCTCTCCTGGGTCGGGAAACGGGACGGCGCTCATGGTAGGAACGGGCGGGACCGCCGACCATCGGTCGTATCCCGGATACGAGGCGGACGCGCTTCGCCGCGCGTCGAAGCATTCGCGTGGCGTGGCGGCGCGCATCGCACGTTACACGCCCAGCAGCGTGCGCAGATACGGGCTCAGGAAGCGGCCCTGCGGGTCCATCCGTTCGCGCAGCGCCAGAAAATCGTCCCAGCGGGGGTAGCACGCGGACAGTTCTCGCGCGGTGAGCGCATGCACCTTGCCCCAGTGCGGCCGGCCGCCGTGGTTCCGGCAGATGGCCTGCACGCCCGCGAAATACGCGTCGTGGGGCATGCCGCGATACTGGTGCGCCGAGATGTGCACGCTGTCGCGTCCGTAGTTCGGGCTGAGCCAGATATCGTCCGCGCGCACCCAGCGGTATTCGAGCGGGAACATCAGCGGGAAATCGCGGCGCGCGATGAACGCGCGGATCTCCCGCAGCGCGTCGGCGCCGCGCTCGGCCGGCACGGCCCATTCCATTTCGTTGAAGCGGACCCGGCGCACCGTCGACAGCATCGCGTGGCTCGCGTTCACCTGACGGCCGGGCGAGACGGCGGACGCGCACAGCCGGCTCAGCGCGGGGCACAGTGCCGGCACGTGCCTGCCGAGGCCGCACAGCGTACCGAACACCGAGTTCTCCAGGAACGATTCGGCGGCGCGGCCGGCCCAGCCGGCGGCGTCGATGTCGTCGTCGGTCACGTCCCACGCCTTGGTGAGCACGGTGTCCGTGTGCGGGAACCAGTAGAACTCGAACGAGCGATGGCGCGCGCTCAGCGCATCGGCTTGCTCGAGGCACGCGTCCAGCGCCATGGTGCCGCGTTCGAGACGGAGCCGGAACGACGGCACGAGACGCAGCCCGATCTCGGTCAGCGCGCCGAGTACGCCGAGGCCGATCCGGCCGCCCGCGAACACGTCGGGATGCGTGTCGGCGGACGCGCGGATCTCCGTGCCGTCCGCGCCCATGAAGGTGAGGCTCGCGATCTGGGTTGCGAGATTGCCGAGGCCGATGCCGGTGCCGTGGGTGCCGGTGCTGGTGGCGCCGGCGATCGACTGCACGTTGATGTCGCCGAGGTTTTCCATCGCCAGCCCGTGCGAGGCCAGCGCGGGGCCGAGCGCGGCGAGTCGCGTGCCGGCGTGGACCCGCGCGATCCGGCAGGCGGGATCGATGTCGATCACGCCCTGCAGCCGGTCGAGCGACAGGATGAGGCCGTCGGTCTGCACGAGCGGCGCGAACGAATGGCCCGCGCCGACCATGCGCACCGCCGCGCCCGACGCCGCGGCGCCGCGCAGCGCGGCGGCCAGCGCATCGCGCGACGCGGGATAGGCGACGCTCGCCGCCGGACTGCTCACGTACCCGGACCAGTTACGCCACATGACGCGTTCCTCGCTGACTTCGATGCATGCCGGATGAATGGGGACGATGCGCGCGCATCACAGGAAATGCCGGCCTTCGCCCCGGTAGGTGAGCGCCTCGCCGCTCACGCGGCCGTCGCGGATCAGCAGCAGCGTGTTGAAGCGCTCGCACAGTTCGCCCGCCTTCGCGTGGCGAAACAGCAGCGGCTCGCCGATGCCGGGCATGGTCATGCCGGCCGGGTGCCGCACGGGCGTCTGCACCTCGCCCGCGCCTTCGTTGTCGATCAGCGCGCAGCCGGGCGGCAGCCACGGCCGGGGCAGGCGATGTTTGCCGGCCGGTCCGGACGCGACATAGCCGCCGCCCGAGCAGGTGACGATGCCCGGTTGCGGGATCCGGGTGACGGGCAGCGCGAAGCCCGCCGCCGGCAGCACGCGAAAGGCGGCGTAGTGGTCGAACAGCGTCGGCGCGTAGAGGCCGGAGCCTGCCGCGAGTTCGGTCACCGACGCGTCGCGCCGCGTGCTCTCGATGCTGCCGGTGCCGCCGCCGTTGACGAAGCGCAGCGCGTGGCCGGCGGCCGCGAGCGCCTGCGCGACCGCCTGGCGGCGCGCATTGACCTCACGGGCCGAGCGCCGCTTCAGCCAGCGCAGCAGCGCGTTGCGCACGGCGCTGCCCGGCACGTCGTCCATCACGCCGGCGATCTGGCCTTCGTAACCCATCAGGCCGTCGAGCCGCACGCCGGCGCGGCGGGCGATGTCGTCCGCGAGCGCGACGGCGCTCGCCGCGTCGCGTACCGGCGAGCGGTACATGCCGAAGTAGAGCCCCGGGAACGGCGAGGACATGTCGAGGTCGATCGCGAGCGGGATGACGACGCGCTCGAGGCGGGCCAGCGCGTCGATGTGCTCGACCTGCGCGACGCTGTCGACCATCAGCGTGATCGAGCGGCCCAGGCGCAACTGCGCCGCGACCGCGCGCAGCTCCGCGGGCTCGACGCTCGGATAGGCGACGACGAGATCGTCGAAGCCGTCGCCGGCGAGCCAGGCGGCCTCGGCGGCCGAGTAGCACAGCAGCCCCTGCATGAACGGGCCGGCCGCGAGGATCGCGCGCAGCATGGCGCGCGAGCGCACCGATTTCGTCGCGACGCGGATCGGCATGCCGTTCGCGCGCTGCCTCAGGCGATCGAGGTTGAGGTCGACGTGATCGAGATCGACGAACGCCGCCGGCAGCGCGCGGCCCGCCAGCGCTTCGCGGTAGTAGGCGTAGTCGTGCGCGCGGCGGGGCGCGTGAAGCGGTGTGTCTGCTTGATTCATCGACCTTGCCCGGAGAAAGCGGAATGCAGGGCGCATCCGTCGGACCCAGCATAGAAGCGGTCAAAAAACGCACCAAGCGCGCAGCAGGTCGTTCGATGGGTCCGATCCGGCCAACCTCGTTGCGCCGGGGCGTGGGAGCAAGAACGGGATCGGACGCGTCGAACGGCGCGTGTCGGGCGGCGTGCGGGCGGCCCGTTGCCCGGCGTCGCGCGAAGGGCCGCGCCCGCGCCGGACGCGGGTGACGCGGCGTCTCGCGCGATCGCCGGAGCGGGCGCTTTCGCTGCGCGAAACGCGTGCGCAGCGCGCGCAAATTTCCCCGTGTTTAGTGGGTGCGTTCTAGCAACGATTTTGACCATGCGGATGTTTCGACCTAGAACCTACTCGCGGACAGACGGGGTGAACCCGGAGCGGCCGAACGAGGAGGCGACGTGACACAACCCAGGACAATTTGGCGCCGCGCGCTGCTGGTGGCGAGCATCGTCATCGCGGTGGCGGTGTGGCGATACGAGACGCCGTCCGAGGCGGCGACCGCGCCGGCCGCGCGCCCCGACGCGGCGGCGAATCCGTCGGCCCTCGCGCCGGCGGCGACGCCGGTCGCGAACGCGCCCGGTCCGGCGGAGCGCAGGCTCGATCTCGCGGCGTTGCGCCGCAGTCTGGCCGGCCGCGCGGACGCCGGGGCGGAGCTGCAGCGCATCGTCGCGTTCGCGCGCTTTCGCGATCAGGTCGCCGAGTACGGCCGCGATCGCGCCAGCCTGTCCGACGCGGATCGCCGCGCGCTGGCCCGGCAGATTCTCGATGCGCTGCCCGACCATGTCGCGCGCGGCGAAATCGTCCCGGTGCAGGCCGAGGCGCTCAGCGCCGCGCTGCTGATCGACGCGGAACCGGATCCCGCCACCCGCAGCGCGGCGGTGCAGTCGATGCAGCGGCAATGGGACGGCTACGCGCAGCAGACCGTCGGCCCGTCGCCCGCGCAGGACCCGCGCTACCAGACCTACGCCCAGCAGAGTCGCGACATCGTCCAGCAGGTCCAGGCGAGCGTTGCCGATCCCGAGCAACAGCAGGTCGTCATCGGACAGCGTTTGCAGGCGTTGCGCGTGCAACTGTTCGACGGCGGCCCGCCGGCCGGTGCGCATTGAGGTATCGACGCGCCGTGCACGATGCACCGCCGCGTATTCGCGCGGCGGATAACACGCAATCAATGAAGAGGGAGGGGCAATGTCGATACACACCTGTCTCAAGCGACTCGGCCTGGCCGGCCTGCTGGGCTGCGCCGCGCTCAACGGCCATGCCGCGGATACGACCGCGCCTGATCCGTCGATTCCGTACTACGCGTGGTACGAGGTCACCTTGCCGGAAAGCAGCGGCGCGTCGTGCGGCAACGGCACGCCGATGCGCTTCTACATCAACCGCGCGCAGTCCGACAACCTGCTGTACATGATGGAGCCGGGCGGCGCGTGCTGGGACTACGGCACCTGCACCCAAACCTCGACCGGCGCGGAAGCCGGGCTCGGCGGTTTCAATCCGGACGGCATTCCGCACAACTACATGAACGGCACGACGAACGAGAGCCTGCTGTCGTCGTTCCTGTCGCCGCTGCTCACGCGGATGGATCTCGAGCACATCCTGGTCGGCGAACCGGCGGTCGAGACTCAGGACTGGACCCAGGTGTTCGTGCCGTACTGCACCGGCGACATTCACATGGGCAGCGCGGTGCGCAACTACACGTCGCCCGGCGGCGACTGGCGCATCCAGCACTACAGCGGGTTGAAGAACATCCAGGCGGTCTCGCAGTGGCTGGTCGCGCACGGGTTCGGCAAGCCCGGCCGGCTGCTGGTGTACGGGATGAGCGCGGGCGGCTACGGGACGCTCGCGAACTACGCGTCGATCCGCAACACGCTGCAGCCGCAGGCGCACAGCTCGCTGCTCAACGACGCCGGCACGGTCTTCAATACGCCGTTCAACGCCGATCCGGCGGCCCATCCGTCCGTCGGCCTGTATGACAAGGCGCTCACCGAGTGGGACATGGCGGGCCCCGACGGGATGATCACGCTGAACAGCAAGCTGACGCGCGGCTTCGATCCCAACAACATGGGCAGCGCGTACGCGGCGCTGTCGGCGACCTATCCGCACGACCGCTTCGGCTACTCGACGTATCAGCGCGACAAGATCATCGCGGCCTACCACTACCGCGCGTTCGTGCCGGCCGTGATCGCGGCGCCGGACGACGCGAGCAAGGACGCGCTGTCGCTCGCGATGTTCGACCAGGAACTCGACGGCCTGAAGACGACGCTGAATCCGCTGCCGAACTTCGGCTACTTCATGCCGTGGGCGCGCGACGACTTCATCGACAACCACCAGGTGACCGCGGTCAGCTTCACGGGCTCGGGCATCCACGAGAACGGCATCGACGCGGATATCGGCACGTTCGTGAACGACCTGCTCAACCAGAAGGATCCGGCGGACACGCCGGTGATGAAGGCGTTCCGGACCGAGCAGTGGTCGGACTTCACGTTCTCGACCTTCCTCGCATGGATCGACAGCATCTTCAATCTCACCGGCGAGGCGGGGCCGATCTCGAGCCATCACGCCTGACGGTGCCGGCGGCGGCCGCATGCCCGGGCCGCCGCCCTGAAGCGCGGGCCGACCCCGCGCGATTCGGTGCGACAATCGTCTGCATATCAACACGGAGACATGCAGATGACTATCCAACGCATCGCCGTCGTCGGCGCCGGCGTGATCGGCGCCAGCTGGACCGCGTTCTATCTGTCGAAGGGGTTCGACGTCGTCGTGACCGATCCCGCGCCCGACGCGCGCGAGCGGCTCGAACGATCGCTGCGCACGGTGCTGGGCGAGCGCCGCGACGAGCTGGCCGCGCATCTGCGCTTCGAGGCGGAATTGTCCGACGCGCTGGCGGGCGTCGAGTTCGTCCAGGAGAACGGCCCCGAGCGTCTCGATCTGAAACGCGCGCTCTACGAGCGGATGGATGCGCTCTTGCCCGCGCACGTGCTGATCGCGTCCAGTTCGTCGGGACTGACGATGTCCGCGATCCAGACCGCCTGCGCGCATCATCCGCAGCGCTGCCTGATCGCGCATCCGTTCAATCCGCCGCATCTGATTCCGCTCGTCGAACTGGTCGGTGGCGACGCGACCTCGCGCGATGCGATCGACGCCGCCCGGCGTTTCTACGACGGGCTCGGCAAGGTGACGATCGTGCTGAACAAGGAGATGCCGGGCCACGTCGCGAACCGGCTCGCGGCGGCGCTGTTCCGCGAGGTGTATCACCTGGTCGGCGAGGGCGTGGTGAGCGTCGCCGACGCGGACAAGGCGGTGTCGTGGGGGCCGGGCCTGCGCTGGGGGCTGATGGGGCAGAGCCTGATCTATCACCTCGGCGGCGGCGAGCACGGCATCGCGCATTTTCTCGATCACCTGTCCGGCCCGATGACGTCGTGGTGGGACGATCTGGGTACGCCGTCGTTCAATCCGGACGTGGACGGCCAGCTGATCGACGCGCTGCGGGAGATCCAGGGCACGCGGACGATGCAGGCGCTGGGCGCGGAGCGCGACCGGCTGCTGGTGGAGCTGATCGACGCGCGGCGCCGGAGTTTCTTGCCGTGAGCCTTCGCTCGCGCCGCCGTGCGAACGGGCGTTCGGGCGGCGCGCCGCTCAGTTGTAGAACGCGGACGGCACCACGCCGAAGTGCCGCTTGAACATCGCGGTGAACGCGCTCTGGCTCGTATAGCCGTGATCGAGCGCGACGCTCAGCACCTTCTCGCCGTGCGCGAGCCGCTTGAGCGCCAGCAGCAGCCGCGCCTGCTGGCGCCAGCGGCCGAAGGTCAGCCCGGTCTCGCGGCTGAACCAGCGGTACAGCGTTTTCTCCGACACGCCGAGCTGGTCCGCCCACGCGCCGATGGTGCGGTGATCGTCGGGCGCGGCGAGGATCGTGTCGCAGACCGCCTGCAGGCGCGCATCGTTCGGCCACGGCAGGTAGAGCGGCAGGCGCGGCACCGCGTTCAGTTCCGCGAGGATCAGCTGCATCAGGTGGTCGTCGCGCGAACCCGGCGCGTAGTCGAGCGGCACGTCGATCGCCGCGACGATCAGCTCGCGCAGCAGCGGCGGCACGTCGACGACACCGGTGCCCGCGCGCAGCCCGGCGGCCACGGAGGGTTCGACGAACACGGTGCGCATCTTCACGTCGCCGCTCATCTGCACCGCGTGATCCAGCTCCGGCTCGAGCCAGACGCCGCGCGTCGGCGGCACGACCCACGCGCCGGTGGACGACGTCACCTGCATCACGCCCTCGATCGCGTAGAGCAGCTGCGCGCGGCGGTGCCGGTGCGTTTCGATGTGCGTGCCGTTCGGATAGAACGCCGCCATCGCGGCGACGGGCATCGGCGTGTTTTCGTAGGGCAGGTGGTCGACAGCCGGCGAAACGGCTGACCGATTTGCGGCAAGAGTCGACATATTGGCGAAAGACGGGTGGGAGGGTTACGCGCACGATGGCACTTTTCCATGTCATCGGGCAACAAATGAATGCATCGTATGTTCTTTTGAGCATTTTGGCCAATCGGCGTCGCGGGAGCGCGGCATGACGGATCAGTCGGATCTCGGGCTCGATCGCCACGCCGCCGGGCTGTTCAGCCGGCTCGACCGGCTCGCCGCGCTGCTGGAGGCGACGCTCGCCGCGCCGGACGTCGCGCCGGTCGACTGGGAGGCCGCGCATGCGTTCCGCTGGGTGTCGGATCGCCCCGGTGCGGGCCGGCTGGTGCCGGTGCCGGCCCCGGCGCTGATCGGCTTCGACGCGCTCGCCAACATCGAGCGGCAGGCGGCGCTCGTCAGGCAGAACACCCGCCAGTTCGTGCTCGGCCATCCGGCCAACAACGTCTTGCTGACGGGCGCGCGCGGCACGGGCAAGTCGTCGCTGGTGAAGGCGTGTCTGCACGCGTTCGCCGCGCACGGGCTGCGGCTCGTCGAGGTCGGCAAGGACGGGCTCGATGCGTTGCCGCAGATCTTCGACAGCGTGCGCGGCCGGCCCGAGCGCTTCATCGTGTCGTGCGACGACCTGTCGTTCGAAGCCGGCGAGACCGGCTACAAGGCGCTCAAGACCGTGCTCGACGGATCGGTGGCGGGCGGTGCGCCGAACGTGCTGATCTACGCGACGTCGAACCGCCGCCATCTGGTGCCGGAAAGCGCGGCCGACAACGCGCACCACACGATCGCGGAGAACGGCGAACTGCATCCCGGCGACGCGGTGGAGGAGCGGATCTCGCTGTCCGAGCGCTTCGGACTGTGGATCACGTTCTACGGCTTTTCGCAGGACGACTACCTGCGCGTGGTCGAGCGCCGCCTGCAGGCGCTCGGCCATGATGCGGCCGCGTGCGACGCGGCGCGCCAGCCCGCGCTGCAATGGGCGATGCAGCGCGGCGCGCGCTCGGGCCGCATCGCGGTGCAGTTCGTGCAGGACTACGTCGGACGGCTCGCGTCCGGGGGCGCGTGACGGGGCGGCACGCGCGGGCGGCGCTTACTGCTGCGATTGCTGCTGCGCCTGCGGTTGCGCCCACTGCGGATTCGCGGCGGCGAAGCGGGCGCGGTTGATGTCGATCGTCGGCTGATCCGGCGGGTAGTTGCCGTCGGTGGTCGGGATCGTGCCGTCGCGATAGGCCTGGATCAGTTCGGCCCGGACTTCGGCGCGGGTCTTGCCCTGCGGCGCATCGCTCGTCTGGGCGAGGACCGGTGCGGCGGCGCAGGCGAGGACAAGCGCGGCGAACAGGCGTGGGACGTTCATGAGGGGCTCCCGGAATGGATCGTTGTGAATGGGGAAGCGGCCGGCGGCCGGCTTCCGGTGCTTCACATTCTGGACAGCCGCCCCTGAGCGGACGCTGACCGGATCATGGCGATTCGGTCAGGATCGCGACATACGGCCGGCGCGCGTGCGCATGTAAGCGGAGTGTCGGCTTCAACCGGTGCCCGGCAGCGGGCTGCCGGCGAGCCGCGCGGCGGCCAGCATCGCGATCGCGAGCGTGGCCGCCTCGATGCGCAACACCGTTTGAAACCGCGCGAGCCCGTGCCGCCAATCGGGCGACGCGGGCTCCCGTACCGCGCGCATCAGCGCGGGCATGACCGCGCAGCGGTTGTAGCCGCCGAGCGCGGCCGCCGTCGCGACGAAGCCGAGCTTGACCGCCAGGATCGCGCCGTAGGTCGAATCCAGCAGCGCCGCGCCGCTGCCGAGATTGCGCCAGCCGTTGAAGGCGCCGGTGCCGACCAGCACGACGAGCGCGACCGTGGCCGTGTCGGACAACGCCTGCATGAATTCCCCGCCGCCGGCGGAGCCGGAATCGCGCCGCAGGCGCGGCACGACCGCGAACGCGGCGAGCAGCACGATGCCGACCCACACGCTGATCGCGAGCAGATGCAGCCAGTCGATCCAGACCGGCGGCGAGAAGCGCCCGGCGTCGACCGGATGTCCGCTGTGACTGCGCGCGAGCGCGCCGATCGCCAGCAGCGCCGCGAGCAGGACGGGATGGCGCAGCGCGCCGTCGTCGCCGCGCCGCCACGCGAGCAGGGTCGCGCCGCTCAGCGCGGCCGCGTTGACGAGCCAGGCTCGGCCGAAGCCGGTGCCGAGGAGCGGCGCGCAGACAGCGGGCCCGGTCTGCGCGAGGGGCGTCTCGCTCATCGATGCGCAATGCAGCCAGAACGCGACGACGCTGGCCGCGATGCTCGTCAGCAGCGCCGCGCGCAGGATGCGCGCGCCGTGCCGCCGGATGTCGCGATGCCACGCGAGCGCGGGATCCCCGCACCAGCGGTGGACGGCCAGCACGCCGATCGCGAGCGCGAAGCCGAGGTTCTGCAGCACGACGAACGCGAGCGTCGGCCATTCCGGCAGCGCGCCGTTCATGGCCGCACCTGGAACGGGTAGCGGCCGCGCGCCTTGTGGCCGTCGCCCGTCATCACGCTCCAATGCACGACGTAGGCGCCGGGTTCGAGAGCGGGCATGGGAAGCGCGAGCGTGCGCGGGTCGGCCAGCGCCGCTTTCGCGCTGCCGGTGTCGACCGGCGCGCCGTCGGCACGGGTGAGCCGCAGCGTGCTGAACGCCGCTTCGAGATCTTCGTTGAAGGTCAGCCGCAGCGCGGCGGGCGACGCGGCGACGCTCGCGCCGGGTTCGGGCAGCGCGCGCTCCAGCCGGCCGTGCGCGTAGACGGGCGCGGCGAGGGCGGCCGCGAGAATCGGAACCAGGAGTAAAAGACGGATCGGTGTTGACATGGGCAGTCCTGAATCGAACGGAACCACACTGCGTCCGGCGCGGACGCAGCGGCGGACTTACGGCTTCTGCAGGCGGGTGACGGTCAGCGCGCCGCCGATGTCCTCGGCGACGAAGTCGATCGTGTCGCCCACGCGCACCGTGTTCAGCATCGACGGGTCGCCGACCTTGAAGCTCATCGTCATCGCGTCCATGCCGAGGTTGTCGAGCGGGCCGTGCTGGATCGTGAGCTTGCCTGCCGCCGCGTCGATCTTGCGCACGACGCCGTGCGACATGCCGGACGAGGCGGCGTCGTGCGCCGCCGTCTCCGAGGCGGCGCAACAGGGCGCGGCCGGTGCGGCGGGCGCGCCGCGGGTGGCGAACGCGTGCGGCGCGAATGCGAAGGCCGCGCCGGCGACGAGAAGGGTGAACGCTTGTTTCATGGTGACGCTCCGGAGGTTGAGTGCGCCGGACCCGATGTCCGGCGATGCTGCTGAGTCGGGGGGATGAGGCGAGGGGGTCAGCCGGGCGGCGTGCCGCGGTATTCGTATGCGACGGTGCCGGCCGGGTGGCGATACCAGCCGGGGTCGCGGTAGTCGCCGCGCGCGAGATCCGCGCGCACCTTCAGCACCGAGAACATGCCGCCCATCTCGATCGGGCCGAACGGTCCGTTGCCCGCCATCATCGGCAGCGTGTTGTCGGGCAGCGGCATCTCCATCTCGCCCATCGAGCCGCCGCGCTCGCCCATCGCCATGTAGCCGGGAACCAGCCGGTTGATGCGCTTGGCGAGATCCTTCTGCGGCACGCCGATCATGTTCGGCACGGTGTGGCCCATCGCATTCATCGTGTGGTGCGACTTGTGGCAGTGAAACGCCCAGTCGCCGGGCCGGTTCGCGACGAATTCGATCGCGCGCATCTGGCCGACGGCGACGTCCGCCGTGACCTCCGGCCAGCGCGCGGCCTTCGGCACCCAGCCGCCGTCGGTGCCCGCGACCTCGAAGTCGTGGCCGTGCAGGTGGATCGGATGGTTCGTCATCGTCAGGTTGCCGATGCGGATCCGCACCCGGTCGCCCAGGCGCGCGGGCAGCGGATCGATGCCGGGAAACACGCGGCTGTTCCAGGTCCACATGTTGAAGTCCGTCATCTCGTTGACGCGCGGCGTGTAGCTGCCGGGGTCGATGTCGTAGGCGGCCATCAGGAACGCATAGTCGCGATCGACGGGCACGAAGGCGGGGTCTTTCGGATGCACGATGAAGAGGCCCATCATCCCCATCGCCATCTGCACCATCTCGTCGGCGTGCGGGTGGTACATGAAGGTGCCCGATTTTTCGAGCGTGAACTCGTACACGAAGGTCTTGCCGGTGGGGATGTGCGGCTGCGTGAGGCCGCCGACGCCGTCCATGCCGCACGGCAGCAGCATGCCGTGCCAGTGCACCGTGGTGTGCTCGGGCAGCCGGTTGGTGACGAAGAGGCGGACCTTGTCGCCTTCGACCGCCTCGATCGTCGGGCCGGGCGACTGGCCATTGTAGCCCCACAGGTTCGCCTGCATGCCGGGGGCCATCTCGCGCACGACAGGTTCGGCGATCAGGTGGAACTCCTTCCAGCCGCCGCGCATGCGCCACGGCAGCGACCAGCCGTTCAGCGTGACGACCGGCCGGAACGGCCGGCCCTGTTTCGGCGCGGCGGGAGGCTGGGTGGCGGCGCCGTCCATGACGGGCGCTTCGGGCAGCGACGCGGCGCCCACGCGGCTCACCAGCGCGGCGCCGACGAGCGCGGCACCCGAGCCGCCGAGAAAGTTTCGACGTGACAGCATGTTCATTGACCTCGAGGGGAAGAAGGGGCGGCGGACGCGGAGGATGCCGGGGACATCGAAGGCGTTGAAGGCATCGAAGGCATCGAAGGCATCGAAGGCATCGAAGGCGTCGAAGGCATCGAAGCATTAGCAGAAGCCGAAGAACCCGAAGAAGCTTGCGACACGACATCGGCGCTCGCCGGCAGACGCCCGCCGAGCGCCTGCCGCAGATCCGCGTCGGCGAGCCAGTAGCCTTTCAGCGCATCGAGATAGCCGTTGACCGCGCCGACCTGGTCGCGCGCGTCGGCGAGCAGTTCGAACACGCTGGCGAGCATGCCGTTGTAGCGCAGCAGCATCTCGTCCGAGATCGTCTTCCTGAGCGGCACGACCTCGTCGCGATAGTGCGTCGCGAGCGCGTAGCCGGCCGTGTATGCGGCGTAGGATTCGCGGACGTCGGAGCGCGCGTCGATCGCGGTCTGGCCGAGCCGGTTGACCGCCTGCAGATAAAGCGCCTGCGCGCGCGCGACCTTCGCGCCGCCCCAGTCGAACAGCGGTACCTCGATGCTGATCTGGTAGCCGCGCTCGGTGCCGGAATCGGTCGCGAAATTGTCGAGATAGCCGACCTGGAGCGCGTTGACGAAGCGTGTCGCCCGGGTGAGCCCGAGCGAGCTGGCGACGCTTTGCACTCGCAGCTTCTCGGCCTGGATATCGAGCCGGTTCTCCATCGCGTAGCGTTCGAGATGCGCGAGCGCCGGCTGCGACGGCGGCAGATCGGGCAGGCGCTCGGGCAGCCGGTATTGCGCGGCGGGGCCGGCGAGACCGAGCGCGCGCGTGAGCTTCTCGCGCGCGGCGAGCGCCTGCTGGCGGGTGCGCGCGAGCGTCGCCGCGGCTTCCGCGTAGAACGCCTGCTCGCGCACCGCGTCGAGCCGGCTGTAGTGGCCGGCGCTGCGCAGGCGCTGCGCCAGTTCCGCACTGGCCTGCGCGGCATCCTCGACCTGCCGCGCGTAGCGCGCGCCCTGTTCGGCGGCGACGGCTTCGACGTAGGCGCGCCGCGCGTCGGCGGCGGTCTTCAGCATCGCATCGGCGGCTTGCAGCTTGGTCTGCTCGAAGCGCCGTCCTTCGATTTTCGATGCCATCGGCAACGCGATCGCGCCCATCAGCGGCAGCGTGATCGCACGCTCGATCGACAGGTTGCCGTCCTGACGGGTGCGGCTGAACGAAAAACCGGGATTGGGCAGCCGCCCGGCCTGGACCAGGTCGGCCTCCGCGATGCCCAGTTCGGCATAGGACGCCTGCAGCGCGCGGTTGTTGAGCAGCGCGAGCTGCACCGCGTCGTCGCTCGACAGCGGCTGCGCGATCAGTTCGCGGGTGCGCTGCTCGACCGTCTGCCGGTCGGCGTCGGAGCGCACGTAGAGCGCGTCGCGGCCCAGGCGCCCGGTAGCGGTCGACGCGACGGTGCCGAAGCCGCCGTCGGCCGAGAACGTGGTGCAGCCGGCGAGCAGGGCGAGCGCGGCGAGCGCGGCCGTCGCGCGCAGCGGCGGCGCGAATGGCGGTTTGACGCAGAGGCGGGCGGCGGTCATCGGGCGTGCTCCGCATGCGGGTCCGCCGGGGCGGAGGCGCGGCCCGGCCCGGTCCCGGCCGCCTGCGCCGGCCGCGGCGCGACTTCGCGGTTCAGCGCCGGCCAGGACGGCGCGGCGCCGTCGCGATACGGGCGGTAGGCCGCGAGGGGCGCGGGCGGCGCGGCGGCCGGCGCTTCGGCGGCGGGATCGTCCGGATGAATCAGGACGACGGGGGACGCGGGCGCCGGCGCGGCGGTTTGCGCATGAAGCGCGAACGGCCACGCGGCCGCCGCGCTCAACAGCGCAGCTGACAGCAATTGCATGGAAAGTCTCGTCGGGTTGGCCCGCGGCGGCGCAGGTCGCGCGTCGCGGACGATCTCAGGGTGCGCGGCGCGAGCCGCGTGCGAGGATCAGACGAGAGCGGGGCGGGGCGGACGTTCGATGCCGTCCGTGAGGAACGACGCCTGCGGGGCGGCGAGCCCGAGCGGGCGGGCGTCGTGCGCGGCACCGGCGTGGACGGCCGGCACGGCGGGGCCGCCGAGCGCCGCGCCGACGCAGCACGACGCGCAACTTGCGCACGGGTGCGCGTGGTGCTGGCCGCCGCTGTCGGCGGTATGCGGATGCGCGCGCTGCGCGGACGGTTGCCCGTCCGGTTCGTCTCCATGCTGCGCGGCGCCGTGCGGGTCGCCCGCCGTGCCGGCGTGCGTCGGCCCGCACGACATCGTGACAGCCGCGAACGACTGGAACGGCAGCGCGACGGCGAGCAGCAGGACGAGGAGGAGACGGCGCAGGGTCGACATGGAGGCGCAGCGTAGCATGCGGGTTCCCGGGCTTGTCAGAATGCGGACCCGATATGGCCGCGCTCGGGCCGGTCCGGGCATGCCGCGCCGCGCTCGCGCGTCGCCGCGCTGTCCGGAACATGACAGAATTGTCATGTCCGGGCCATGTTTGCCGTCCGCCGGACCCTTTACCCTTGCCCGGGCCTATTCTCCGATCTCACGCGGTTCGACCGCGAGTGCCGACATGCGAATTCTCATCATCGAAGACGAACAGAAAATGGCCGCCTATCTGCACAAGGGGCTGACCGAGGCGAGCTTCACCGTGGACACCGCCGCCGACGGCCGCGACGGGTTGTTTCTCGCGCTGCACGAAGATTTCGACCTGATCGTGCTGGACCTGATGCTGCCCGAACTGAGCGGCTTCGACGTGCTGAAGCGGCTGCGCGCGCAGAAGCAGACGCCCGTGCTGCTGCTCACCGCGCGCGACGCGGTCGCGGACAAGGTCGAGGGTTTCGAGCTGGGCGCGGACGACTATCTGGCGAAGCCGTTCGCGTACGCGGAATTTCTCGCTCGGGTGCGTTCGCTGCTGCGCCGCTCGCCGCGCATCGCGCGCGACCGGTTGACGGTCGCCGATCTCGAGATCGACCTGATCAAGCGGCGCGTGCAGCGCGGCACGACGCGGATCGATCTCACCGCGCAGGAATTCGCGCTGCTGCAGTTCTTCGTCGAGCGGCAAGGCGAGGTGCTGACCCGCACGCTGATCACGTCGCGCGTGTGGGACATGAATTTCGACAGCGACACCAACGTCGTCGACGTCGCGGTCAAGCGGCTGCGCGCGAAGCTCGACGCGCCGTTCGAGCGCAAGCTGCTGCATACCATCCGGGGCATGGGCTACGTGCTGGAGGATCGCTCGTGAAGCGGGCCGGCCGGCCTTACTCGCTGCTGATCCGGCTGACCGTCGCGTTCGCGGTGCCCGCCTTCGTCGTGTTCGCGGTGATGGGCGCGTTCCTGTACGACTCGCTGTCGACCGAGCTGCGGCGGCGCGACGACTTGGAGATCGAGGGCAAGCTCGCGCAGTTCATCGAGCTGGTGCACGAGGCGGGGTCGATCGACGCGATTCGCGGCAGCCAGCAGTTGTTCCGCGACGTGCTGATGTCGCATCCGGGCGTCTATCTCGCGATCTGCGACGCCAGCAACGACGCGCTCGTGAGCGACGTCGGCCCGCGCCTGCCGATGGCGAAGCTGATGAGCGAGGCGAGCCGGGGCGGCATACCGGTCCAGTGCGATCTGGCGCAGGTCGGCGACGCGCGCTGCATCTTGGGCCGAGAGCGGCTCCCGTCCGGCGAGACGGTGCATGTCGCGGTCGTGCGCGCGGCGAAGGAGCGGCACGCGCTGCTGCAGAGCTACTACAAGACGATTGTCTGCACGGTCGGGCTCGGCGCGCTGTTCGTCGGGCTGCTCGGCTACCTGGTCGTGCGGCGCGGGATGCAGCCGGTGGAGAGCATCGGCCGGCAGATCTCGCAGATCGAGGCGCACAGCCTGGGCGAACGGCTCGATCTGGAGGGCGGCCCGCAGGAGCTGCACGAGATCGCCACCGCCGTGAACCGGATGCTCGA
The DNA here is from genome assembly GCF_034721475.1 of Burkholderia alba. Lineage (NCBI taxonomy): Bacteria > Pseudomonadati > Pseudomonadota > Betaproteobacteria > Burkholderiales > Burkholderiaceae > Burkholderia > Burkholderia alba. The sequence continues at coordinate 16,439 of NZ_JAWJWL010000035.1, read as the reverse complement.
CCGCCTCGAGCGCGCGTTCGTGCGGCTGTCGCAGTTCTCGTCGGAACTGGCGCACGACATGCGCACGCCGCTCGCGAACATGATCAGCGCGTCGCAGGTCACGCTCGGCCGGCGCCGCTCGGCCGACGAATACGAGACGCTGATCGGTTCGAACATCGAGGAATGCGAACGGATGCAGCGGATGATCGAGAACATGCTGTTCCTCGCGCGCACCGACAACGCCACCCAGGCGATGCAGGTCGCGCCGCTCGACGCGGGCGCGGAGCTGCGCCGCTTCGCCGACTATTTCCACGACATGGCGGACGAGTGCGGCAAGACGATCGTCGCGGCCGGCGACGCGACGCTGCAGGCCGACCCGCTGCTGTTCCGGCGCGCGCTGAACAACCTGATCGCGAACGCGCTCGAGCATGCGGAGCCGGGCAGCGCGATCGAGCTGGCGGCGGTGCGGCGGGCATGCGGCGTCGACGTGTCGGTCGCGAACCGGGGCGCGACGATTCCGCCCGAGCACATCGACAAGATCTTCGAACGCTTCTATCGCGCCGACGCGGCGCGTCACGGCGCGGCGCAGAACGCGGGCCTCGGGCTGGCGATCGTCGCGTCGATCATGACGCTGCATCACGGCAGCGTCGACGTGTCGAGCGCGGCGGGACGCACGGTGTTCACGCTGCATTTCCCGGACGAACGCCCCGCGTGACGCGCGGGCGTCGGCGTCAGAGTTCGGCGGCGGCGGCCACGAGCGTCGCTTCGAGCGCGAGCGTCGGTCGCGACGCGGAGGCCGGCCGGTCGATCACGTATTCGAGGTCGCCCAGCTCGGGCAGGCCCGCGTCGAGGCGCGCGAGCCCGGCGGGGATCACGTAGCCGGCGAATGCGCTCACGCCGAGCCCCGCGCTCGCCGCCGCGCGCAGCACCGCGATGCTGCTGCTGACCACCGCGATCCGGTGCGGCCGACCGATCGCCTCCAGCGTCTCCAGCACGCGCCGGCGCGACACGCTCGGCTCCGGATGCAGCGCGAGCGGCAGCACCGCCTCGCGGCCCGTCAGCGGCGAAGCGGGGCCGGTACACCAGTACAGCGGCTCGGTGCGGATCACCCGGCCGCGCCGGCTGCCCGCGATGCGCTTCGCGAACACCAGGTCGTGGCGACCCTCGTCCAGCGCGTCGAACAGGTCGCCCGACAGGCCGGTCGCGATCGCCAGTTCCACGTCCGGGTTGCGCTGCAAGAAACTGGCGAGCGCGGCGGTCAGGTGGGTCGACGCGAAATCCTCCGACAAACCGAGCCGCACCTTGCCGGACAGCGGCGGCCCGCAGACCGACGTCACCGCCTCGTCCATCAGTTCGAGAATCCGCACCGCGTAGCGGTGCAGCGCCTCGCCGTTCGGCGACAGCCGCACGTTGCGGGTGTCGCGCTCGAACAGCGGCCGGTCGAGCAGTTCCTCGAGGCGGCGGATGTGCTGGCTGACGGTCGATTGCGACAGGTTCACCCGCTCGGACGCGGCGGTGAAGCTGCCGGTCTGGGCGACGGCGACGAAGCTGCGCAGCAGTTCGGGCGGTAGCGGACGCATTGTTAAACCCACTGAATCGGTTTCGACAAATCATAAATGGCGGAAACCGGCGGGACTAGTATGTCCCCGGACCCTGCCGAGAGGCCGGCCGCCGCCGTTCACGCGAGGCGCGCCGGCGGCCGGCGCCGCGCCAGCAGTCTACGGCAATCCCGTGCGGCCGGTCCGATCCCCGCCCGAGAACGCGCTCCCCGCGAGAGCCGCCGGGCCGCGGCGCGCACGCCGCGCCAATGCATCATCAGGAGACGACTCATGATCATCTACGGTACCGCGCTGCTCGCGTTCTGCCATCTGGCGGGCTTGTTCCTCGGCGATCTGCTGGGCGCCGCCATCGGCGTCAAGACCAATGTCGGCGGCGTCGGCATTGCGATGCTGCTGCTCATCTTCCTGCGGCTCTCCCTGCACCGGCGCGGCTGGCTGCCGAAGGAAACCGAGGCGGGGGTCGGCTTCTGGGGCGCGATGTACATCCCGGTGGTGGTCGCGATGGCGGCCAACCAGAACGTCGTCGCGGCGCTGAAGGGCGGGCCGGTCGCGCTGCTGTCGGCGGCGGGCGCGGCGGCCGTCTGCGCGGGCTGCATCGCGGTGCTTGCGCGGACCGGGCGCGACGACACGTCGCTGGCCGCGCTGCCGCCGGCCGCACAGTCCTGAGCGGAGGCCGCCATGCTCGGCATGTTCGAGAAGGTTTTCGCGCACAACGGCCTGGTCGGCGCATTCGCGCTGGTCGGGCTGATCATGTGGGTGTCGTCGGTGCTGTCGAAGAAGCTCACGTTCGGCCGCGTGCACGGCTCCGCGATCGCCATCCTGATCGGCCTCGTGCTCGCCTACGTCGGCGGCGCGGCGACGGGCGGCGAGAAGGGCCTCGCCGATCTGCGGCTGTTCACGGGGATCGGCCTGATGGGCGGCGCGATGCTGCGCGACTTCGCGATCGTCGCGACCGCATTCGAGGTGCAGGCGACCGAAGCCCGCAAGGCCGGGCTGATCGGCGCGCTGTCGCTGCTGCTTGGCACCGTGCTGCCGTTCATCGTCGGCGCGTCGATCGCGCGCGCGTTCGGCTACGCGGACGCCGTCAGCATGACGACGATCGGCGCGGGCGCCGTCACCTACATCGTCGGCCCGGTGACGGGCGCGGCGATCGGCGCCAGCTCCGACGTGATCGCGCTCAGCATCGCGACGGGGCTCGTCAAGGCGATCATCGTGATGGTGGGCACGCCGCTCGCCGCCGGCTTCATGGGGCTCAGGACACCGCGCTCGGCGATGATCTTCGGCGGCCTGGCCGGCACCGTGAGCGGCGTGAGCGCGGGGCTCGCGGCGACCGACCGCCGCCTCGTGCCCTACGGCGCGCTGATCGCGACGTTCCATACCGGCGTCGGCTGCCTGCTCGGGCCTTCGCTGCTGTTCTTCGCGACGAAGGCCGTGGTGGGCGGCTAGTGTCCGCGCCCGTCGGTCGCGGCCCGTTGCGCGCGGCAGGCGCGCCGACGCCGGCGCCCGGCGTGAGCCGGACCGGGCGCGCACCGCTTCGCGGCGCATCCCGTCGTGCGCCGGCCGCCGCCGATCCATCGCCGCGCGCGCTAAGTCGGATTGCGCAACTTCATCAATCGGCGGCGCGGCCCGGCATAGAATGCCGCAGGACAGCCGAACCGGCTCGGGAGGAAACGCTATGACGGGATGGACTCAGGCGCGGCAGGCGCGCGACACGCGGCTCGCCGCGGGCGCGCCGTTCGCGCAGGGCAAGCGGGTCGCGGCGCACGACGCCGTGGCGCTGCTGGAGGCGGTGCTGCGGCCGGGCGACCGCGTATGCCTCGAAGGCGACAACCAGAAGCAGGCCGACCTGCTGGCGGGCGCGCTCGCCGAAGTCGATCGCGCCAAGGTGCACGGCCTGCACATGGTGCAGTCGGGCGTCGTGCTGCCCGAGCATCTCGACGTGTTCGAGCGCGGCATCGCGACCCGGCTCGATTACGCGTATTCCGGCCCGCAGTCGCAGCGGATCGCGAAGCTGCTGTTCGGCGGCAAGATCGAGCTGGGCGCGGTGCATACCTATCTCGAACTGTTCGCGCGCTACTTCATCGATCTCACGCCGCAGGTCGCGCTGATCGCGGCGGTCAGCGCGGACCGCGACGGCAACCTCTACACCGGGCCGAACACCGAGGACACGCCGACCGTCGTCGAGGCGACCGCGTTCAAGGACGGCATTGTGATCGCGCAGGTCGACCGGATCGTCGAGCGCGTGCCGCGCGTCGACATTCCGGGCGACCGCGTCCACTTCGTCGTCGAGGCGGGCCGGCCGTTCTACGTGGAGCCGCTGTTCACGCGCGATCCGGCCGCGATCACCGAGACCCAGATCCTCACCGCGATGCTCGCGATCAAGGGCATCTACCTGCCGTACGGCATCAAGCGCCTCAATCACGGCATCGGCTTCAACACGGCGGCGATCGAGCTGCTGCTGCCGACCTACGGCGAGCGGCTCGGCCTCAAGGGCAAGGTCGGCACGCACTGGGCGCTGAATCCGCATCCGACGCTGATCCCCGCGATCGAGTCGGGCTGGGTCGAGCAGATCCACTGCTTCGGCTCCGAGGTCGGCATGGACGACTACATCCGCGCGCGCTCGGACATCTATTTCACCGGGGCCGACGGCTCGCTGCGCTCGAACCGCGCGTTCTGCCAGACCGCCGGGCTCTACGCGTGCGACATGTTCATCGGCTCGACGCTGCAGATCGACCTGGCCGGCCATTCGTCGACGGTGACGACCGAGCGGATCGCGGGCTTCGGCGGCGCGCCGAACATGGGCAGCGACGCGCGCGGCCGGCGCCATCCGAGCGAGCCGTGGCTCAAGGCGGGCGCCGAGGCGGACCCCGACACGCCCGCCGCGCTGCGGCGCGGCCGCAAGCTGGTCGTGCAGATCGGCGAGACCTTCGGCGAGAAGAACGTGCCGATGTTCGTCGAACGGCTCGACGCGCTGCGCCTCGCGGACAAGCTCGATCTCGATCTGGCGCCGATCATGGTGTACGGCGACGACGTCACGCATATCGTCACCGAGGAAGGCATCGCGAATCTGCTGCTGTGCCGCGACGCGCACGAGCGCGAGCAGGCGATCCGCGGCGTGGCCGGCTATACGGAAATCGGCCGGGGCCGCGATCGCGCGATGGTCGAACGGCTGCGTGCGCGCGGCGTGATCCGCCGTCCGGAGGATCTCGGCATCGATCCGCTCGACGCCGATCGCCGCTTGCTCGCCGCGCGCTCGATCAAGGATCTGGTGCACTGGTCGGGCGGCCTGTACGCGCCGCCGTCGCGCTTTCGGAACTGGTAAGGAGACGAGGCCATGGAACAGCTGAATTACCGCTTTACTGCGCGCGGCCGCGCGCGGGGCGATCGGGCGACGGCGCTGGTCGGCGTCGTCGCGTCGGGCAATCTCGAGGTACTGGTGGAGCGCGTGCTGGCGGACACCGAATGCGAGGTGGACATCCGCACGGCGGCGGCCGGCTTCGGCGCGGTCTGGGAGGCGGTGGTCGCCGATTTCGTCGAGCGCCGCTCGCCGGGCGGCCTGCGCCTGTCGATCAACGACGGCGGCGCGCGGCCCGACATGGTGTCGCTGCGGCTCGCGCAGGCCGTGCGCGCGCTGGAGGGAGAACCGCGATGACGGATGACGCAACCCCGCTCGCCGCGATGATGCCGGCGGGCGCGAGCTGGTACGAGGCGTCGGCGCGGCAGCGCGTCGAGGGCCTGCTCGACGCCGGCTCGTTCGACGAATTCATCGGGCCGCGCGAGCGCGCGATCAGTCCGCATCTGCCGCGCTTCGATCTGCCGCAGCAGTTCGACGACGGCATGATCGTCGGGCGCGGCGCGTTCGGCGGCCGGCCCGTGCTGATCGCCGCGCAGGAAGGCCGCTTCATGGGCGGCGCGTTCGGCGAGGTGCACGGCGCGAAGCTGACGGGCCTGCTGCGCGCCGCGCGCGAGATCGGTTCGATGCCGGTGCTGATCCTGTTCGATACGGGCGGCGTGCGCCTGCAGGAAGCGAACGCGGGCGAGATGGCGATCGCCGAGATCATGCGCGCGCTGCTCGATGCGCGCGCGGCCGGCGTGCCGGTGCTGGGCCTGATCGGCGGCCGCTCGGGCTGCTACGGCGGCGGCGGGCTGCTCGCCGCGTGCTGCTCGGCGCTCGCGGTATCCGAGCAGGGGCGCATCAGCGTGTCGGGGCCGGAGGTGATCGAGACGAATCGCGGCGTCGACGAATTCGATTCGAAGGATCGCGCGCTGATCTGGCGCACGATGGGCGGCAAGCACCGGCGGCTGCTCGGCGCGGCCGCGTACTTCGCGGACGATTCGATCGACGGGTTCCGCGACGCGGCGCGCACGCTGCTCGGGCGCGCCGCGCCGTTCGACCTCGCGGCGCTCGAAGCGAAACAGGCGCGCCTCGACGCGCGGCTCGCGCGTTTCGGCGAGTGCGCGGACGCGCTCGACATCTGGCGCGCGCTGGGCGCGGCCGAGCCCGATGCGATCCCCGGGCTGCCGTACCGCGACTTCGTCGCGCTGGCCGAATCACTGGAGGAGGGGCGCGATGACGCTCGATGAAATCCTGACCTCGCTGTTTCCCGCCGGCCACGACGTGGTCGAGCGCGACGGTCTGCTGGCCGGACGCGGCGTGCTCGCGGGCGGCGCGCTCGACGTGATCGGCGTCTCGGCGCGGCGCGCGGTGGGCGTCGACGAGGCGCTGTGGCTGTCGGCGCAGGTGCTGGCGGTTGTCCGGCGCGGCGGCGCGACGCCGATCCTGGTGCTCGTCGACAGCGACAGCCAGCGGATGAGCAAGCGCGACGAACTGCTCGGCCTGAACGAATACCTCGCGCATCTCGCCCAGTGCCTGCTGCATGCGGACCAGCTTGGCCATCGAACCGTCGGCCTGCTGTACGGCCACACCGCGGCGGGCGCGTTCATCGCGACGGCGCTCGCGACCCGCACGCTGGTCGCGCTGCCGGGCGCGGAGCCGGAGGTGATGGATCTGCCGTCGATGGCGCGCGTGACCAAGCTGTCGCTCGAGGTGCTGGAGGACATGGCGAAATCGACCGCGGTGTTCGCGCCGGGGCTCGACAATCTGGCGAAGACGGGCGCGGTCGACGCGGTGCTCGATCCGGCGCGCTCGCTGGCGGAACAGCTGGGCGAGCTGCTTGCGCAGCCGTCCGATCGCACCGATCGCCGCGACCGGCTCGGCGAGGCGCGGCAAGGCCGCCCCGCGGCGGCCGCGATCGCGCGGCGTGTCCATGATCTCGCGCGCGCCGCCGGCTGATTCGCCGCCGGCCCGGCATCGGCTGGTGCGGGTGGTGCGCGACGCGTGGCCGGCGGTGCTCGCCGCGCACGGGCTCGCGCACGAGCCGTTGCTGCACGACTGGGCCGCGCGCGGCCGGCCGCTGATCGTCAGGCGGCCCGCGCCCGGCGAGCGGGGGCTCGCGCTCGGGCTGCCGCTGCCGCCGTCGGCGGGCAAGCGGCGGATCGCCGTGACGGTGCGCGCGTCGCAGATCGCGTCGATCGAGCCGCCGCCCAACCTCGATGCGGTCGCGCCGGCGGCGCCGCCCGCATGGCAGCCGTGTCTGCGCGCGCTGGCCGCGCTGGCCGCGCGGCACGCGGTGGACTGCCGCGTGTTCGGCAGTCTCGCATGGCAGGCGCTGACCGGCCTGCCGTATCTCGGCGCCGCTTCCGATCTTGACATCCTGCTCACGCTGCCGGCGGAGCGGCACGCGCTGACGGCGCTGCTCGACGGACTGGCGGCGCTCGATGCCCGCGCGCCGATGCGGATCGACGGCGAGCTTGTCCGCGCCGACGGCGCGGGCGTGAACTGGCGCGAACTGCAGACGGGCATGGGCGAGGTGGCGGTCAAGACGGCGACGGAGGTGGTGCTGTGCGCGCCCGACGCGTTCCTGGAGGTGTCGCGATGAGCGTGACGGCATCGGCATCGGGCTTTGCGCGGGACGGCTGCGACGGCGCCGTGCTCGATCGATGCGATCCGCCCGGGGCCGGCGCGGCATTCGATGTCCACGCGCTCGCCGCTTGCGCGCAACGCTGCCTGATGCTCGAGATCGCCACCTGGCCGAAGCCCGGACTCGTCAGCCATGTCGATGCCGGCAGCCATCTCGACATGGATGCGGCCACCTTCATGCGCAGTGCGGCGGCGCTCCGGCCGTTCTTCGCGGAACTGGCGGAGGCCGGCGCGCGCGATGCGGGCATGGCGGCGCTGCGCCGGATCGGCCTGCGCGCGGAGCACGCGATGCTGGCCGCCACCGGCGGCGTGAACACGCATCGCGGCGCGATCTTCGGCCTCGGGCTGATGTGCGCGGCGGCCGGTAGGCGCGCGGCGGGCGGTGCGCCGGCCGCGACGGCCGCGACGCTCGGCGCGATCGTCGCGCGGCGCTGGGGCGCGGAGATTCTCGGCGGCCCGCGGCCGAGCGACAGTCACGGCGAGCGCGCGATGCGCCGTCATGGCGTCGGCGGTGCGCGCCGGGAGGCGGCAGACGGCTTCGCGAGCGTCTACCGCGTCGGCCTGCCCGCGTTGCGCAGCGCGGCGCGGCTGGCGCCCGGCGACGCCGAGGCGGCCCGCGTGCACGCGTGTTTCGCGCTGATCGCGGCGCTCGACGACACCAATCTGCTGCACCGGGGCGGCCGCGACGGCCTGGATTTCGCGCAGCGCGCCGCGCGGGTTTTTCTGGCGCGAGGCGGGGTCGGCGCGGCGGACTGGCGTACCCGCGCGGCGGCCGCGCATCGGGCGTTCGTCGCGCGGCGGCTGAGCCCCGGCGGGGCGGCGGACCTGCTCGCGATGAGCCTGTTTGCCGCCGCGCTCGATTCGGAGGCCGCGTCATGACGCTCGCGATTCTGTGTTCCGGGCAGGGCGGCCAGCAGGCCGACATGTTCGCGCTGACGGGCGCGCTGCCGGAGGCGGCCGGGCTGTTCGCGCAGGCGGCCGCGCTGCTGGGGCATGAGCCGCGCGACTGGGTGCGCGCGGCGGCCCCGGATGCGCTGCACGCGAATCGCGCCGCGCAGATTCTCTGCACGCTGCAGCCGCTGGCCGCGATGATCCGGCTCGCGCCGATGCTGCCGCGCCGGCGCTGCGTGGCCGGCTACAGCGTGGGCGAAGTCGCGGCGTGGAGCGTCGCGGGATGCGTCGACGCGGAAACGGCGCTCGCGCTTGCCGCGGCGCGCGCGCACGCCATGGACGCGGCCGGCGCCGGCGGCGAGGGGATGCTGTTCGTGCGCGGCCTCGCGCGGGCGCAACTCGACGCGTTGTGCGCGGGCCGCGATGCCGCGCTGGCGATCGCGAACCCGGGCGACGCGTATGTGCTGGCGGGCCGGCAGACGGCGCTTGACGAGATCGCCGCCGACGCGCGGCAGCGGGGTGCCGCGCGGGTCGTCCCGGTGGGCGTCCGGATCGCGTCGCACACGCGCTGGCTCGCGCCGGCCGTGCCGGTATTCCGGCGCGCGCTGGACGCCGCGCGGGTCGAACGCGGCGCGCTGCCCGGCACGCGCCTGTTCAGCGGCATCGACGGCGCGGCGGTGCTCGACGGGCGCGACGGGCTCGACAAGCTCGCGCGCCAGCTTGCCGAACCCGTCGAGTGGGCGGCCTGCCTGGCGGGTTGCGTCGAGGCGGGCGCCGGCGCGTTCCTCGAACTCGGGCCGGGGCGGGCACTCGCGGAGATGGCGGCGGGCGCGTATCCGGGGCTGCCGGCGCGCAGTCTCGCCGATTTCCGGTCGTGGGACGGCGTGCGCGACTGGCTCGCAAAGATCGATCGCGCGTGACGCGGCGGGGCGGGCCGCCGGTGCCGCTCCGATCGGCCGGCTCCGCATGCGCCAGTGGGTGTGCAAGCGAGCCGGACGTGGCTAAAATGGCCGCCCCATGAAAAAGCACGCCAGTTTCCTCGGTCTTTCCGTCGCGCTATGTTGCGCGTTTTCCGTCCCGCTGCACGCCGCGCCGATACCGCCGCGCGACCTCGCGATCGGCGTGCATGCCGGCGCCGACGACCCGATCGGCGACACGGCGCTCGAATTGATCCGCCAGGCGCGGCGGCGGGTGCTGGTGGCCGGCTATCCGCGCGTGCCGCCCGCCGTCGCGGCGGCGCTGCGCGCGGCTCGCGCACGCGGCGTCGAGGTGCGCGTGGTGCTCGACCGCACGCACGCGTCGGACGGTTACGGCGGCGCCGCGCTCCTCGCGCGCGCGGGTATCGAGGTCGCGATCAACCGCCGTTATCCGTTCGCTCACGATCCGTTCGTCGTTGCCGACGATTCGGTCGCGTTCGGCTCGTCGAGCTTCGCGCGCGCGAGCGACTTGCGCGGCGCGGGCCGTTTCAGCGTGCTGCGCCGCGCGCCGAAGTTCGCCGAATCGTATGCGAACGAGTTCCGCCGGCTGTACAGTCTGTCCGGGCAAGAGTGAGCGGCGCGGGGCGCCGGCCGTTCCGGCGGGCGTCTGGCGAAACAGCCGGTTCGCTTGCACAATAGCCACTCGATAACGGGGATGGCGATGCACGAGGAACCGGGAATCACCGCCGAGACGATACGGTTTGCCGCCCGCGACGGACGGCTGCTGGCAGGCACGCTATACACGCCGCGCGCGTCCAACGGCCGCAGCGTGCTCATCAGCAGCGCGACGGGAGTGCCGCGCGGCTACTACGACCGCTATGCGCGTTTCCTGGCCGGCGACGGCTTCACCGCTTTGACCTACGACTACCGTGGCATCGGCGAATCCCGTTCGGGGCCGTTGCGCGCCGATCGCGCGCGCTTGCGCGAGTGGGGCGAAGCGGATCTGGCGGCCGCGATCGATCATCTGGCGGCGCGCGCGCCCGCGCATCGGCTCGTCGCGGTCGGCCACAGCATCGGCGGGCAGGTGTTCGGCCTTGCGGACAACAACCGGCAGGTGGCGGCGCTGATGACGATCTGCTGCGCGAGCGGGTACTGGCGGCTGTGGCCGTGGTATCGGCAACTGGTGCTGGGGACGCAGTGGTGCTGCCTGATGCCGGCCGTCAGCCGGGCGCTGTCCTATTACCCGGCACGGCGTCTCGGCCTCGGCGGCGAGGATCTGCCGGGCGGCGTCGCGCACGACTGGGCGCGCTGGTGCCGCCATCCCGACTACGTGATCGACGAAACCGGGCAGCCGCTGCGCGCGCATTTTCACGGGTATCGCGGGCGGATCCTGTCGTATGCGGTCAGCGACGACTGGATGGCGCCGCCCGCCGCCGTGCGTGCGATGCACGACTGCTATGCGGGCGCGGAGATCGAGTTCCGCGAGATCGCGCCGCATCCGGGCCAGCGCCCGATCGGGCATTCCGGCTATTTCCGCGACGACAACCGTGCGCTCTGGCCGTCGGGCGCGGCGTGGCTGCGGGCGCAGTAGGCGGCGGGCGTGCCGCCGTGACGGGCACGCTTCGCTTCGCTTGACGCCTGCTTCGCCGGCGTCTTTCGGTCCCGAGGCAGTCTGCCGGCCGGGCGATGGCCGCTGCTTCGAACCGCGCGCCGATGCGCCCATCGCGGCCGGCCTGTTCGATGCCGCGCGGCGTGCGGCGAGACGGCGGCGGTCTCGCCCGGCGGGGCTTCGTATTGCCGCCGGGCGAATGCATCGCCGGACGCCCCGGCCGCTCGACATTCATCCGGCGCGGGCATAGAGGTCGCCCGCGGCGTCGGATCGTTCGGACGGCGCAATGCGTCCGTGATCCAACCGAATCACGCGATCGGCGGTCGGGAAATACCGGTCGTCGTGGCTGATGACGATCAGGGTCTTGCCGCGCTGCTTCAGCTCGGGCAATAACGTCTGGTAAAAATAGTCGCGAAAGGCGGGATCCTGATCGGCCGCCCATTCGTCGAACAGACAGATTTCCCGATCCTCCGCGTAGCACTGCAGGAGCGCCAAACGCTTGCGCTGGCCGGTGGACAGCTTGAGTTGCGACAACTTGCCCTGCTCGACCTCGACCTGGTGATCCAGATCCAGCTCGCGCAGCCAGGTTCTGATCCGCTCGTCGGGAACGCATATGCCGGAGGAATCCAGGACGTGATCGAACAGGAAGAAATCGCCGAACACGCTGGCGAATCGAAGGCGATACGAGGGCGAGCCGAACGGAACCGGATCGTCGTCCAGATACAGTTGACCCGACGTGGCGGGCAGCAGCCCGCAGAGCATGTGCATCAGCGTCGTTTTGCCGACGCCGTTGGGGCCGACGATAAACACGAGTTCGCCGCGCTGGATGCTCAGGTCGAAAGGACCGATTTCGCGATCCTTGGCCGCGTCGGGATACCGGTAGTGCAGCCCGCAAGCGTGCAGCCACCGCCATGGCGTGGCGCAAGGCGCCTCCTGGCGCACGGGCGTCGTCTGGTCGACCTGGGTACGCAAATCGAGGCCGATCTGTTCCAGATGCCGAAGGCTGCTGATCCCGGCGGCGATCTGCTGGTTCGCCTGAATCAGGAAGTTCAGCGGTCCGACGATGAACAACCCGCCGACCACGAAATTCAGGATGCTCGTGCCGGGTAGGTTCAGGGCCGTGCGCCCCAGATAGACGACGGCGAACACCGCGCCGTAGGTCAACGCCGATGACCATGCCTGATGCAGCCCCAGGCGCAAGTACACCCGTTCCATCGTTTGCTCGGCCGTTCGAATGGCCGGGGTCAATATTTCGGCATAGAAATGTTCGGCCCGCGCCGAGTTCAGCCCCATCTCCTTCTTCGCGTCGGGGATGGTGCGGAAGTGCGAGAACAGGGTTTCCTCGTTCTGACGCATCACGTCGAACTGTTGACGGGTCGCGCGAAGCAAGAGAAAGCCGCTGCCCAGCGGGATCGTCAGCCCGACGACCAGGATGCCGAAGAGCGGCGGCGAGATCGTGAGGAGATAGATCGCGCACGCGATCGCCAGGAACGCGTTGTAGGCAAACTGCGGGGCGAGCAGCACGAGCGGGCCGATGCGGCCGATATCCTGAATCAGCACGCCGACGACCGAAGCGGAACGGGTGATGAACCGGTGATAGTCGAGCTGGATGAAGCGTTGCGCCAGATCCGCGCGCAGCCTCGCGACCAGCGAACTGCCCAGCCGCGCGAGTATCAGTTGAGAAATGCTGTTGGCGGCGCACAGTGCCGCGAGCCAGCCCAACCCGAGAAACAGCGGCCGGGTGCTGCCGTGAGCGAGGGCTTCCACGGCCAGCCGGTTGATCTGGGCCAGCAATCCGATGGTCAGGAGCGCGCCCGTGCCGGACAGCAACGTGCTGCCGATGAGCGGCCAGCGATAGCGCCGGAGGAATTGGGCGATCAGCATGGCAGATCGCCGTCGTGTGACGGAACCTGTCCGGCCGCCTCCGCGGAGGCGGGCACGCGCTCGTGCGCTCCCGGCATCCAGTCGAGCACGGCGATCGCATGTCGAGGTTTCATTCGATTCATCATTGATTCCACTCAGGTTCGTTGAAATGGGCTCGACGCGCCCGCGACGACACCCAGGTTGCTCGACGGCATGCCTGTCGCGGACACGTCGCGGATCACTCGGGCGACGCCGCGCGGCATGTCGGCGGGGCGGGTCTACTCGATGTTTCGTTCGAGCAACTGCCCTGCGGCCGTCGTGCCGGGCTCGACGCCCGGCGCGTGTCGTTCGGCCGATAAGTGAGGATGGGGCGCATGTGTTTCATTCTCCAGTGCGGCGGCCAGGATCGGGCCGATCCGTTGCAGCGGTTCGGGATGCGTCATCGCTCCGTGCAGGCAGGCGATGTCGTGAGTGACGACGAGTCCGCCGACATACGGCTTCCAGGCGTCGGGCGTGTTGAACGTGATGGGGTTCGACTCCGCGATCGTCGCCCGGAAAAGCAGCAGGTTGCCGTCGAACGCCTGCGGGCTGAACTGACTCAGCAGCGTCGGCGTGACCCGGAATTCGTCGAAGATCGCTTGCAATACCGCGTCGTCGGCGTCACCCAGGCGCCGGCGGATTGCGTCGAGCGGCAGCGGTTCCGCGTCGCGGTCCCAGGGCGTATCGGACAACACCTGGGCCACGTGTTCCATCAGTTCCTGATCCGTCGCCGGTGGCGGCAGGGGGGTCTCCGGCGGGACCGGGTAGGTGTCGAGCATCACGAGCTGCCCGACCTGTTCGCCCTGGTCCTGCAGCCGTGTGGCGATCGCATGCGCGATGTGGCCGCCGAGCGACCAGCCCAGCAGGTGGTAAGGGCCGCCGCGCTGCACGGAGCGGATTTGCTCGACATAGTCGGCCGCGATCGCGTCCATGTCGTGGAAGCGTCGAACCGGCTCGCTCAGCCTGCGTGCCTGCAGCGCGTAGACGGGGCGGTCGGGCAGGTAGCGCAGCAATCCCGCGTAGGCCCAGCCGAGGCCCCCGCCCGGGTGAATGCAGAAGAGCGGCGGGCGGTGCCCCTGCGTGCGCAGCGGGAGGAGCGGGACGAGTGCGTCGGCCAGTGTGTTGAGGTCGGACGGGGTTTGGAGGCGTTGGGCCAGAAGCGCAATCGACGGCGCCTCGAATAGCACGCTGATGGAGACTTCTCTGCCGAACTCGGCGCTCACCATTTTCAGCAACCGCACGNGGATGCAAAGCTGATCGGTCGCGTGCGCGTCGGTCGCGTTCCAGGTGTCGAGCAGCAGCCGGCGCTCGTCGGCCGGCACGACCTGCAACTGGTTGAGCCGCGTGTGTGGCGCGTGGTCGAGCGCGTCGGCGATGTGCTCGAGCGCGCACGCCATGTATCCGCATACACGCTCGGCGGAGATCGCGTCCACGACCTGGACGGTCAGCCCGAGCGCCTCGCCGGAGTCCTCCACCGAGAGCACGACCGGGTAGTTGGTCCGTTCGCGCCCCTCGACGAAGCGCATGCCGTCGTGGGCATTCGCGTCGCGTTCGGCGAGCACGTTGTGCCGATAGTTGAGCAGCGAGCTGAACAGCGGCGCGCTCGTATCGAGGCCGCTGCAACGTTGCGCGAGCGCGAGCGACGCGTGCTCGTGCGCCAGCAGCCCGGCCAGCCGGGTCTGGGTCACGCTGATGGCGGTCAGCAGATCGGTGTCGTCGACGTCGAGCCGCAACGGCAGCGTGTTGATGTACAGCCCCAGCGTGCGGTTCGCGCCGGCGCCCGCGGCCATCCGGCCGAACAGCACGGTGCCGAACACCACCTGCTGTTGCGCGCTGGTGCGCGCGGTCACCAGCGCCCACGCGAGGTGGCACAGGCTCGCCAGGCTCACGCCGAGGCGCCGCGCCTGCGCGCGGAGCCGCGCGTTGAGCGCGGCCGGCAGGGTGTGGCGGACTTCGTCGAGCCGCGCGCCGTCGAGGTGCGCTTCGGTCAGCCCGAACGGCAGCGTGGCGGTATCGATGCCGCCCAGCATGTCGCGGAAGAACGACTCGTGCGCGGCGTCGCTCACGCCCAGGCGCGCCTGGGCAACCAGGTTGCGGTACGGCTGCGGCGCGGACAGCGTGGCTTCGCGGCCGCTCATGATCGCGCGGACTTCCGTGTCGAGCAGTTCCAGCGTGGTGTGGTCGCCGACCAGGTGATGCAGCAACAGCAGCGCATGCCAGCCGCCGTCCGTTCCGGGCGCGATCGCGAAGCGCAGCAGCGGCGCCTCGGTCAGGTCGAGCCGATAGTGGCGCGCATCGAAGCGCTGTTGCAGCTGCTCGCCGATCGGACCGTCGGCCGGATCGAGCGTCAGCGGCATGACGGGCACCTGCGCCTGGCGCAGTACCACCTGGGCGGGCGTGCTCAGGTGCTTCCAGAAGAAACCGGTACGGAGGATGTCGTGCCGGTCGGCGACGCGTTGCACGGCGGCCAGATAGCGGTCGAGCAGCGACCGGTCGGCGAACGTCATCTGCGCGCTCAGCAGATAGGGGTCGCCCTCGGCGGCCAGCAGGTGATGGAACAGGATGCCGTCCTGCAGCGGCGCGAGCGCGTAGATATCCTGAATGTTCGCTACGCCGCCCGGCACTTGCGCGACGAGCGCGTCGAGGTCCGTCTGCGACAGATCGATCAGCGGCAGCTGGTCCGGCGTGAGCGTGTGCGGATGCGCGGGAATCGCGTTGAGCGGCGCGACGATTTCGCGGCCCTGCCCGAGGTTGCCGCCGAGCGCTTCCAGCGTCGGGTGCTGGAACAGGTCGCGCACGGCAAGACTCAGGCCCTGCTCGCGCAGACGCTCGATCATCTGGATCNTGCCCCTGCGTGCGCAGCGGGAGGAGCGGGACGAGTGCGTCGGCCAGTGTGTTGAGGTCGGACGGGGTTTGGAGGCGTTGGGCCAGAAGCGCAATCGACGGCGCCTCGAATAGCACGCTGATGGAGACTTCTCTGCCGAACTCGGCGCTCACCATTTTCAGCAACCGCACGGCCAGCAGGGAATGGCCGCCGAGGGTGAAGAAGTTGTCGTGACGGCCGACGCGTTCGACGCCGAGCAGTGTCTGCCAGAGCGACGCGAGGGTGGTTTCGATGTCGCCTTGCGGCGCCTCGTAGTGTTGATGGGCGAATGCGTCGTCGGAAGGCGCGGGAAGCGCCTTGCGGTCGAGTTTGCCGTTGGGGGTGAGCGGCAGGTGGTCGAGCCGGACGAAGGCGGCCGGCACCATGTAGTCGGGCAGCCGGGTGTCGAGATGCGCGTGCAGCACGTGAGCCAGCTCGCCGTCGGCGGCCGCGCCGTCGCGCAGCGTGACATAGGCGACGAGCCGGGTATCGCCCTGCGGGTCGTTGCAGGCGATCACGACGGCTTCGCGCACGTCGGGATGCGCGGCGAGCTGAACCTCGATTTCACCGGGCTCGATGCGGAAGCCGCGGATCTTGACCTGCTGGTCGTTACGGCCGAGGAACACGAGACGGCCGTCGGACAGGTAGCGGGCGAGATCGCCGGTGCGGTACATGCGTGCGCCGGGCCGAGTGCTGAACGGATCGCGGACGAAGCGCTGAGCGGTGAGTTCGGGCTGGT
>NZ_JAWJWL010000034.1:22701-55709 GCF_034721475.1 Burkholderia alba | reverse complement strand
CACGTTCGTATCCAATCCGATCATCTCGCGGATGCTCCTTGGTCCGCGATGGCCCGATTCATTTCCTCGATCGACACCGGTTTCGCGGGCTTTTTCACGATGCCCTTGAGCGACGCAAGCGACCGCGTGGCCGGATAGACCTCATACCGGCCCGTCGCCTCATTGAAGCTGAATTCGATCCGGTCGCCAGTTTGCAAGCCAAGCTGATTGCGCACGTCCACGGGAATCGTGACCTGGCCCTTCGAAGTGATAGTTGCTGCGGTCATAGTCGCACCTCCAATTCTCCTTACTCTAAAGTAAGGAGAATCAAAAAACAAGTCCAATGACACTCGGAATTGGCAGGCGTCACTCGCCAAGATCAATCGCCGCGACAGCTTCTCGCCGCTCGCGCGTGGTAACTTCCAGGTATGGAGCAACATGGTCTATGTGAGCGTGCCCCAATAAAATCTGAACCGTCTCGAGCGAATGCCCATTGGCGATTAGTCGGGTCGCGAATGTCCTGCGTCCGGAATGGCTGCTGTAGCCGGCGCCAAGGCCCGCCGATCGGTACAGGCTGGTGATATAGCTTGGGAGGGGGATGCGGCTATTTTCTTGGACTGATTTACGTCGTTAGGCCGAGGCTTTCACGGTACTCGATGGGGCTGAGATAAGGGAGGTAAGCGTTCGCCGTTCTCAAGACGGACTTCACGAATTGCGTATCGGGTCACACTAGGCTCCATTCGACGAACTGAGCCCATTTTTTACCGACTAGGCACGTTCCGCCTAGATCGAAAAATGTGTAAACAAAAAAAGACCCGAAGATCCAGGCTAAATAACTGATTTAGCTCGAAAATTCGGGTCTATCCTTACACTAGGAACTAACGTTCCTCCTAGAACGGAATATCGTCATCCATCTCGTCGAACCCGCCGCCGGCCGGCGCGCTCGGACGGCTCGCGCCGCCACCGCCGCCGCTGCGCGCGGGCGCCGCCGCGCGGCCACCACCGCCGCCGCCGCTACGCTGATCCATATCGCGACCGCCGCCGTAGCCGCCGTCATCGCCCCCACCGCCGCCGCCCGCACCGCGGCCGCCCAGCATCTGCATCTGGTCGGCGACGATTTCGGTCGAGTAGCGATCCTGGCCGTCCTGACCTTGCCACTTGCGGGTGCGGATGCGCCCTTCGATATAGACCGACGAGCCCTTCTTCAGGTACTCGTTGACGATCTCCGCGAGGCGGCCGAAAAACGCCACGCGGTGCCATTCGGTCATTTCCTTCATTTCGCCGCTCGCCTTGTCCTTGTAGCGATCGGTCGTCGCGAGGCGGATGTTCGCCACCGCGTCGCCGCTCGGCAGATAGCGAACTTCAGGATCGGCGCCGAGATTGCCGACGAGAATGACCTTGTTGACGGATGCCATGTGTTTCTCCAGTTGATTCGATGTCAAGCGGCGCGGCGAGACCGTTCACGGTTCCCTCGTTGGCTCGGGCCAACCCAGGAAAAACGCCGCCCGCATGGCTTAGCGTTGTGTCAGGCCTTGCGCGGCGGCTGCTTCATGCTGGCGGCGATTATAAGCCACACCGCCACCAGGGCCGAACAGGCGAAAAACACCGTGTCCGGACCCCCGCTCTTCAGCAGCCACCCGCCGATCACGCCGCCCATTGCCAGCCCGATCGACTGCGTCGTGTTGTACACGCCCGTGGCCGCACCCTTGCGCGACCCCGGTGCCAGCTTCGACACCAGCGAAGGCTGCGACGCCTCCAGGATGTTGAAGCCGAGGAAATAAACGAACAGGACCGCCGCGACAATCAGAATCGTATGCGGTGCGAGGCCCAGCAGCAATTGGCCGATCAGGATAGCCGCGATGCCGCCCAGCAGCACCGGCTTCATCTTGCCCCTTTTTTCTGCGGCAATGATCGCGGGCACCATCATCACGAACGCGAGCCCCATCACCGGAAGGTAGACCTTCCAGTGCGACGACACCGGCAGCCCGCCGTCCACCAGGAGGCGGGGCACCACCAGGAACAGCGCGGTCTGGGTCGCATGCAGCACCAGCACGCCGAAGTTCAAGCGCAGCAGTTCGACGTTGTGCAGCACCTCGGCGAACGGCGCGCGCACGTGCACCGGCTTCGGCGCGTCCGGCACGATCCACAGCACGACGCCGATCGCGAGCACCGACAGCGCGCCGACGATCGAGAACAGCCCGCTCATCCCGACCCAGTGGAACACGATCGGCGCACCCACGATCGCCACCGCGAACGACATGCCGATGCTGCCGCCCACCATCGCCATCGCCTTCGTGCGATTGTGCTCGGAGGTCAGATCGGCAATGAACGCGAGCACCGCCGACGATACAGCCCCCATTCCCTGGATGACCCGCCCGACGATGATCCACGTGATGTCGTGCGCGGACGCCGCGACGAAGCTGCCGAGCGCGAAGATCAGCAGGCCGACGGCGATCACGGGCTTGCGGCCGAACTTGTCGGAAGCCCATCCGTAAAAGATGTAGAGCATCGACTGCGTCACGCCGTACGCGCCGAGCGCGAGGCCGACCAGCAGCACGTCGCCGCCGCCGGGGATGGTTTTCGCATAGACCGAAAACACCGGCATGATCATGAAAAGCCCCAGCATGCGCAGCGCGAAGATCGCGGCAAGCGACGCGGTCGCGCGCAGTTCGGGCGCACTCATGCGGGTGGAGGTGACGGACGGATTGGACATCGGGAAAGTATTTCGAATGATCGGTATGTCCGCCCGATGCCGGGCGGCAGGGGATCCAGGCCGGCTGTCGGGCGCCGCCTTCGACCGGCGCCCGCACGCTGCGGCACGAAGCGGCCCGGCTGCGCCGGAGCCCGCCTGCTGACAGCTGTTGCAAAGGCTGGGGGCCTGAAACGACGGTCTCGAAAAGCCGTTATAGTAGCAGGTTTAGTCTCCTCCTCTTTCGCCAGGTTCATGGAACAAATCCGTATCCGTGGGGCCCGCACCCACAACCTGAAGAACGTCAATCTCGACCTGCCGCGCCACAAGCTGATCGTGATTACCGGCCTTTCGGGCTCGGGCAAATCGTCGCTCGCATTCGACACGCTGTACGCTGAAGGCCAGCGGCGCTACGTCGAAAGCCTGTCGGCGTACGCCCGGCAGTTCCTGCAGCTGATGGAAAAGCCGGACGTCGACCTGATCGAGGGGCTCTCCCCCGCGATCTCGATCGAGCAGAAGGCGACGTCGCACAATCCCCGTTCGACCGTCGGCACCGTCACGGAAATCCACGACTACCTGCGACTTTTGTACGCACGGGTCGGCACGCCCTACTGCCCGGACCACGAGATCCCGCTGGAGGCGCAAAGCGTGTCGCAGATGGTCGACGCGGCGCTCGCGCTGCCGGAGGAGACCAAGCTGATGATCCTCGCGCCCGTCGTCGCGAACCGCAAGGGCGAGCACGCCGAGCTGTTCGAAGAGATGCAGGCGCAAGGTTTCGTGCGGTTCCGCGTCCGTTCGGGCGGCGGCACCGCCAACGAGGGCGTCGCGAAGATCTACGAGGTCGACGCGCTGCCGAAGCTGAAGAAGAACGACAAGCACACGATCGACGTCGTCGTCGACCGGCTGAAGGTGCGCGCCGACATGAAGCAGCGCCTCGCCGAATCGTTCGAAACAGCGCTGCGCCTGGCCGACGGCCGCGCGATCGCGCTGGAAATGGATACCGACAAGGAGCACCTGTTCAGCTCGAAGTTCGCGTGCCCGATCTGCTCGTACTCGCTGCAGGAACTGGAGCCGCGCCTCTTCTCGTTCAACAACCCGATGGGCGCGTGCCCGGAATGCGACGGCCTCGGCCAGATCACCTTCTTCGATCCGAAGCGGGTGGTCGCGCATCCGTCGCTGTCGCTCGCGGCGGGCGCCGTGAAGGGCTGGGACAGGCGCAACCAGTTCTACTTCCAGATGCTGCAGAGCCTCGCGGCGTTCTACGAGTTCGACATCGACACCGCGTTCGAGGATCTGCCGGAGAAGGTCAAGAAGATCCTCCTGTTCGGCTCGGGCAAGCAGACGATCCCGTTCTCGTACATCAACGAACGCGGCCGCACGACGATCCGCGAGCACGTGTTCGAGGGGATCATCCCGAACCTGGAGCGCCGCTACCGCGAAACCGATTCGGTCGCGGTGCGCGAGGAACTGGCGAAATATCAGAACAACCAGGCCTGCCCGTCGTGCGACGGCACCCGGCTGCGCCGCGAGGCGCGCTTCGTGCGGATCGGCGCGGGCGACTACGCGCGCGCGATCTACGAAGTCAGCAGCTGGCCGCTGCGCGACGCGCTCGGCTATTTCGACGGGCTGACGCTCGAAGGCGCGAAACGCGAGATCGCCGACAAGGTCATCAAGGAGATCGTCGCGCGCCTCACGTTCCTCAACAACGTCGGCCTCGATTATCTGTCGCTCGAGCGCAGCGCCGAAACGCTGTCGGGCGGCGAGGCGCAGCGGATCCGGCTCGCCTCGCAGATCGGCTCGGGCCTGACCGGCGTGATGTACGTGCTCGACGAGCCGTCGATCGGCCTGCACCAGCGCGACAACGACCGCCTGATCAGCACGCTCAAGCACTTGCGCGATCTCGGCAATTCGGTGATCGTCGTCGAGCACGACGAGGACATGATCCGCACCGCCGACTACGTGGTCGACATGGGCCCCGGCGCGGGCGAGCACGGCGGCGTGGTGGTCGCGGAAGGCACGCCGAAGCAGGTGCAGTCGAATCCGCAGTCGCTGACCGGCCAGTACCTGGTCGGCAAGCGCACGATCGAGTACCCGGACGAGCGCATCTCGCCGGACCCGGAACGGAACCTGCGGATCGCCGACGCGCACGGCAACAACCTGAAGAACGTCACGCTCGATCTGCCGGTCGGCCTGCTCACCTGCATCACCGGGGTGTCGGGATCGGGCAAGTCGACGCTGATCAACGACACGCTGTATCACGCGGTCGCGCGCCACCTGTACGGCTCGTCGGCCGAACCGGCGCCGTACGAATCGATCGAGGGCCTCGAACACTTCGACAAGGTCATCAACGTCGACCAGTCGCCGATCGGCCGCACGCCGCGCTCGAACCCGGCCACCTACACCGGCGTGTTCACGCCGATCCGCGAGCTGTTCTCCGGCGTGCCGACCTCGAAGGAGCGCGGCTACGATCCGGGCCGCTTCTCGTTCAACGTGAAGGGCGGCCGCTGCGAGTCGTGCCAGGGCGACGGCGTGCTGAAGGTCGAGATGCACTTCCTGCCCGACGTGTATGTACCGTGCGACGTCTGCCACGGCAAGCGCTACAACCGCGAAACGCTCGAAGTTCACTACAAGGGCAAGAACATCAGCGAAGTGCTCGACATGACGGTCGAGCATGCGTACGAGTTCTTCAATGCGGTGCCGGTCATCTCGCGCAAGCTGAAGACGCTGCTCGACGTGGGCCTCGGCTACATCCGCCTCGGCCAGTCGGCGACCACGCTGTCGGGCGGCGAGGCACAGCGCGTGAAGCTGTCGCTCGAACTGTCGAAGCGCGACACCGGCCGCACGCTCTACATCCTCGACGAGCCGACCACCGGCCTGCACTTCCACGACATCGCGCTGCTGCTCGAGGTGATCCACCGGCTGCGCGACCAGGGCAACACGGTCGTGATCATCGAGCACAACCTGGACGTGATCAAGACCGCCGACTGGGTGATCGACCTGGGTCCGGAAGGCGGCGCGGGCGGCGGGCAGATCATCGCGCAGGGCACGCCCGAGCAGGTCGCGAAAACCAAGGCGAGCTTCACCGGCCGCTATCTGGCGCCGCTGCTCAAGCGGCCCAAATGAGGCCCGCGCGCGCCGCCCCGGCGCGCGCGACAGCCGCCCGACGCCGTATCGACGCCGTTTGCGCGCCTCGATGCGGCGCTATTTCCTCCGTACAAAACACGACTAATTCAGTCGACAATCGTTGCTATACTCGCGACGATGCGGGGCGATGTCCGCTTGCGGTCACAAGCGCGTCGGACACCCTTCGCCGAATACAGGAATAGTCATGGAGAAGCAAACCGAGCCGCCGCGCGATCCGCAGGCCAAAGAGCCGCATCTGCGCAGCGTGCGACTGACAAGCGATTTCAGCCTGCCGAAACTGTCGGCGATCGAGATCGGCAGCTATCTCCTCGCGCTCCTCGGCCTGTGGCTGGTCCTGCACCTGAAGCTGCTCGGCGGCCTGCTGGCCGGCCTGCTCGTCTATCAGCTCGTGCACATGATCGCGCCCGTGATCGAGCGCCACACGTCCAGCCAGAGCGCCCGCTGGGTCGCGGTCGTGCTGCTGTCGGCACTGATCGTCGGGGGGCTCGCCGGCCTCACGGTCGCCATCATCGAACACTTCGAGCACACCGTCCCGAACCTGCAGAACCTGCTCGGCCAGCTGATGCAGATCGTCGACCAGGCCCGCACGCGCACGCCCGCGTGGATCGCGAACCTGCTGCCCGTCGACGCAGAGCAGATGAAAGTGAAGGCCGCGGGCCTGATGACCAAGCACATGGATCAGCTGCAGCAGGGCGGCAAGAGCGTCGCCCGGGTGTTCGGTCATGTGCTGTTCGGGATGATCATCGGCGCGATGATCGCGATCGGCGCCGACCGCCACAAGGCCCGCCAGCCGCTGTCCACCGCGCTCGTCACCCGGGTGTCGCGCTTCTCCGATTCGTTCCGGCGGATCGTGTTCGCGCAGATCAAGATCTCGGCGATCAACGCGCTCTTCACGGGTCTCTACCTGCTCGTCGCGCTGCCGATCTTCCACCAGCGGCTGCCGCTGTCCAAGACGCTCGTGCTCGTCACGTTCATCGTCGGCCTGCTGCCGGTGGTCGGCAACCTGATCTCGAATACGCTGATCGTCGCCGTATCGCTGTCGGTGAGCATGGGTACCGCGATCGCGTCGCTCGTGTTCCTGGTCGTGATCCACAAGCTCGAGTATTTCCTGAACGCGAAGATCATCGGCGGCCAGATCGAATCGCGCGCCTGGGAGCTGCTGCTCGCGATGCTGGTGATGGAAGCCGCATTCGGCATTCCGGGCGTGATCGCCGCGCCGATCTTCTACGCGTATATCAAGCGCGAGCTGAGCTATCTGCGGATGATCTGAACGCCGCCGGCCCCCGATGCGAAAAGGCCGCGTCCTGACGGGACGCGGCCTTTTCGTTGCCGTGCGGCCGGACCCGCGTCTAGCGAAACACCACCGTCTTGGTCCCGTTCAGCACGATCCGGTGCTCGACGTGCCACTTCACCGCGCGCGCGAGCGTCACGCACTCGACGTCGCGGCCGATCGCCGTCAGCTGGTCGGGCGTCATGCTGTGGTCGACGCGCTCCACTTCCTGCTCGATGATCGGGCCTTCGTCGAGATCCGTCGTCACGTAGTGCGCGGTCGCGCCGATCAGCTTCACGCCGCGGTCGAACGCCTGGTAATACGGCTTCGCGCCCTTGAAGCTCGGCAGGAACGAATGATGGATATTGATCGCGCGGCCGGCCAGCTGTTCGCACATCCGCGGCGACAGGATCTGCATGTAGCGCGCGAGCACGACGAGGTCCGCCCGCTGCTCGTCGATCACCTCGAGCACCCGCGCTTCCTGCGCGGCCTTCGCTTGCGCCGACGATCCGCCGATCAGCGGGAAGTGATGGAACGGGATATCGTAGCTCGCCGCGAGCTGGTAGAAATCCTTGTGATTCGACACGATTGCCGCAATCTCGATCGGCAGCTGGCCGGTACGGTAGCGGAACAGCAGATCGTTCAGGCAATGGCCGATCTTCGACACCATGATGACGACGCGCGGCTTCGCCGCCGCATCGTGCAGCTCCCAGCGCATGCCGAACTGCGTCGCGAGCGGCGCGAATTCGGCGCGCAGCGCGTCGAGCGCGGCGGCGGCGTCCGCGCCGCCCTGCTGGTCGAAGTGCACGCGCATGAAAAACTCGCCGGTGCGGCTGTCGCCGAACTGCGCGGAATCGAGGATGTTGCTGCCGCGCTCGAACAAAAAGCCCGAGACCGCGTGAACGATGCCGTGCTTGTCGGGGCACGACAGTTTCAGGATAAAGCTGTGATCGGTCGACATGACCGCGACTCCCTTCTTATCTAATCCAAATCCAATCAAGCCCACCGCTCCTGCCCACGCGCACTTCAGGCGGCGGGCAGAACCGGCGGCGCGAACAGCGCATCGAGGCCGGGTGCCTCCTCCGGAGCAAGCCAGCGGTGCCGCAGCAGGCTGTCGAGTGTCGCGAGACTCGCGTCGATCGTCACCTGGCCGGCCCGCAGCCACGCGACGACCTCCGCCGCGCCCGCGAGCAGATGCTCCGCGACCTCGCCGTCCTGGTTATGCGGCGCGAAATCGCGCGGCAGCGGCACGTCGTAGATGAAAATCTGCTCGGCCTGGGTACCCTCCGGCAGCGAGCACAGCACATGCGCGGTGCGCCCGGGAATCGCCCGCGCCGCCAGTTCGCGCGGGATGCCGGCTTCCTCCCAGCACTCCTTCGCGATCGTTTCCTCGATGCCGAGGCCCCAGCCGATGCCGCCCGCGACCACGTTGTCGAGCATGCCCGGATCGGTCGCCTTGGTGGCGCTGCGGCGTCCGATCCACATCTGCAGCGGCGCGGAAGGCGCATATTCTACGATGCCGTTCAGATGCACCGCGTAAGTCTGCGTGCCGAAGAAGCGCGATGCGGCCCGCTCGATGTAGGCGAGCGGCGGGTCGTCGAAGCGATTGCGGATCGCATAGATCTCGTCGCGCCAGCCCGGAATCGCGCCTTCGGCCGCCAGCGCGCCGATCGGGCTCGCGAGCGCCATGCTGCGCGCGTCGACCGTGTCGAAGCGCTCGGCCAGCCGCACCTGGCCGGCCGGCAACTCGAACACGTCGGGCCAGCGCGCGAGCCGCGCGACGTCGTGCGCGCGGATCCAGCCGACCTGCCGGCCCGCGATCACGAACGGCACGTGCGCGCCGACATCGAAACGGCGCGCGGCGGCGATGCAGGGAAACGTCATCGCGGCCCCCCATCAATCCTTGAGCGCGACACGGATGCCGATCGCGATGAAGGTCGCGCCGGCGATCCGGTCGAGCCACACGCCGGCGCGCGGCCGGCGCTTGAGCCACGCGCCGATCATGCCCGCGCACACGCCGAACAGCGAGAACACCACCGCGGTCTGCGCCATGAACAGCGCGCCCAGTTCGAGCATCTGCAGCGCCACGGCTTGCGTGCCGTGCGGATCGACGAACTGCGGCAGGAACACGACGAAGAACAGCGTCACCTTCGGATTCAGCAGATTGCCGATCACGCTCTGCCGGAAGATCGTCGACAGCGGCTGCGGCGCGCGCGTATGCGCGGTCGCGAGCCCCTGGCTGCGCAGCGCCTTGATGCCGATCCAGATCAGGTAGGCGGCGCCGGCGAGCTTCAGGATATGGAACGCGACGGGCGACGAGCGCAGCAGCGCCGCGACGCCGAGCGCGGCAAGCGTCGTATGGAACATGATGCCCGCCGCGAACCCGAGCGCCGCGACGAAGCCCGCCGCGCGGCCCTGCGAAATGCCGCGTGCGAGCACCTGCAGGTTGTCAGGACCGGGCGCCAGCGTGATCGCAATCGACGTGGCGAGAAACAGCATGAAGTTCGGCATCGCTTGGCTCGCTAAAAGTGGCAGGCAGACATTCGTCGGTTCGGGGCGGCGGCGTCAGTGGCCGGCGAACTCGGTCACGGTGTAGAGCGGCAGGCCCGCGCCGCGCAGCAGCGCCGAGCCGCCCAGGTCCGGCAGGTCGATGATCGCCGCGCCTTCGACGACCACCGCGCCGAGCCGTTCGAGCAGGTTCTTGCCCGCCATCATCGTGCCGCCCGTCGCGATCAGGTCGTCGACGATGATCACGCGGTCGCCGGGCCGGCACGCATCCTCGTGGATCTCGACCGTCGCGCGGCCGTATTCCAGTTCGTAGGATTCCGAGCGGGTCTTGTACGGCAGCTTGCCGACCTTGCGGATCGGCACGAAGCCGACGTTCAGTTCATACGCGACGATCGGCGCGATGATGAAGCCGCGCGCATCGAGCCCGGCGACATAGTCGAGCTTCGCGCCGACATAGCGCTCGACGAACAGATCCACCAGCACGCGCAGCGCCTTCGGACTCTGCAGCAGCGGCGTGATGTCGCGAAACTGCACGCCGGGCTGCGGCCAGTCCGGTACCGTGCGGATCTGGCTGTGAATGAACGCGGCGGGGTCGAGCGGTGCGCCTGACGGCGAGTGACTCATGGGACTCTCCGAAAAAAACGGTGCGCAATGGCTTGCGCACCGTTCATCAATATTGTTTGAAAAGCGGCGGCGTCGCGGCTCAGGCCACGGCGGCCGCGCCGTCGCGCCGGTGCTTCGACAGCCGCTCCTCGGCCAGCGCGAGCGCTTCCGGCAGGCCGCGCAGCACGACGATGTCGCTCGCGCGCAGCTTGGTGTCCGGATCGGGCTCGACGCCGCGGATGCCGTGCCGGCGGATCGCCGTGACCTCCAGACCGAGCGCATAGAGCCCCAGATCCGCCAGCGAACGGCCGACCGCATCCGCGCGGGCATCGACCGGCACCGATTGTAGCCGCACCTGCTCGCGGTCGTCGTCGTCCGAATCGTCGGCGCCGCGGAAATAGCCCCGCAGCAGGCTGTAGCGCTCGTCGCGCATCTCCTCGACACGCCGCACCACCCGCCGCATCGGCACGCCCACCAGCACCAGCGTGTGCGACGCGAGCATCAGGCTCCCTTCGACGATCTCCGGGATCACCTCGGTCGCGCCGGCCGCCAGCAGCTTCTCGAGATCGGCGTCGTCGACCGTGCGCACGATCACCGGCAGCGTCGGCTCGAGCTCGTGCACGTTGTGCAGCACGCGCAGCGCGGACGGCGTGTTCGCATAGGTGATCGCGACCGCGGCGGCGCGGTGGATCCCGGCCGCCAGCAGCGATTCGCGCCGCGCCGCATCGCCGAACACGACCGACTCGCCCGCCGCGCCCGCCGCCGTGACCCGGTCGGGGTCGAGGTCGAGCGCAACGTAGGAAATCCCCTCCTGCTCCAGCATCCGCGCCAGATTCTGGCCCGCGCGGCCGTACCCGCAGATGATCACGTGGCCCTGCTGCTTGAGGCTCTGGGTCGCGATTCGCGTCATCTGCAGCGATTGTTGCAGCCATTCCGTCGACGACAGCCGCATCACGATGCGGTCGGCGTTCTGGATCAGGAACGGCGCGGCCAGCATCGACAGCAGCATCGACGCGAGGATCGCCTGCAGCAGCGTCGTATCGACCAGGTGCCGGTCGAGGATCAGGTTCAGCAACACGAAGCCGAATTCGCCCGCCTGCGCGAGCCCGAGGCCGGTGCGCATCGCGACGCCCGGCGGCGCGCCGAACAGCCGCGCGAGCCCCGTGATCGTGACGCCTTTCAGCAGCACCTGGCCGACGAAGAAGCCGAGCACCAGGAACGGATGCTCCCAGATCACGCTCGGATCGAGCAGCATCCCGGTCGTCACGAAGAACAGGCCGAGCAGCACGTCGCGAAACGGCTTGATGTCCTCCTCCACCTGGTGCCGGTAGGGCGTCTCGGAGATCAGCATCCCGGCGATGAACGCGCCCAGCGCGAGCGACAGGCCGAACTTGTCGGTGATGAAGGCTGCGCCGAGCGTGACGAGCAGCAGGTTCAGCACGAACAGCTCCTGCGAGCGGCGCCGCGCGACCACGTTCAGCCAGCGGGTCATGAAGCGCTGGCCGACGAACAGCAGCAGGGACAGCGCGATCACGATCTTGAGGGCCGCCAGCCCGAGCGTCACCGCGAGATCCTTCGACGATTCGCCGCCGAACGCCGCGATCACGATCAGCAGCGGCACCACCGCGAGATCCTGGAACAGCAGCACGCCGAAGATGTTGCGGCCATGCTCCGTCTCGATTTCGAGACGCTCCGCGAGCATCTTGGACACGATCGCGGTCGACGACATCGCGAGCGCGCCGCCGAGCGCGACGCTGCCCTGCCAGGTGATATGCACCCAACGTTCGAACACCGCGCCGAGAATCAGCGCGACCGCGAGCGTGACCAGCACCTGCAGCAGTCCGAGTCCGAACACGAGCCGCCGCATCGCGCGCAGCTTCGACAGCGAAAATTCGAGACCGATCGAGAACATCAGGAACACGACGCCGAATTCGGCCAGATGCTCGGCGCGTTCCAGATCGGCGGCAAAGCCGAGCGCGTGCGGGCCGACCACGATGCCGACGGTCAGGTAGCCGAGCATCGGCGGCAGGTTCAGCGAGCGGAAGACGACCACCCCCACCACCGAAGCCAGCAGCAGCAGGAGCGTCATTTCGAGCGGGGAAATCACAGGCGAAGCGTCCTCGTTCGTCAGCGGCGCCATGCGATGCGCGCCGGGGTGGGCCGGGGGATGGGCTACAACATGATGGGCGCAAGCGGCCCGGCGCGGCGAACAAACGCCTTTGCTATACTCCGCGCATGATAGCGAAAATCAATGATGACCGGGCGCTCGCGCTCGCCCGCGAGGTGCTCGACATCGAGGCCGATGCCGTCCGCGCGCTGCGCGACCAGCTCGACGGCGACTTCATCGGCGCGATGGGCCTGTTGTTGAACTGCCGCGGCCGCGTCGTCGTTTCCGGTATCGGCAAATCGGGGCATATCGCCCGCAAGATCGCCGCCACGCTCGCCAGCACCGGCACCCCCGCATTCTTCGTCCATCCCGCCGAGGCCAGCCACGGCGACCTCGGGATGGTCACGTCGGACGACGTGTTCATCG
Organism: Burkholderia alba; assembly: GCF_034721475.1. NCBI lineage: Bacteria > Pseudomonadati > Pseudomonadota > Betaproteobacteria > Burkholderiales > Burkholderiaceae > Burkholderia > Burkholderia alba. Next base: position 42,983 of record NZ_JAWJWL010000034.1, on the reverse strand, counting down.
CCATCTCCCACTCCGGCGAATCGGAAGAGCTGGTTGCGATCCTGCCGCTGATCAAGCGGCTCGGCGCGAAGCTGATCGCGATGACGGGCCGCCCGGCGTCGAGCCTGGGCCAACTGGCCGACGTCCACCTGAACGCCGCGGTGGCGAAGGAAGCGTGCCCGCTCAACCTCGCGCCTACCGCGAGCACGACCGCCGCGCTCGCGCTCGGCGACGCGCTCGCGGTCGCCGTGCTCGACGCGCGCGGCTTTAATTCAGACGATTTCGCCCGCTCGCACCCGGGCGGCGCGCTGGGCCGCCGGCTGCTGACCTATGTGCGCGACGTGATGCGCACGGGCGACGAAGTCCCGACGGTGTCGACCGGCGCGACGCTGTCCGACGCGCTGTTCCAGATCACGGCGAAGCGGATGGGCATGACGGCCGTCGTCGAGCCGGACGGCCGCGTGGCCGGTATCTTCACCGACGGCGACCTGCGCCGCGTGCTCGAGCGCGACGGCGATTTCCGCAAGCTGCCGATCGCCGACGTGATGACTCGCGGACCCCGCACGCTCGGCCCGGACCACCTCGCCGTCGAGGCGGTGGAACTGATGGAGCGCCACCGGATCAACCAGATGCTGGTGGTCGACGCGAACGGCGCGCTGATCGGCGCGCTCAACATGCACGATCTGTTTTCGAAGAAGGTAATCTGATGGCCGCCTCCCCCGCCACGGCAGCCGAGCGCGCCGGCCGCGTGAAGCTGATGATTTTCGACGTCGACGGCGTGCTGACCGACGGCGGCCTCCATTTCACGGCGACGGGCGACACGATGAAGTCGTTCAATTCGCTCGACGGCCACGGCGTGAAGCTGCTGGGCCAGGCCGGCATCGCGACCGCGATCATCACCGGCCGCCGCTCGGAAATCGTTGCCGCGCGGGCGCGTGAAATGAAGATCGCCCATCTTTACCAGGGCGTCGAGGACAAGCGGACCGCGTTCGCCGACCTGCTGGCCGCCACCGGCATCGCGCCGGACGCATGCGGCTATATGGGCGACGACTGGCCCGATCTGGCCGTGATGCTGCGCTGCGGCTTCGCGACCGCGCCCGCCAACGCGCACCCCGAGGTCATCGCCCGTGCCCATTGGGTTGCTGAAGCACGCGGCGGCCACGGGGCCGTCCGCGAGGTGTGCGACGCGATCCTCCGCGCGCAGCGACGCTACGACGCGCTGCTCGCCGACGCTTGCGGAGCCTGACGGATGAGTCCCAAGTTCCGGTTGACCTCGCTGATCCCGCTGATCGCCATGGCCGCGCTCGCGGGCATCACCTACTGGCTGCTGCAGGCGACGCTGCCGCCGCCCGGCGAAAGCGCCGAACGGCCCAGGACGCACACCCCCGACTACTTCGCGGACAACTTCTCGGTCACGGAGCTCGACCAGACGGGCTCGACGCAATACCGCCTGACGGCCGCGAACCTGATTCACTACGAAGACGACGAGAGCAGCGACCTGACGCTCCCGGCGTTGCGCGCATTCCAGCCCGGCAAGCCGGTCGTGACGGCCACCGCCAAGCGCGGCGTCGTGAACGGCGACGTATCGGTGGTCGACCTGTACGACGACGCCCGCATCGTGCGGGCGGCCGGCGGCGGCGATCCGCCGATGCAGGCGGATTCCGAGCATTTCAAGGTGCTGGTCAACGACGATGTGATCGAGACCGAAAAGCCGGTTAAACTTCAGCGCGGCCAGTCGATCGCCAACGCCACCGACGGCATGAAGTACAACAACGTCACCCGGGTCATCGACCTCTACGGCAATGTCCGCGGCACGATTGCCGCCAGCGACACGTCCGGCGGCTCCCATGGCCAACCCAAGTAACTCACCACGCGTGACTGCATGAACGAATCGTTCCCTTGTTTTTTCCCCGGCAGCGCCCGTCGCGCCGCCCGCGCCGCGCTCGCCGCGGCCCTGATCGCGCTGCCGCTCGCCGGCTTCGCGCCGGCCGCCCACGCCGAGAAGGCTGACCAGGGCAAGCCGATCAACGTCGAAGCCGACAACCTGACCTACGACGACCTGAAGCAGGTGACCGTTGCGACCGGCAACGTCGTCATCACGAAGGGCACGATCATCATCAAGGGCGATCGCGTCGAGGTCCGCCAGGATCCGCAGGGCTACCAGTACGCGACCGCGACGATGGCGCCCGGCAGCAAGAAACACGCGTCGTTCCGTCAAAAACGCGAAGGGCTCGACGAGTACATCGACGGCGACGCCGAACGCATCGACTACGACGGCAAGCAGGATCTCACCACGCTGACGACGAACGCCACCGTGCGCCGCCTGCAAGGCCTGTCGACCGTCGCGGACACCGTTCACGGCAGCGTGATCACGTATGACGGCCAGCGCGACTTCTACACCGCGAAGGGCGGCAAGGACGTAGCCGCGCCGGGCAACCCGACCGGCCGCGTGCGCGCGATGCTGTCGCCCAAGAACGGCGGCCCGGCACCGCTGAACGGCGCGCCCGCGCCGCTCGCGCCGTCGACCACGATCCAGGGAGCCCCGCAATGAACGCCCTCCCCAATCGCCAGCCGGCCGGCACGACCAGCTCGCTCGTCGTGCGCAACCTCAAAAAGCGCTACGGCTCGCGTACCGTCGTGAAAGACGTGTCGCTCGACGTAAAAAGCGGCGAAGTCGTCGGCCTGCTGGGCCCGAACGGCGCCGGCAAGACCACCTCGTTCTACATGATCGTCGGCCTCGTGCCGCTGGACGCGGGCGAGATCTCGCTGAACGGCGGCTCGATCAGCCTGATGCCGATCCACAAGCGCGCATCGCTCGGGCTGTCGTATCTGCCGCAGGAAGCCTCGGTGTTCCGCAAGCTCACGGTCGAGGAAAACATCCGCGCCGTGCTCGAGCTGCAGCACGGCGACAACGGCCGGCCGCTCACGAAGGACGAAATCGCGACGCGCACCGAAGCGCTGCTGGAAGAGCTGCAGATCGCGCACCTGCGCGACAATCCGGCACTGTCGCTGTCGGGCGGCGAACGCCGGCGCGTCGAGATCGCGCGCGCGCTCGCAAGCAACCCGAGCTTCATCCTGCTCGACGAACCGTTCGCCGGCGTCGATCCGATCGCGGTGCTGGAAATCCAGAAGATCGTGAAGTTTCTGAAGCAGCGCAACATCGGCGTGCTCATCACCGACCACAACGTGCGCGAAACGCTGGGCATCTGCGATCACGCCTACATCATCAGCGACGGCTCGGTGCTTGCGTCCGGCGCCCCCAGCGAAATCATCGAAAACGAAAACGTGCGGCGCGTCTACCTGGGCGAGCACTTCCGCATGTAACGGCGCGGGGCGCCGCCCCGCCGCCGTCCCTCCCGTTTCGGGGCCTCCGCGCCCTTTTGCGGCCTATGCGTCATCACGAATGACGCAACGCGCCGCCCTCGTGGCAAACTCCTGGTATGACTCCCTTTTTGCCATGAAAGCCAGCCTCCAACTTCGCCTGTCGCAACATCTCGCGCTCACCCCCCAGTTGCAGCAGTCGATCCGGCTACTGCAACTGTCGACGCTCGAACTGCAGCAGGAAGTCGCGACGGCGGTGGCGCAGAATCCGCTGCTCGAGAACGACGAAGAGTGGCTGGCGAGCCCGCTGCGGGTCGCGTCCGACGGCTCGCTGATCGCGCAGTCGCCGAACTCCGCGACGCCCGAGCCGATGCAAGGCCTGTCGAACGGCAGCAGTACGCCGAACGAGCGCATGGAGCGCGACGAACCCGCCGGCGCCGACGAATACGACAGCTACGCGTCCGATAACGGCGATACGAGCCAGTGGAATCTCGACGACTACGGCCGTTCGGCGCGGACGTCGGATGAAGACGACATGCCGCCGCTGCAGATCCACGAGGCCACCACGTCGCTGCGCGACCACCTGTCCGCGCAATTGAGAATGACGCAGGCCAGTCCGCGCGATCGCGCGCTGGTGATGTTCCTGATCGAGTCGCTCGACGACGACGGCTATCTCGGCGCATCGCTCGATGAAGTGCTGGGCGATCTGCCCGACGAACTGGAAGTCGACGCCGACGAGCTGAACGCGGCGATCGCGCTGCTGCACAGCTTCGATCCGGCGGGCGTCGGCGCCCGTTCCGCCTCCGAGTGCCTCAAGCTGCAGTTGCTGCGGCTTGATCCGTCCCCGACGCGCATGCTCGCGCTCGACATCGTGTCGCAGTATCTGGAATTGCTCGCCGCGCGCGACTTCACGCGGCTGCGCAAGCACCTGAAGTCGAGCGACGACGAACTGCGCGACGCCCATGCGCTGATCCGCTCGCTCGAGCCGTTCCCGGGCGCCGCATACGGCAAGGCCGAAGCCGACTACGTGGTGCCCGACATCATCGTGAAGAAGTCCGGCCAGAACTGGCTGGCGGAACTGAATCCGGAAGTGGTGCCGCGCCTGCGCATCAACCACCTGTACGCGAACATCCTGCGCAACAGCCGCGGCGATCCGGGCGCCGGTTCGCTCAAGCAGCAGCTCCAGGAGGCGCGCTGGCTCATCAAGAATATCCAGCAGCGTTTCGATACGATCCTGCGGGTCGCCCAGGCCATTGTCGAGCGTCAGAAGAATTTCTTTGCGCACGGCGAAATCGCCATGCGCCCCTTGGTTTTGCGGGAAATTGCTGATACGCTGGGCCTACACGAGTCAACTGTCTCCCGTGTGACAACCGGTAAGTACATGCTGACCCCGTTCGGCACGCTGGAATTCAAGTACTTCTTCGGATCGCACGTTTCGACAGATACCGGAGGCGCCGCCTCATCCACGGCCATCCGCGCCCTCATCAAGCAACTGATAGGAGCCGAAGACCCAAAATCGCCTCTTTCGGACAGCCGCATAGCCGAGCTGCTGGCAGAACAAGGGTTCGTGGTCGCGCGCCGCACGGTTGCCAAATATCGCGAAGCCCTCAAGATCCCGGCAGTGAACCTGCGCAAGTCTCTGTAGCCCGCTGCGCCAGCGGCGGGCATTTTCCGGCCGCCGCGCTGTCGACGGCAAAGGCCGGCCGATGCATCCGCCGTCTCCGCCTGAGGTTAGCGAAGACGGCCAGGTCGACCGGTGCTGCCGCCTCTACGCGGAAGGTGGTCATTAGCTTGGAGAAGCACTATGAACCTGAAGATCAGTGGACACCATCTCGAAGTCACGCCTGCGATTCGCGAATACATGGTCACCAAGCTGGACAGGGTGCTACGACATAGCGATCAGGTTATCGATGGCACTGTGATCCTCTCGGTCGACAACCACAAGGAAAAGGACAAGCAGCAGCGAGCGGAAATCAACCTGCACCTGAAGGGCAAGGACATCTTCGTCGAAAGCGCAAACGGCAACCTGTACGCTGCGATCGATCTGCTGATCGACAAGCTCGACCGGCAAGTCGTGAAGCACATGGAGCGCCTGCAAACGCATGCGCACGATCCGATCAAGCATCAGCAAACCGCCGAACAGATCGAACTGCCGCCGCAGTGAATCTCGGCGCAGCCGCGCCGGAACAGCCGCCCGCCTCGACGGGCGGTTTTTTATTGCGCGGCGCCCGCGCTACCCGCCACGGCGGGGCCGGCAACTAGAGCACGCCCTCGGGCTGCGCCAGCCGGTCTGCCGTGCTCTATAATGATCCAGTTATTATCGGGGGCGTTAAAAGCCGGCTTGCCGTGCTCTACAGGTCTCCATCGCCTAACGCCGTCATATTGCCAATATGGAAAATCAGTCTGCCGCCGCGAGGAGACCCCAGGCCGCCCCTTTGCCTGCCAACATGAATCGCCTAGCCAAAATCCTGCCCTTAGAGAACGTCGTCATCGGCCTCTCGGTCACCAGCAAGAAGCGCGTCTTCGAACAAGCCGGGCTGATCTTCGAAAATCAGAACGGCGTCGCCCGCAGCATCGTCACCGACAATCTGTTCGCGCGCGAGCGCCTCGGCTCGACGGGTCTCGGCGAAGGCGTCGCGATCCCGCACGGGCGGATCAAGGGGCTCAAGCACCCGCTCGCCGCCTTCGTCCGGCTCGCCGAACCGATCCCCTTCGAAGCCCCGGACGGCCAGCCCGTCTCGCTCCTGATCTTCCTGCTCGTGCCCGAACAGGCTACGCAGCAGCACCTCGAGATCCTGTCCGAAATCGCCCAACTGCTGTCCGATCGCGACGCGCGTGAGCGCCTGCACACCGAAACGGACCGCGACGAGTTGCATCAACTCCTCACTCAGTGGCAACCTTGAGCTAACCGGGCGGTTAACCTCCCCTTGTCCGGCGGCCTGCGCCGCCACCCCCAGCCGCCCGTCGCCGGGCCGGCGTCGCGACTTCCTTCGCAGCGCCGAAGTGCCGGCTCATTGGAGTGACGGACTCATGGATACGTCCAGCATCAACGCCCAGAGCATCTTCGACGACAACGCAGCCATGCTGAAACTCAGCTGGCTGACGGGGCATGAAGGCTGGGAACGCGGTTTTTCCGCCGATACGGTGGCAAATGCGACGTCGAGCGCCGATCTCGTCGGCCACTTGAACCTGATCCACCCGAACCGGATCCAGGTGCTCGGCGAAGCGGAAAACGACTACTACCAGCGCCAGACCGATGAAGATCGTTCGCGCAACATGGCCGAGCTGATCGCCCTCGAACCGCCGTTCCTGGTGGTGGCGGGCGGAGCGGCCGCGCCGCCCGAGCTGGTGCTGCGCTGTACGCGCTCGTCGACACCGCTATTCACGACGCCGATGTCCGCCGCCGCGGTGATCGACAGCCTGCGGCTCTACATGTCGCGCATTCTCGCGCCGCGCGCGACGCTGCACGGCGTGTTCCTCGACATCCTCGGCATGGGCGTGCTGCTGACGGGCGATTCCGGACTCGGCAAGAGCGAACTCGGCCTCGAATTGATCAGCCGCGGCCACGGCCTGGTTGCCGACGACGCGGTCGATTTCGTCCGTCTTGGCCCCGATTTCGTGGAAGGGCGCTGTCCGCCGCTGCTGCAGAACCTGCTCGAAGTGCGCGGCCTGGGCCTGCTCGACATCAAGACGATCTTCGGCGAAACCGCGGTGCGGCGGAAAATGAAGCTCAAGCTGATCGTCCAGCTGGTGCGCCGGCCAGACGGCGAATTCCAGCGCCTGCCGCTGGAAAGCCAGACCGTCGACGTGCTCGGCCTGCCGATCAGCAAGGTGACGATCCAGGTTGCGGCCGGCCGCAACCTCGCGGTGCTGGTCGAGGCCGCGGTGCGCAACACGATCCTGCAGCTGCGCGGCATCGATACGCTGCGCGATTTCATGGACCGCCAGCGTCTCGCGATGCAGGATCCCGACAGCCAGTTTCCCGGCAAGCTCGTATAACGCGCGCCGGCTCGGACCGCCACGCGAGAGCCTTGAGCCGGTGCTATGATGAAACGTCAGGATTTCCTCCTCCCATGCGCATTGTCCTCATCACCGGCATTTCCGGATCAGGCAAGTCCGTTGCGTTGAACGCACTGGAAGACGCGGGCTATTACTGCGTCGACAACCTGCCGCCCCGGGTACTGCCCGAACTCGCCCGCTACCTCGCCGAAGACGGCCAGCACCGGCTCGCCGTGGCGATCGACGCGCGGTCGAGCGCGTCGCTCGACGAAATGCCCGGCTTGATCCGCGCGCTATCGCGGGAGCACGATGTGCGGGTGCTGTTCCTCAACGCGAGCACGCAGGCGCTGATCCAGCGTTTTTCGGAAACACGCCGGCGCCATCCGCTGTCCGGTTCGCCGTCCCATGAAGCCGATGTCGGCCTGCTGTCGTCGCTGGAAGAGGCCATCGAGCGCGAACGCGATCTGGTCGCGCCGCTCGCCGAATTCGGCCACCAGATCGACACCAGCACGCTCCGTGCGAACGTACTGCGAACCTGGGTGAAGCGTTTCATCGAGCAGAAGAACGACGACGTCGTGCTGATGTTCGAGTCGTTCGGCTTCAAGCGCGGCGTGCCGCTCGACGCCGACTTCATGTTCGACGTGCGCGCGCTGCCCAATCCGTACTACGACCACCAGCTGCGCCCCCTCACCGGACTCGACCAGCCGGTGGTCGCGTTTCTCGACGCGCTGCCGATCGTCCACCAGATGATCGACGACATCCAGTCGTTCCTCGTCAAATGGCTGCCGCATTTCCGCGACGACAACCGCAGCTACCTCACCGTCGCCATCGGCTGTACCGGCGGGCAGCATCGCTCCGTCTTCATCGCCGAGACGCTCGCCGCGCGTCTCGCGCAGCAGGCCAACGTGATCGTGCGGCATCGTGATGCGCCCGTGGATGCCGGCGCATCGTCGCGGCTCGTCACCTAGCAGGGCCGTTCACCTTCGAGCGCGTGCCATGTCCTCTCTCTCGACCACTCTCATCGACCTGCCGCTGTTTCCGCTGCACACGGTGTTGTTCCCGGGAGGACTGCTGCCGCTCAAGGTGTTCGAGGCGCGCTATCTGGACATGGCGCGCGCCTGCCTGCGCGATGACGTGCCGTTCGGCGTCTGCCTGCTGCGCAGCGGGCCGGAGGTTGCGCAGGAAGGCGCGGTCTCGGTGCCGGAAACGATCGGCTGCATGGCGAAGATCGTCGAATGCGATACCGGGGAATTCGGCATGCTGTTCCTGCGCACGATCGGCACGCAGCGCTTCGAACTGCTGTCGCACCGGGTCGAATCGAACGGGCTGCTGGTCGGTATCGCCGAGCCGATGCCCGAGGACATCCCGCTCGAGGGCGAGCAGACCCTGGCCCAGTTCGGTGCGTGCGCGGAAGTGCTGGAGCGGATCATCGATGCGCTGAAGAAGCGCGATCAGGGCGAGTTGCCGTTCGTCGAGCCGTTCAGCTTCGACGATCCGAGCTGGGTGTCGAATCGCTTGTCCGAAGTGCTGCCGCTCGATCTGCGCGCGCGCCAGAAGCTGATGGAGTTTCCCGACGTCGGCGCCCGGATCGATGCCGTTCACCACGTGCTGACCCGTCACGGCTGGCTGTAGGCAAGCCGGGCGGCCGCCTGGCGCCGCCCCCTCTCGTTCCCGCTACAGCAGCGACCCGCTTAGACTGTCGAGCAGCTTGCGCACCGGCGCGGGCACGCCGTACGCGTCCAGCTTGCGCAGCGGCACCCATGCCGTTTCGGCGTCGCTCGCGTCCGGCGCGCCGGCGCCCGGCTGCCGCGTCAGCTCGGCGAGGCGCGGTTCGATCTCCAGCTTGAAATGCGTGAAGGTGTGCGTAAACGGCGCGAGCGGCACCAGCCCCGCGCCGCCGAAATCGCGCGCCCGCTGCTGCAGCGCCGGGTCGCCGTCCGCTTCGGGCAAGCTCCACAAGCCCCCCCAAATGCCGGTGGGGGGACGCCGCTGCAGCAGCACCGCGTCGCCGTCGCGCAGCACGAGCATCCACGTGCGGCGGGTCGGCACCGCCTTCTTCGGCCGCGCGGCGGGCAACTCTCGCTGCCGGCCGCTCGATTGCGCAACGCAGTCGCCCGCGAACGGGCAGCGTAGGCAGTCCGGCTTGCCCCGCACGCACAGCGTCGCGCCGAGGTCCATCAAGCCTTGCGTGTACGCGCTCACGTCGCCCTGGTTCGCGGCGTTGGGCAGCAGCGATTCGGCCAGCGCCCACATCGCGTTCTCGACGCGTTTTTCGCCGGGAAACCCTTCGACGCCGAACACCCGCGCGAGCACCCGCTTCACATTGCCGTCGAGGATCGTCGCGCGCGCGCCGAACGCGAACGACGCGATCGCCGCCGCCGTCGAACGGCCGATGCCGGGGAGTTCGGCCAGCGCGTCGGGTTCGGCCGGAAAGCGGCCGGCGTGCCGTTCGACCACCACCTGCGCGCAGCGGTGCAGATTGCGCGCCCGCGAGTAGTAGCCGAGCCCGGCCCAGTGTGCCATCACGTCGTCCGCGGGCGCGGCGGCGAGCGCCGCGACGTCCGGGAAGCGCTCGAGAAAGCGCCCGTAATACGGCACGACGGTCGATACCTGGGTCTGCTGCAGCATGATTTCCGACAACCAGATGCGGTACGGGTCGCGGGTGTTCTGCCATGGCAGGTCATGACGGCCATGCACGCGCTGCCATGCGATCAGCCTGGAGGCAAACCCGGCATGAAGCGGCGTGGCGGGAAAAGGGGCGGGAGAAATACGGGGAGGTTTCAAGGTTTCAGCGCTGGCAATTCGGACAGAAATAGGTCGACCGCTGGCCCTGGACGATCTGCCGGACCGGCGTGCCGCACACCCGGCAGGGCTCGCCCGCGCGGTCGTAGACAAAATAATCTTGCTGGAAATAGCCGCTCTCGCCATTGCTGCCGACGAAGTCGCGCAGCGTGCTGCCGCCTTTGTCGATCGCGGCGGCCAGCACCTCGCGCACCGCGACGGCGAGACGCTCGTAGCGCGGCAGCGATACCCGGCCGGCCGCGGTGGCAGGCCGAATGCCCGCGCGAAACAGGCTCTCGGACGCGTAGATATTGCCCACGCCGACAACGATGTCGCCCGCCAGCAGCGCCTGCTTCACCGATACGGTGCGACCGCGCGTGCGTGCGTGCATCAGCGCGCCGGTGAAGCCCGGCTCGAACGGCTCGACGCCGAGGCTCGCAAGGAGCGGATGCGCAAGCACGTCTCCCGCGCCGCGCGGATGCCACAGCACCGCGCCGAACCGGCGCGGATCGCGGAAGCGCATCACGCAGGCGTCGAAGATCCAGTCGACGTGGTCGTGCTTCGCGGCGGCGGGCGGCGCGCCGGCGCCCGGCAACACCCGCAGCGTGCCCGTCATGCCGAGATGGACGATGAACCAGCCCGCGTCGACCTCGAACAGCAGATACTTGCCGCGCCGCTCGACCTTCAGCACTTCGCGGGCCGGCAAAGTACGCGCGAGTTCCGCGGGCACGGGCCAGCGCAGCATCGACGTGCGCACCTCGACGCGCTTCACGCGCTGTCCGGTCACGAACGGCGCGATTCCGCGGCGTGTCACTTCAACTTCCGGCAACTCTGGCATGGTTTGGTGGTCTGTAACTGGCTGGTGACGATTGTGCGCGTATTGTAGCGAGCGCGTTACAATCGACCGAAACATCGAACGGATTTCCATGACCTTGCCCTCGAAGCTGTCCCAGAAGCGCCCTGCCGCCCCCGTGCGCGGCCCGTTCGCTGCCCCGGTGCGCCGCGCGATCGGCGCGGCCTTGCTTGCGGCGTGGACCTTTGCCGCATTCCCCGCGCACGCTCAGGATCCGGGCTCGGACGACGACACCGTCGCCCAGGACGCGTCCGTGCCGTCGCTGCCCGAGGAGAAAAAGGATCTGCCGAAGGTGCCGCTGACGAGCCAGATCGTCTATCAAGTGCTCGCGGCCGAAGTAGCGTTGCAGCGCAGCCAGCCCGCGCCCGCCTACCAGACTTACCTGGCGCTCGCGCGCGACACGCAGGATCCGCGCATGGCGCAGCGCGCGACCGAAATCGCGCTCGCCGCGCAAAGCCCGGCCGATGCGCTTTCCGCCGCCAATCTGTGGCGCCAGTACGCACCCGATTCGAACCGGGCGGCGCAGGTGGACGCCGCGCTGCTCGTGCTCGGCGGCAAGCCGGCCGATGCGCAGCCGATGCTCGCCCGCGAACTCGCGCGCGCCACCGACGACAACCGCGGCGACGCGATCCTCGCGTTGCAGGCGATGCTCTCGCGCGGCCCGAACCGCGTGGGCGGGCTCACGGTGCTGCAGGATCTGCTGAAGAACGACATGAGCCGCCCGGAAGCGCAGCTCGCGATCGCCCGCCAGCAGTTGGCGACGGACGACAAGGCCGGTGCCGGACAGTCGCTCAGGCAGGCGCTGCAGTTGAAGCCCGACTACCTCCCGGCCGCGCTGATGCTGTCGCAGATGGGCCCGGACGAGCGTGCGATCGGCATCTCGTCGTTCGAGAAATACGTGCAGCAGAACCCGAAATCGCGCGACGGCCGCCTCGCGCTCGCGCAGCTGTACCTCGCCGACGATCGTCTCGACGACGCGCAGAAGCAGTTCGAGGCCATGCGCAAGAACGACGCGAAGGATCCGACGCCGCTGATGGCGCTCGCGCTGATCAAGATCCAGCAGAAGCAGCTCGACGGCGCAACCGCCTACCTGAAGCAGTACGTGCAGGTCGCGGAGAAAAAGCCCGGCGCCGATGCCGGCCAGGCCTACATCTACCTCGCACAGATCGCGCTCGACCAGGACAACGACGCGCTCGCGGCGCAGTGGCTCGACAAGGTCGACCAGACGAGCCAGCACTACGTGCCCGCGCAGGTCACGCGCGCGCAGCTGCTGCAGAAGCAGGGCAGGACGGACGAAGCGCGCAAGGTGCTCGCCGATCTGCAGGTCTCGGACCCGCGCGATGCCGCCGTCATCGCCCGTACCGACGCATCGATCCTGTTCACGGCGAAACGTTACAAGGAAGCCTCGGACCGCCTCTCGCAGGCAGTCGAGGATTTCCCGGACGATCCCGATCTGCGCTACGACTACGCGATGGCGAGCGAGAAGATCGGCCAGTACACGACGATGGAAAAACAGCTGCGGATCCTGATCCGCGCGCAGCCCGACAATCCCCAGGCGTATAACGCGCTCGGCTATTCGCTCGCCGATCGCAACCAGCGCCTGCCGGAAGCCAGCAAGCTGATCGAAAAGGCCATCGCGCTCGCGCCGAACGACGCGTTCATCATGGACAGCCTCGGCTGGGTCAAATACCGTCTCGGCGATAACACAAACGCGGCGAAGATCCTGCAGCAAGCGTACGACCTGCAGCCGAACGCCGAAATCGGCGCGCATCTCGGCGAAGTGCTGTGGAAAAGCGGTGCGCAGGATCAGGCACGCAACGCATGGCGCGACGCCCAGAAGCTCGAGCCCGACAACGATACGCTCGTGCAGACGCTCAAGCGCTTCCAGGTCAACGGACTTTGATGGCTGCATTGCGTCCGACCCGCCGGTTCGTACCGGCCTTGCGCCACGCGGCGCTTGCGGTCTCGGCCGCAGCCGCCGTGGTGCTCGCCGGCTGCGCCGCGCCGCCGGCGCGCGCGCCGGCCGCCCAGGCCGGCGGTGCGCCGATCATCATGCAGAACCACGCGTACACGGGCCGCTTCGCCGTGCAGTACAGCGACTCGCTCGGCAACCCGCGCAATGTCTACGGCAATTTCGACTGGCAGGAAAATGGCGACGATGTGTCGATCGAACTGCGCAGCCCGCTCGGGCAGACGCTTGCGATCGTGAAATCGTCGCCGCGCGCGGCCTCGCTCGAACTGCCGAACCGACAGCCCCAATACGCGGCCGACGTCGGCGAATTGATGCAGAATACGCTCGGTTTCGCGCTGCCGCTGAACGGCCTGCGCTACTGGCTGCAGCCGACGCCCTCGCCGGCCACGCAGGCGACGACGGTGCGCGATCCTCAGGACGGCACCCGGATCAAGGAGATCCGCCAGGACGGCTGGACCATCGATTACGTCGCCTACGCGGACGCGCCCGCCACCGGCGTCAAGCGCGTCAACCTGGTGCGGCAGGACCCGCCGCTCGACATCAAGCTCGTGCTCGACCGCTAAGCACACGACCTCTGCCGGAACGTTTGTACGCATGACCGATACTCCCCGCTCGCTGCGCGGCTGCCTGGCCCCGGCGAAACTCAATCTTTTCCTGCACATCACGGGCCGCCGCCCGGATGGCTATCACGCGCTGCAGAGCGTATTTCAACTGCTCGACTGGGGCGACACGCTCGACTTCACCTTGCGCGACGACGGCCTCGTCCGCCGCAAGACCGACGTCGAAGGCGTACCGGAACACACCGACCTGATCGTGCGCGCGGCATCGCTGCTGAAAGCGCACACCGGCACGCCCCTCGGCGTCGACATCGAGATCGCCAAGCGCCTGCCGATGGGCGCGGGTCTCGGCGGCGGCAGCTCGGATGCCGCGACGACCCTGCTCGCACTCAACCGCCTGTGGCAACTCCATGTGCCGCGTGCTGAATTGCAGGCGCTCGCGGTCAAGCTCGGCGCCGATGTGCCGTTCTTCGTTTTCGGAAAAAATGCGTTCGCGGAGGGTATCGGCGAAGCGCTACAACAGGTAGAATTGCCGACTCGCTGGTTCCTGGTTGTGACACCGCGGGTTCACGTTCCGACTGCTGCGATTTTTTCTGATAAATCGTTGACAAGAAATTCGAAACCCATCACAATTACGGACTTTCTTGCACAGCAAAGCTGCGACGCAGGATGGCCAGAAAGCTTCGGCCGGAATGATATGCAGCAAGTTGTGACAAGGCAGTACGCGGAAGTTGCGCAGGTGGTCGAATGGTTTTATGATGTGACCCCCGCGCGGATGACCGGCTCCGGAGCTAGCGTGTTTGCAGCGTTCCGCAGCAAAGTCGAAGCAGAAGCGGCGCAAGCCAAACTGCCGGCGGGCTGGAACAGCGCAGTAGCCGAGAGCCTGGATGCTCATCCACTCTTTGCTTTTGCGTCATGAGTTTTACTATGTCGGATGTCCTACACCTCCGGCACAGTTCAAGTTGAGTGTAGGGGAGTCGCCAAGTTGGTCAAGGCACCGGATTTTGATTCCGGCATGCGAGGGTTCGAGTCCTTCCTCCCCTGCCAAAATTTCCCGCATTTCCCGCCCAAGCCCGAAGCAGGTGCACAATGAGCAGCCATGACGGCCTGATGGTTTTTACTGGCAACGCGAATCCCGCGCTTGCACAGGAAGTCGTCAAAATCCTTGGTATTCCCCTCGGCAAGGCAATGGTCAGCCGGTTTTCAGACGGCGAGATTCAGGTCGAGATCCAGGAAAACGTGCGTGGCAAGGACGTCTTCGTCCTGCAGTCCACATGCGCGCCGACGAACGACAACCTGATGGAACTGATGATCATGGTCGATGCGCTGAAGCGCGCATCCGCCGGCCGGATCACCGCCGCCATCCCCTACTTCGGCTACGCCCGCCAGGATCGACGCCCGCGTTCGGCGCGCGTCGCGATTTCGGCGAAGGTTGTCGCGAACATGCTGGAAATCGCCGGCGTCGAGCGGATCATCACGATGGATCTGCACGCCGACCAGATTCAAGGTTTCTTCGACATCCCCGTCGACAACATCTACGCGACGCCGATCCTGCTGGGCGATCTGCGCAAGCAGGGCTACACGGATCTGATGGTGGTGTCGCCGGACGTCGGCGGCGTGGTTCGCGCCCGAGCGCTCGCGAAGCAGCTCAATTGCGATCTCGCGATCATCGACAAGCGTCGTCCGAAGGCGAACATCGCCGAAGTGATGAACATCATCGGTGAGGTCGAAAACCGTACCTGCGTGATCATGGACGACATGGTCGACACCGCCGGCACGCTGTGCAAGGCCGCGCAGGTCCTGAAGGAACGCGGCGCGAAGCAGGTGTTTGCCTACGCGACGCACCCGGTGCTGTCGGGCGGCGCGGGCGACCGGATCGCCGCATCGGCGCTCGACGAACTGGTGGTCACCGACACGATCCCGCTCAGCGAGGAATCGCTCGGCTGCCCGAAGATCCGTTCGCTGTCGAGCGCGGGCCTGCTGGCCGAAACGTTCTCGCGGATCCGTCGCGGCGACTCGGTGATGTCGCTGTTCGCCGAATCCTGAGCGAAAGCCGCAGCAGCAAAGCATGCGTGAAAAGCGAAGCGTCCTGCTTCGCTTTTTGCACAATCGGCCAGGGCTGACGAAACTCTGGCCGTTCGATCGGGGGTCTCACGTTTTCGACGAGACCCCGTTTTACTACCTGGTCGCGGGTAGTCATTGGAGATTGTTATGAAAGTCGTCGCTTTCGAGCGCCAACAGCAAGGTACGGGTGCGAGCCGCCGCCTGCGCAACACCGGTAAGACCACGGGTATCGTGTACGGTGGTGAAGCAGCGCCCCAACTGATCGAAATCGATCACAACGCCCTGTGGTACGCCCTGAAGAAGGAAGCCTTCCACTCGTCGATCCTCGACCTCGAAGTGGCCGGCCAATCGCAACAGGTTCTGCTGCGCGATGTGCAGTACCACCCGTTCCGCCAGCTCGTGCTGCACGTGGACTTCCAGCGCATCGACGCGAAGAAGAAGCTGCACACCAAGGTGCCGCTGCACTTCCTGAACGCTGAAGTCAGCCCGGCAGTGAAGCTGTCGAGCGCGATCGTCTCGCACGTCGTCAACGAAATCGAAATCGAGTGCCTCCCGGCCGCACTGCCGGAATTCCTCGAAGTCGATCTGTCGAAGATCGAAGCAGGCCAGTCGCTGCATGCGAAGGACGTCACGCTGCCGAAGGGTGTCGCCCTGGTCGCGCACATCGATGCGGAAAACCCGGTGATCGCGTCCGCGACGATCCCGGCGGGCGCCGTGTCGGAAGGTGCGGCAGAAGGCGAAACGCCGGCTGCGTAAGTACCCTTTCGAGCTGTTTGCAGAAACGCTCGACGCAACCCGCCGCGGCTCGCCCGGCGGGTTTTTTCTTTTTCAGGCCCGAACCGGGCGGCCCGTATGGGCGATACGAACACCATGATCAAACTGATCGTCGGCCTCGGCAACCCCGGGGCGGAATACACGGCGACGCGCCACAACGCGGGCTTCTGGCTCGTCGACCAGCTTGCGCGCGACGCAGGGGCCACGCTGCGCGACGAACGGCGCTTCCACGGCTTCTATGCGAAGGCGCGCCTGCATGGCGAGGACGTGCATCTGCTCGAGCCGCAGACCTACATGAACCGTTCAGGCCAGTCCGTCGTCGCGCTCGCGCAGTTCTTCAAGATCCTGCCCGACGAGATTCTCGTCGCGCACGACGAACTCGACCTGCCGCCCGGCGCGGTCAAATTGAAGCTCGGCGGCGGCAGCGGCGGCCACAACGGGCTCAAGGACATTTCCGCGCATCTGTCGTCGCAACAGTACTGGCGTCTGCGCATCGGCATCGGCCATCCGCGCGATCTGATTCCCGAAAGCGCACGCGCGGGCGCCAAGCCCGACGTCGCGAACTTCGTGCTGAAGCCGCCGCGCCGCGAGGAGCAAGACGTGATCGACGCCGCAATCGAGCGCTCCCTGGCCGTCATGCCGCTCGTCATCCAGGGCGAGCTCGAGCGCGCGATGATGCAGCTGCATCGCAACTGAGCGCCGGCCGGCACCGCGCCGAATCCGCGCAGACGCGCACGGCTGGGGTAAGCTGGCCGTTTTACGCGTCAGGAGCCAAGTGGTGAGCCGTTACTGGAGCGACATCGTTCAGCAGCTCGTGCCCTACGTGCCGGGCGAACAACCCGCGCTCGCGCACCCCGTCAAGCTGAACACCAACGAGAATCCGTATCCGCCGTCGCCGCGCGTCGTCGCGGCGATCCGGCGCGAACTCGGCGAGTCCGGCGAAGCGCTGCGCCGCTACCCCGATCCGGTCGCGCGCCGGCTGCGCGAGACGGTCGCCGCGCATCATCGCATCGACGCGGCGCAGGTGTTCGCCGGCAACGGCTCCGACGAAGTACTCGCGCACGTCTTCCAGGCGCTGCTCAAGCACGAGCGGCCGATCCGCTTCCCCGACATCACGTACAGCTTCTATCCGACGTATGCGCGGCTCTACTCCGTCGCCTATGACGCGGTGCCGCTCGCGGACGATTTCTCGATCCGGGTCGACGATTATCTCGGCGATGGCGGCGCGGTGCTGTTTCCCAATCCGAACGCACCGACGGGCCGGGCGCTGCCGCTCGCGGACATCGAGCGGATCGCCGCCGGCAATCCGGGTTCGGTGGTGGTGATCGACGAGGCCTACGTCGATTTCGGGGCGCAATCGGCGGTATCGTTGATCGCCCGCCATCCGAACCTGCTCGTCGTGCAGACGGTATCCAAGGCGCGTTCGCTCGCCGGCATGCGGGTGGGATTCGCGTTCGGCGACGCGGCGCTGATCGACGCGCTCGACCGCGTGAAGGACAGCTTCAATTCGTATCCGCTCGACCGTCTCGCGCAGGTTGCGACACAAGCGGCCTACGAGGACGACGCGTGGTTCGAGCAGACGCGCGACCGGGTCATCGCGAGCCGCGAGCGGCTGACGACCGCACTGGGCACGCTAGGCTTCGAGATCGTGCCGTCTGCGGCGAACTTCATTTTCGCGCGCCATCCCGGCCGCGATGCGGCGACGCTCGCCGCCCAGTTGAAGCAACGGGACATTTTCGTGCGGCACTTCAGGCAGCCGCGTATCGATCAGCACCTGCGCATCACGGTCGGCACCGACGCCGAATGCGACACGCTGGTCGCGGCGCTGCGCGAACTGCTGGAATAGAGGGGAATCCGGTCGGGACGGGATGCGGCGCCGCGCACGATGCACGGCGCCTTCCTACGCGTCGCCGCTTTCCGCGGCGATCAGCCCGCGGTACTTCTCCATCAGCTGATCCTGCGTTTCAGCATGCTGCGGATCGTGCGGAATACATTCGACCGGGCACACCTGCTGGCACTGCGGCTCGTCGAAATGGCCGACGCATTCCGTGCACTTCTTCGGATCGATCACGTAGATTTCCGGACCCATCGAAATCGCGCCGTTCGGGCACTCGGGCTCGCACACGTCGCAATTGATGCATTCGTCGGTAATCATCAAGGACATACTGGTCTCACTTCCGCCGGCGCGCGCCGGCGCTCGAACCGGCCGGCTGCGCTGCGCACGCGCATTACGCGGCCGGCCCGTGGTCCATCGCGGCCACCTTTTCCGTCAGCCATTTCTCGACCGACGGGAACACAAACTTGCTGACGTCGCCGCCCAACTGGGCGATTTCGCGCACGATCGTGCCCGAAATGAACTGATACTGATCGGACGGCGTCATGAACATCGTCTCGACGTCGGGCAGCAGATAACGGTTCATCCCCGCCATCTGGAATTCGTACTCGAAATCGGACACCGCACGCAGGCCGCGCACGATCACGCGTGCGTTGTTCGCGCGCACGAAGTCCTTCAGCAGCCCGGTAAAGCCCATCACCTTCACGTTCGGGTAATGGCCCAGCACTTCATTCGCAATCTTCAGACGTTCTTCGAGCGAGAAAAACGGCTTCTTGGCGCGACTGTCGGCCACGCCGACGACCAGCGTATCAAAAATGCTGGATGCGCGCCGCACGAGGTCCTCGTGGCCGCGCGTCAGCGGATCGAACGTACCGGGATACACGGCGACTACCATGTCGCTCCTCCTGTCATCACGCAATTGGGGGCACGGCCGCGCATCGCGCACGCCGCCGCCGCCGACCTGGACGCACGTTGCCCGGCGCCTCGTTTGGAACGCGCATTATTCATCATTTTCGCGTTGCAGCAAATGATAGTGCACGGCGCCCGCCTTGCCGTGCCGCGTCACCTGCCAGCCGGCCAGCGCTTCATGCGCGCCCGGCTCCAGTTCCTCGCCGGCTTCGACGTAGAGCCGGCCGCCGGCCGCGACAAGCGGCGCGGCCAGCGCGAGCGCGCGCTCGAACAGCGCGGTATCATCGAAGGGCGGGTCGAGAAACACGACGTCGAATGCGCCCGGCGCAAGGCCGGCGGCCAGACGCAGCGCGTCCGCCTCGGCGATCTCGATCGCGCGCGCGGCGAGCTTGTCCTTGTTCGCACGCAGTTGCTGCGCCGCGCGCGGATGCCGCTCGACCATCACGACGCCGGCGGCGCCGCGCGACGCCGCCTCGAAACCGAGCGCACCGCTGCCCGCGAACAGGTCGAGGCAGCGCAGGCCTGAAAGATCCTGGCCCAGCCAGTTGAACAGCGTTTCGCGCACGCGGTCGGGGGTCGGCCGCAGGCCGTCGAGGTCGAGCACGGGCAGCGGCGTGCGCTTCCAGTCGCCGCCGATGATGCGGATCGTGTGCGGTTTGCCGCGGGCCGCGCTCGCAGTCGAACGCGCAGGTGAAGAACGGGACATACGGAAAATTCGGAACGGAATGGATCGGCAGAGGCGGCCTGGCCGCCTCGAACAGGCGCACGTTACCACAGCCGGCGTGCGGCTTCGCCGCTGGCCCGGCGGCGCGCCTGATAAAATGGCGGGCTTCGGGCATCTTGAGCCCTCCGGACACCGGCCGGCGCTCTACGCCGACCACGGCCGCGCCGCCAGTATGGCGACGCGCCTCTTCCCCAAGTCAGATCATGTTCAGTTTCTTCAAACGATTCAAAGGCAATAAGACGCCGGAAACCACGCCGGCCGAACCGCAAGCGCCGGAACAGGTGCCCGCGGATCCGGGCGCATCCGCCGACACCCCGTCTACCGCCGATGCGCCGCCTCAGCAGGCTCCGGCGACCCCGCCCGCATCGGCAGTGCAGCCGCGTGTCGATCATCCCTCGCCGGCGACTCAACCGGCCGCCGCTGTCGAACGCGCGCCGGCTCCGGTGGTTTCGGCTCCGGTGGTTTCGGCTCCGGTGGTTTCGGCTCCGGTGGTTTCGGCTCCGGTGGTTTCGGCT
>NZ_JAWJWL010000034.1:0-22600 GCF_034721475.1 Burkholderia alba | reverse complement strand
TCGGCTCCGGTGGTTTCGGCTCCGGTGGTTTCGGCTCCGGTGGTTTCGGCTCCGGTGGTTTCGGCTCCGGTGGTTTCGGCGGCTCCGGTGGTTTCGGCTCCGGCGGGTTCGCCTCCAGCAACGGCAACTCCCGCGCCCGTAGCTCCGCCCCCGGCGGTGTCCGCTCCGGCGTCCCCCGTCCCGGCCGCTCTCGACGCCACGGCATCCGCGCCGTCGATGGTCGTCACGGTCACCTCCACCGGCACCGGCCGCGACGAAGTCGTGGAAACGGTCGAGATCGTGCCGCCGCCCGCGCCCGAACCCGCCGCGAAGAAATCGTGGCTCGCACGCCTGAAGTCGGGGCTGTCGAAGACAAGCTCGAGCATTACCGGCGTATTCATCAGCACGAAGATCGACGAGGATCTGTACGAGGAACTCGAGACCGCGCTGTTGATGTCCGACGCGGGCGTCGATGCAACCGAATACCTGCTCGAAGCACTGCGCGAACGAGTCCGCACCGGGCGTCTGACCGACCCTCAGCAAGTGAAGGCCGCGTTGCGCGACTTGCTGGTCGAACTGCTGACCCCGCTCGAAAAGACGCTGATGCTCGGCCGCGCGCAGCCGCTCGTGATGATGATCGCGGGCGTCAACGGCGCGGGCAAGACCACCAGCATCGGCAAGCTCGCGAAGCATCTGCAGCGCTTCGACCAATCGGTGCTGCTCGCCGCCGGCGATACGTTCCGCGCCGCCGCGCGCGAACAGCTCGCGATCTGGGGCGAACGCAACAACGTGACCGTCGTGCAGCAGGAAAGCGGCGATCCCGCCGCGGTGATCTTCGACGCGGTCGGCGCCGCGCGCGCGCGCAAGATCGACGTGATGATGGCCGACACCGCCGGGCGCCTGCCGACACAGCTGCACCTGATGGAAGAGCTTCGCAAGGTGAAGCGCGTGATCGGCAAGGCGCACGACGGCGCGCCGCACGAAGTGCTGCTCGTGATCGATGCGAACACCGGCCAGAACGCGCTCAGCCAGGTGAAATCCTTCGACGACGCGCTCGGCCTCACGGGCCTCATCGTCACGAAGCTCGACGGCACCGCGAAAGGCGGCATCCTCGCCGCGATCGCACGCCAGCGGCCGGTGCCGGTGTACTTCATCGGCGTCGGCGAAAAGGTCGAGGACCTGCAGCCGTTCAGCGCGGAGGAATTCGCGGACGCACTGCTCGGCTGACCGCCGTCCGCCGCGGTGTCGCGGCCCGTCTTATCGAACGGGGCGCCTCGCGAGGCGCCCCGTTTCGTCATCTGCTCCGGTGCGAAGTCGCACGCACCGCAAGGTCGTCACTCGGCATCGGGCTGCACGCCCGGCGCGGCCGCCTGGAACGCGTCGAGCGTCATCGCGTGATCGTGGATGCGCCGGATCGTCGGGAACGGCGTCATGTCGATCGAGAAGCGCTGCGCGTTGAATACTTGCGGCACCACGCACAGATCGGCGAGCGTCGGCGTGTCGCCGAAGCACAGCTTGCCCACCCGCGGCTCCTGCGTCAGCCGCGCTTCCAGCGTCCTGAAGCCTTCCTCGATCCAGTGGCGGTACCACGCGTTCTTCGCCGCCTCGTCGACGCCGAGCGTGTGCTTCAGATACTTCAGCACCCGAAGATTGTCGAGCGGGTGGATCTCGCACGCGATCTGCAGCGCGATCGCGCGGACATACGCGCGATCGAGCGGTGCATGCGGCAACAGCGGCGTTTCGGGATACGCTTCGTCCAGATACGCGATGATCGCCAGCGACTGCTGCAGCGCCACGCCGTCGTCGACGAGCGTCGGCACCACCGCGTCCGGATTCAGCGCGCGATACTCGTCCTTCAGTTGTTCGCCGCCGTCGCGCAGCATGTGCACCGGCACGTAGTCGAACGCCAGCTTCTTCAGATGCAGCGCGATGCGCACGCGAAATGAAGCCGAACTCCGGAAATAGCCATACAGTTTCATCCGTCCCCCCCTCTCTCTCTGTCTCAATCCATCGTCGTCCGCCCGGACGGCCCCACACTCGGCATGGCCCGCCACCCGCTACAGGCGGCCGGCACGATCCGGCGGCTCCATGAAATGCGCCCATGCGCGCGCCGAGCGGAGCCCCCCCGCCCGGCAAAGGAGCAAAGTGTAGCGCGCATCCCGGCCCGGCTGCGCAGCGGCGACACATCGCGCGCGGCAGCGCGCACCACCCGTCCGCGAGCGCCGACGCAGGCCTCCGGTGCGAGCCCCGCGGCCGCGCGAACTTGCCAGAACCGTGCAAATGCGGTACTGAATGGGGTTCCTGCATACCCGAGCCGCGCCGCCCGATCGCCGAGACGACGCTGCCGCGCTCCCCGTTCCTCGATGACCGACTCCCAAGACCCGACCGCCGCCGCCCCCGAGCCCTTTCCGTGCGCCCGCTTCATCAAGGAAATCGGACGCGGACCGAACGGCGCGCGCGCGCTGTCGGCCGACGACACGCTCGCGCTCTACGGCGCGATGCTCGACGGCCGCGTCTCCGACGCGGAACTGGGCGCGATCCTGATCGCGTATCGCCTGAAGGGCGAGACGGCCGACGAACTGGCGGCAATGCTCGCCGCCGCGCACGCCTCGTTCGAGCCGGTCCGAGTCCAGGACGGCGCGTTCCACCCGGTATCGATCCCGAGCTACAACGGCGCCCGCAAACAACCGAACCTCGTGCCGCTGCTCGCGCTGCTGCTCGCGCGCGAAGGCGTGCCGGTGCTCGTGCACGGCGTCGCGCAGGATCCCGGCCGCGTGACCAGCGCGGAGATCTTCGCCGCGCTGTCGATCGCGCCGTCGCAGTCGCACGACGAGATCGAGGACACGCTCGCCGAACGCCGCGTCGCGTTCGCGCCGATCGAAACACTCGCACCGAAGCTCGCGCGGCTGCTCGCGATGCGGCGCGTGCTCGGCGTGCGCAATTCGACCCATACGCTCGTCAAGATCCTGCAGCCGTTCGATCCCGCGGGGCTGCGGCTCGTGAACTACACTCATCCGCCGTATCGCGAAAGCCTCGCTCAGCTATTCCTCGACCACCCCGCCGTCGCGACCGGCGGTGCGCTGCTCGCGCGCGGCACCGAGGGCGAGGCGGTCGCCGATACCCGCCGCCAGGTTCAGGTCGACTGGCTGCACGACGGCCGCTGCGACACCCTGATCGAGCCGGAACGCTCGTCGGCGCACGCCCCGCCCGTGCATTTGCCGGAATCGCGCGACGCGGCCACCACCGCCGCCTGGACGGATGCTGTGATGCGCGGCGAGATCCCGATCCCCGACGCGCTCGCGCGCCAGGTCGACACCATCGTCCGGCTCACGCGCATCGCCGTGTGAACCCCGCGCCGCGGGGCACGACGGCCTCGCGACCGCCCCGCCGGACACACCGCGAGATCCCGGCGATTGACAGCGCCCGCCGTCTTCGCATAGAGTTGACGTCATGCGTTCCTTTCAGAACACCCTCCGAATTACTTCCGGCCGCCTAGCGCGGCCGCTATCGCTACGACTAGCGTAAAGCTGTCGTAGCGCCGTGCGATGTCAGCACGGTCCCTCCTTAGCTGTTCCTCGCCGTACCTTCTCGTAGTTTTTTAAAACCCGTAGTCGTCAGCCGTCGTCCGTCCATCCGTCGGGCGAACCGCGAAGATCTTCCGCATCGCCACGCTATCCGGCGTGACGTGCGCCGGCCGCGTCCACCGACGCCGATGCCGACCTTCTTCGCTCGCGACTTACCGCCTCGAGGCCAAGATGAAGCGCAACCCCGCCGACAAATACCGACCGTTCGAGCCTGTCCGCATCCACGGACGCAAATGGCCCACGCGCACGATCGAGCACGCTCCCATCTGGATGAGCACCGATCTGCGCGACGGCAACCAGTCGTTGATCGAGCCGATGAGCATCGAACAGAAGCTCGAATTCTTCGACATGCTGGTCGGGATCGGCTTCAAGGAAATCGAAGTCGGTTTCCCGTCGGCGTCGCAAACCGACTTCGATTTCGTACGCAGGCTGATCGACGAACGGCGCATTCCGGACGACGTGACGATCGAAGTGCTCGTCCAGTCGCGCGAGGATCTGATCGCCCGCACGTTCGATGCGCTGGAAGGCGTGCCGCGCGCGATCGTGCACCTGTACAACGCGATCTGCCCGTCGTTCCGCCGCGTCGTGTTCGGGCTCTCGAAGGACGAAGTGAAGGCGCTCGCGGTCGAAGGCACGCGGCTCATCAAGGCACACGCGCAGGCGCGCCCCGCGACGCACTGGACCTACCAGTATTCGCCCGAAACGTTCAGCATGACCGAGTTGCCGTTCGCCCGCGAGGTGTGCGACGCGGTCGCGCAGACCTGGCGGCCGACGCGCGACCACAAGATGATCGTGAATCTGCCCGCCACCGTCGAAGCGGCGTCGCCGAACGTGTTCGCCGACCAGATCGAGTGGATGGACCGCAACATCGGCTACCGCGACAGCATCGTGCTGTCCGTGCATCCGCACAACGACCGCGGCACGGCGGTTGCCGCGGCCGAGCTGGCACTCCTCGCCGGTGCCGACCGGATCGAAGGCTGCCTGTTCGGCAACGGCGAGCGCACCGGCAACGTCGATCTCGTCACGCTCGCGCTCAATCTGTACACGCAGGGCATCGACCCCGGCCTCGACTTTTCCGACATCGACGCGGTGCGCCGCGTCGTCGAGCGCTGCAATCAGATCCCGGTTCATCCGCGCCATCCGTACGCGGGCGATCTCGTGTTCACGGCGTTCTCGGGCTCGCACCAGGACGCGATCCGCAAGGGCCTCGCTCAACAGCGGCCCGACGCGATCTGGGAAGTCCCGTACCTGCCGATCGACCCCGCCGATCTCGGCCGTAGCTACGACGCGGTGATCCGCGTGAACAGCCAGTCGGGCAAGGGCGGCGCCACCTTCCTGCTCGAACGCGGGATGGGCTTCACGCCGCCGCGGCGCGTGCAGATCGAGTTCAGCCACGCCGTGCAGGCGCTCGCCGACCACTCGGGCGAGGAAGTGACGGGCGACACGATCTGCGCGCTCTTCTCGCGCGAATACCTGGAGACGACGGGGCCGGCCGCGCGCACGGGCGGCTCGGTCAGATGGCAGGACCGCGACATCCCGCTCGCCGGCACGGCGGCGGACGACGCCGCGCCGGCCGACGTCGCGCAACGCGCCGCCGTCGCATTCGGGGCGGCGGCGGGCATCGCGATCGAGCTCGCGTCGTGCGACGTCGAACGCTCGACGGACGGCCGCACCGCGGTATTCGTCGGCTGCAAGGTCGGCGGCGCCGCGCTGCGCCACGGCGTGGGTACCCACCAGGATGCGAGGGTTGCCGCGGTCGACGCGGTGGCCAGCGCGATCAATCGGTCCGACTGGAGCCGCGCGGATCGCCGCGCGGCGGCCTGAGGCGGGAGATCAACGGACAGCGGGCGATGCGCCGCCTCCCGTGCGCCGCGCGATCCGCGCCGCACGGGCACAAGAAAAGCGGCCGACGAGGCCGCTTCGGGCGAAACATGAGAACAGGCGCGACGAGCGCCTATGTTTCGGTTGCGCATCGCGTCGCCTGCCATGCCAGCAGGCGCCACTGTCCGCGTTCCTGGGTCTGCACGGCCGTGTACGCGATCGGGAACACGAGGCCGCCGTTGTTGGCCTCCATCTCGATCAGCGCGCGGCCGGTGACGATGAAGGTCTCGTCGCCGACGGGCAGCACGTCCTGGGACTGGATCTCGATCTGCCGATAGCGGCGCCGGCCCGCCGTGATCGCATCGATGAACTGCTGCTTGGTTTCGCGCTTGCCGTTGGTATGCACGTAGCAGACCTTGTCGGACAGCAGGATGTCGAGCGCCTCGCCGTCGCCGTCGACCATTGCGCGAAACCGGTCGCGCTCGAGCGCGCGGATCGCATCGATCACCTTCGCCACCATCGCCAGACTCCTCGACTTCATCCGCGTTGCCGCGCACCGATCAGAAGTTGTATTGCAAGTAGAGCTGGCTGAAATTTATACCAGGATTCGGGTCTTTGATACCCGCGTTGGACTCATGCTGGAATCGAAAGCCCGCCTGATACTGCTGACGATTGCCGAATTGCGCGCCGATCCCCACCATGTCGGCGAACTGGAACGAGGTCGACATCGAGTAATGCGTCGAAATAGTGGGATGCGACAGGAAGCGGATCCCGGCGCCCGCCTCGAAGAACGGACGAATCGCGCCGGAGCCCTTGATGAAGCGAAATACCGGCGTCGCGCCGATTTCCACGATGTCGCTGTGAACCGCGTGATCGCCGGTGTACCACCAGTTCGACACGTGGCCCTCGACGACGAAGGCGAAATGCCAGCCGCCGATTTCCCACCAGCTCCACTGCGGATCCCAGACCACGCCGAGATCGGCCTTCTTCACGTCGTGGTTCGCGATGCCGCCCGCCAGCTGCACGCCCCAGCGGTCGGCGCGAGCGGCGCCGGCGCCGCCCAGGAGGACGAGCGCCGCCGTCGCCTGCGCGATCAGCCGTCCCGCCCGGATCGTGTTCTTATTGTTCATGCCCCAGACTCCCACAACGTGGATCGAGTAGAGCCTCGCCGCCACCCATGCAACGGGCCCAAACGAACTGAATCTTAGAGTAAAGGACTTTTCCGATCGGCGTCGCCTTGCGAAATGGTTTGCTTCTGTATTGACAAGAATCGGAAGGCTTTGCCCAAATCTTCGGAAAAACAATACGTTAGGCCGCTTACCCGAAATCGTGGGATCATGAGACATCTATCGGGATCACAAAATCGATAGCAAATCGGGAACTTGAATGCCCCGAGGGTTTCTAAGGATTTAGCACTCCATTGGCGAGAGTGCTAAGATGCATCGTGGAATCGCCCAATTACGGGGCTTGTCCCTGATTCCAAAGGAGTTTTCTACGTGAGCAACGCATTGACCCTTCCGAACACCCTGCGCCCCGCGACGGCTAAGGCCGCATCGGCAGGCTCGTTGACGCTCGCATCCAATTCGATGCTGCCGGGCCAGTTGGGCAACATCGACGCCTATATCCAGGCGGTCAACCGGATTCCGCTGCTGACGCCCGAAGAGGAGCGCCGCTACGCGACCGAATTCCGCGACCAGAACAACCTCGATTCCGCTCGCCACCTGGTGCTGTCGCACCTGCGGCTCGTCGTGTCGATCGCGCGCAACTACCTCGGCTACGGGCTGCCGCACGGCGACCTGATCCAGGAAGGCAACATCGGCCTGATGAAGGCGGTCAAGCGCTTCGATCCCAACCAGAACGTGCGTCTCGTGTCGTACGCGATTCACTGGATCAAGGCGGAAATCCACGAATACATCCTGCGCAACTGGCGGATGGTGAAGGTGGCGACCACCAAGGCGCAGCGCAAGCTGTTCTTCAATCTGCGCAGCCACAAGAAAGGCACGCAGGCGTTCACGCCGGAAGAGATCGACGGTCTCGCGCAGGAGCTGAACGTGAAGCGCGAGGAAGTGGCGGAAATGGAAACGCGCCTGTCGGGCGGCGACATCGCGCTCGAAGGCCAGGTCGAGGACGGCGAGGAATCGTACGCGCCGATCGCCTATCTCGCCGATTCGCACAACGAGCCGACCGCCGTGCTGGCCGCGCGCCAGCGGGACATGCTGCAGACCGACGGCATCGCGCAGGCGCTGGAGTCGCTCGACGCGCGCAGCCGCCGCATCATCGAGGCGCGCTGGCTGAATGTCGACGACGACGGTTCGGGCGGCTCGACGCTGCACGATCTCGCCGCCGAGTTCGGCGTATCGGCCGAGCGAATTCGCCAGATCGAAGCCAGTGCGATGAAGAAAATGCGCACCGCGCTCGCCGAATACGCTTAAGCATAGTCATTCGCTTAATTCGACCGAAAAGCCCGCTGTCACACGACAGCGGGCTTTTTTTTCGATCCGATTTCTTTTGGTCCGAATGATTGACCAGTCGCGCCGGGAATTACAGCCGGCCCATCCCTATCCCGCATCGACTTGAGCTAGCTCAAGGTTCCGCGTCCATTTCGCGACGGAGTGCCGCAGCGCGGCGCGCCGGGATTCTCCACTGTGCTCGTAAAATTGGTATATCCGGTGGAAAGGCACTACAAATGCATACAGTGCATCATTCGACCGGAGTCGGTCGGCAACAACCGGCCTTATCCAAAAGATACGCACCTTGATACTCATCAACAAAAAAGCTTCGCCCCGCACCGCCCCGCCCGGCTGGCGGGCGCGCATCGCCGCCTGGGCCCGGGGGCCCACACTGGCCCGCGACATCGCGATCGTGCTGGCCGTCAAGCTGGTCCTGCTGATGGCGCTCAAGTACGCCTTTTTCAATCACCCGCAGGCCGAGCACATGTCGTTGCCGCCTGCCGTCGTCGCCGAGAAGCTGCTCTCGGTGCCGGCCTCCGATTCTTCTCAGGGAAACCACCATGATAAGTAGCGAAGTCGTCGATCTGTCGCGTCTGCAGTTCGGCATCACGGCGCTCTACCACTTCCTGTTCGTTCCACTGACGCTCGGGCTGTCCTGGGTGCTGGTCATCATGGAAGCGGTGTACGTGATGACCGGCAAGCAGATCTACAAGGACATGACCCAGTTCTGGGGCAAGCTGTTCGGGATCAACTTCGCGATGGGCGTGACCACCGGCATCACGCTCGAATTCCAGTTCGGCACGAACTGGTCGTACTACTCGCACTATGTCGGCGACATCTTCGGCGTGCCGCTCGCCGTCGAAGGGCTGATGGCGTTCTTCCTCGAATCGACCTTCGTCGGACTGTTCTTCTTCGGCTGGAACCGGTTGTCGAAGGTGAAGCACCTGATCGTCACGTTCCTCGTCGCGCTCGGCTCGAACCTGTCCGCGCTGTGGATCCTGGTCGCGAACGGCTGGATGAACAACCCGGTCGGCGCGGAGTTCAACTACCAGACGATGCGCATGGAGCTGACCAGCCTGTTCGACGTGCTGTTCAACCCGGTCGCGCAGGTGAAGTTCGTGCACACGGTGTCGGCGGGCTACGTGACGGCCGCGATGTTCGTGCTCGGCGTGTCGTCGTGGTATCTGCTGAAGAAGCGCGACACCGATTTCGCGCTGCGCTCGTTCGCGGTCGCGGCGGGCTTCGGCCTCGCGTCGACGCTGTGCGTGATCGTGCTCGGCGACGAATCCGGCT
The DNA here is from genome assembly GCF_034721475.1 of Burkholderia alba. Classification (NCBI taxonomy): domain Bacteria; kingdom Pseudomonadati; phylum Pseudomonadota; class Betaproteobacteria; order Burkholderiales; family Burkholderiaceae; genus Burkholderia; species Burkholderia alba. The sequence continues at coordinate 13,473 of NZ_JAWJWL010000034.1, read as the reverse complement.
ACACCACCGGCGAAGTGCAGAAGGTCAAGCTCGCGGCGATCGAATCGGAGTGGGAAACCACGCCGGCGCCCGCGTCGTTCACGCTCATCGGTCTGCCGAACCAGAAGGAGGAGCGCACCGACTACGCGATCCGGATCCCGTACGCGCTCGGCCTGATCGCGACGCGCTCGATCGACGAACCGGTGATCGGCCTGAAGGACCTGATCAAGCGCAGCGAGGATCACATCCAGAGCGGGATGATCGCGTACGCCGCGCTGCAGAAGCTGAAGGAAGGCGACACGAGCGCCGCGACGAAGGCGACCTTCGACCAGCACAAGGAATATCTCGGCTACGGGCTGATGCTCAAGCAGTTCACCGCGAACGTCACGGACGCGACGCCCGAACAGATCAAGGCGGCGGCGAAGAAGACGATCCCGCCCGTCGCGCCGGTGTTCTTCTCGTTCCGGATCATGGTGTTCCTCGGCTTCCTGTTCCTCGCGACCTTCATCGCGGCCTTCTGGTTCTGCGCGCGGCGCGAGCTGCTGCAGGAAAACCGCCGCTGGTTCCTGCGCTGGGCCGTGTGGGCGATCCCGCTGCCGTGGATCGCCGTCGAGGTGGGCTGGGTGGTCGCCGAACTCGGCCGCCAGCCGTGGACGATCGCCGGCGTGCTGCCGACCCACCTGTCCGCGTCGAGCCTCACGCCGACCGACCTGTATCTGAGCCTCGCCGGCTTCATCCTGTTCTACACGGTGCTGTTCATCATCGAGATCACGCTGATGTTCAAGTACGCGCGGCTCGGCCCGTCGTCGCTGCATACCGGCCGCTATCACCACGAGCGGAAGGCGGTCGCCGGCTCCGCCGCATGACGGCGCCTTCGCACTCGAATAAGGAATCGCTATGGACTACGCAACTCTCAAAGTGATCTGGTGGCTCCTGGTGGGCGTGCTGCTGATCGGCTTTGCCCTCACCGACGGCTTCGACATGGGCGCGACCGCGCTGCTGCCGTTCCTCGGCAAGACCGACGACGAACGCCGGATCATCGTCAACACGGTCGGCGCGACCTGGGAAGGCAACCAGGTCTGGCTGATCACCGCGGGCGGCGCGATGTTCGCCGCCTGGCCGCTCGTGTATGCCGCATCGTTCTCGGGCTTCTACTTCGCGATGCTGCTCGTGCTGTTCGCGCTGTTCTTCCGCCCGGTCGGCTTCGACTACCGCAACAAGCGCACCGACCCGCGCTGGCGCGCGGGCTGGGACTGGGGCCTGTTCGTCGGCGGTTTCGTTCCCGCGCTGGTGTTCGGCGTCGCGTTCGGCAACCTGCTGCAAGGCGTGCCATTCGTGTTCGACACCGATCTGCGCGTCACCTACCACGGCGGCTTCTGGGCGCTGCTGAACCCGTTCGCGCTGCTGTGCGGGCTCGTCAGCCTCACGATGCTCGTCGCGCACGGCGCAGCCTTCATCAAGATGAAGACCGACGGCGTGATCGCGCGCCGCGCGTCGATCGCGCTGCGGGTCTCGTCGCTCGTCGCGGTCGTGCTGTTCGTGCTGGCGGGCGTACTGATCGCCTCGTATGTCGGCGGCTATCACATCACGCAGCCCGCGCCCACCGATTCCGTCGCGAACCCGCTGCTGAAGCAGGTCGCGGCCGGCTCCGGCCTGTGGCTCGCGAACTACGGCGAGTATCCGTGGATGATGGCGGCGCCGATCGTCGGCATCGCGGGCGGCGTGCTCGCGCTGCTGCTTGCCGCGTCGAGATTCGAGAAAACGGCGTTCATCTGCACCGGACTGATGATCACCGGCGTGATCCTGACCGCGGGCTTCTCGATGTTCCCGTTCATCATGCCGTCGTCGCTGGACCCGCGCAGCAGCCTGACCGTGTGGGATTCGACGTCGAGCAAGCTGACGCTCGAGGTGATGCTGTTCGCGGTAATCGTGTTCCTGCCGCTGATCCTGCTCTACACGAGCTGGGTGTATCGCGTGATGCGCGGCAAGATCACGCCGCAACTGCTCGAAGAAAACAAGCATTCGATGTACTGAGGCCGCCCCGGGCGCCGTTTCACCCGCGTCCGCCCGGGCCCCGGTACGATTCAAAAGGAGTCTGACCATGTGGTACTACAGCTGGATCCTCGGCATCGGCGTCGCGCTCGCGTTCGGCATCGTCAACGCGATGTGGCTCGAAGCGCGTCAACAGGCGGCCCCCGCCAAGGCCGGAGACGACAACCGGTAGCCGTAGTCCGCCGATCCCGCGGCGCACCCGCGCCGGAGACAAGAGGGCCCTCACGATGTGAGGGCTTTTTTGTTTTTTGACGGTCCGTCGAGCGGCCCGGGCTCGGGCCGCCGACCGGAATCGTCCGTCCGCCCGGTTCCGCGGCCGCTCCCCGCGCACCGCGGCTTGTTCCCCGTCCCGTCGCTCCTCTCCCGCCATTTTTAATGCCAATTCAATCCCAAATTAATACCACTTGAACACCAATCATCGGTTTTGTAAGATCAACGGAAAGGCCGACGACAGGCCCCATCCACCCTCGTGGAGGAGACGTGAAGAATTCCCTTCCGGTGTGCTTCGTAGCGCCCTCCGCATCCGTCGATGCGCGGCCGGGCACGACCGTTCGCTTCACTCCCGCCACCCCTTCGCATCGGCCGCCGACGGTTTCGCCCGGCGGGAGCACGCCCCACCCTCTGCTTGATCCTCGCGGCACCGCCGGCCAATGAGCGCGCGCCGCGCCGCGCGCCGCCGGCCCTTCACCCGCCAGGGCCGGCCCGAACCCGATCCGTGATCGCCGCGGCAGCGCGCATCACGGCGCGCGCCTTTCGTCTTCCGCTTCCTTGCATCGCCACGACGTAACGCCTCCGGCGTCGTATCGCCGGCTTCTTGAAGGAATACCCATGAACCGTATGCACTTCCTGGCCGCGAGCCTGCTCGCCGCCGCCGCATGGCTCCCCGCGCCCTCGATCGCGCAGCTGCCGCCCGGCGCCTCGATCGCGCAGCTGCCGCCCGGCGCCTCGCCCGGCGGCAACGCCGTGCCGGGGTCGCCGTCCGCGAATCCCGCGGCGCTCGCCGCCACGCTCGCCGACAACCTCGCGCTGCGGGTCGCCGTCGACAACAACAACGCCGCCGCCGCGGGCGTGCCCTGCGCGGATCTCGGCGCCGACGGCGCAAGCTGCGCCACCGGCCGGCTGATCTTCAGCGATCGCGGCCACGCGCGCGTCGACGGCAACGGCGCGAAGCTCTACCTGCACAGCATTCGCCGGCTGCTGCGCATCGATCACCCGGGCTTCGCGCTGCGCCACCTGACGGGCGACCTGTACGAGCTGACGCCGCGCCCCGGCGCGCTGAAGCTCGCGCCGGGCGAACGCCTCGAAGTGCCGTTCGTCGCCGAGTACTGGCTGCGCCGCTACAGCGACGTGCTGCCTCGACCCTATGTCGTCGTCGCGGGCGCGCCGCCCGCCGTGCTCAAATACGACGACACCGACGACGAGCTGCGCTACGTCGAAAAGCTGCCCCCCGATGCGCAGAGCAACTCGACCGGCACCGCGCCGCCCGCCGTCGCGCAGCCGGTCGCGGCGCGCGCACTGCCCGCCGTCAAGCGGCAGCGCATCGGCGACGCCACGCTCGACGTGCGCGGCGTCGAACTGTCGCTGCCGGATCTGTCCACCGCGCATGTCGCCGCGCTGCGCGACCGCGCGGACACGCTCGGACTCTACGGCTCGGGCGTCCCGGTGCGGGGCGGCGTCGCGCCGCGCCGGCTGCCCGCCGACATCGCCGTGCCGGGCGGCTACCGGCTGACGATCGCGCGCCGAGGCGTGACGATCGAAGGCTACGACCCGGCCGGCCTGTACTACGGCGTCCAGACCTTGTTTTCGCTGACGCCGGCGGGCGGCGGCCCGATTCCGACGATGGTCGTCGAGGACGCGCCGCGCTTCACGCATCGCGGCATGCATGTCGACCTCGCGCGCAACTTCAAGCATCCCGCCACTCTGCGCCGGCTGATCGACCAGATGAGCGCCTACAAGCTCAACCGGCTGCACCTGCATCTGTCCGACGACGAAGGCTGGCGCATCGAGATCCCGGGCCTGCCGGAGCTGACCGCGATCGGCGGACGCCGCTGCCACGATCCGAGCGAATCGTCCTGCCTGCTGCCGCAGCTCGGCTCCGGACCGGACAACCGTTCGGGCGGCGGCTACCTGCGCCGCGACGAGTACATCGCGCTGATCCGCTACGCCGCGGATCACTTCGTCGACGTGATCCCCGAAATCGACATGCCCGCGCACGCGCGGGCGGCCGTCGTGTCGATGGAAGCGCGCTACCGGCGGCTGCATGCGGCGGGCCGCGAGCGCGAAGCGAACGCGTATCGCCTGCTCGATCCGCAGGACACGTCGAACACGCTGTCGGTCCAGTTCTACGATCGCCGCAGCTACATCAACCCGTGCGCGCCGGGCGCGCTCGCCTTCGCGTCGAAGGTGATCCGCGAGATCGCGGCGATGCATGCGGACGCGCAGGTGCCGCTGCCGATCTGGCATTTCGGCGGCGACGAGGCGAAGAACATCCTGCTCGGCGCGGGCTTCCAGCCGCTCAACGGCACCGATCCGAACAAAGGCCGCATCGATCTCGCGGCGCAGGACAAGCCGTGGGCGCGCTCGCCGATGTGTGCCGCGCTGCTGCAACGCGGCGAAATCCGGTCGATCGACGAACTGCCGACGCGCTTCGCCCGCCAGGTCAGCACGCAGGTGAGCGCGAACGGCATCGACACGATGGCCGCGTGGCAGGACGGCCTCAAGCACGCGAACGGACCGCAGGACTTCGGCACCCGCAGCGTGATGGTGACGCTGTGGGACACGCTGTTCTGGGGCGCGGCCGACAGCGCGCGGGACTGGAGCGCGAAGGGCTACCGCACCGTGCTCGCGCTGCCCGACTACCTGTACTTCGACTTCCCGTATACGACCAATCCGCGCGAGCGCGGCTACTACTGGGGCTCGCATGCGACGGACGAATACAAGGTGTTCTCGCTCGCGCCGGAGAACCTGCCGCAGAACGCCGAGGTGATGGCGGACCGCGACGGCACTCCGTTCGAGGTGACGGGCACGGGGCCGGCGCCGCGCATCGAGGGGATGCAGGGGCAGGCATGGGGCGAGGTGATGCGCAACGACCCGTTCCTGGAGTACATGGTGTATCCGAGGCTGCTGGCGCTGGCGGAACGCGCGTGGCACCGCGCGGACTGGGAGCGGCCGTATGCGGCGGGCGTGCGCTACAAGCTCGGCGACACCCATCTGGTCGACAAGGCCGCGCTCGCGAACGACTGGGCGGGTTTCGCGACGGTGCTCAAGCAACGCGAACTGGAAAAGCTGCGCCGCGCGGGAATCGGCTATCGCACGCCGACCTTCGGGCTGGCGGACAACTGAGCCGGGACGGGTAGTGCATGGCGGGTCGCACGCGGCGCGATTGCGGTGCGTGCGGCCGTCGCGATATCCATGGGAGGCGATGCGTATAGATGCCGAAACAAAAAAATGGACAGATCAACGGATACCCTGATACGACGTCTCGGGATTGCGTGCTCTCGCGCCCCTCTTTAATGGCGCCCACGAAAAAAACGGCTTGCGAAACTCGCAAGCCGTTTTTCCTTCCTCGACCGGCCCCCTGATTCCGGAGCCGGCCTCACCCGCGTCAGGCCGGCTGAGCCGCCGTCCCGCCGCCCGTCGACGGCAACCGCGCCGCCAATTGCTGCGCGTAGCGCTGCGCCGCCTGACCGCACACGATATGGAACGTGTCCGCCGCCACCCACGCGACGTCCAGCGTCGCGAGACGCTGACGGTCGACCGCCGACGGATCGCGCACGACCACGCGCAGGCGCGTCGTCGCCACCGCGTCGAGCGACGCGACATTGGTCGCGCCGCCGAACACCGCGAGCCAGCGGGCCGGATCGGGATCGAGCGGGCCCGCTTCGCCCGCCGCGACCGGCGCGGCGGCTTGCGCCGCCTGGCCCGCGCCGGCACCGATCGCCGCGCGGATCTCGTCGGCGATGATGTCCGCCTCCGGTCCGATGATCACCTGCACGCTGCCGCCGCCGCGCTTCAGCACGCCGCGCGCGCCGATCGTCTTGAGGTCGGGCTCGGACACCTTGTCCGGATCGACGACCGACAGGCGCAGGCGCGTCGTGCACGCATCCACCACCGACAGGTTCGCCGCGCCGCCCAGCGCCGCGATGTAATGCTGCGCGCGCGACACGCTCGCACCCGCCGTCGGCGACACGAAGCCGCCGGTGCCGAACGATGCGACCTGCGCGTCCGCCGCGCCCGGCTCGCGACCCGGGGTCGCCATGTTGAACTTGCGGATGAAGAAGCGGAACAGCCCGTAGTACGCGGCGCCGTAGGCAAGCCCGAGCGGGATCGCGATCCAGCCCTTCGTCGACAGCCCGTAGTTCAGCACGTAGTCGATCGCGCCCGCCGAGAACGTGAAGCCGAGCTTCACGCCGAGCAGCTGGCAGATCGCGAGCGACAAGCCCGTGAGCACCGCGTGGATCACGTACAGCACCGGCGCGAGGAACATGAAGCTGAATTCGATCGGCTCCGTCACGCCGGTCAGGAACGACGTGAGCGCCATCGAGAACAGCAGCCCGCCGACCACCGCGCGGCGCTCCTTCGGCGCTTCATGGAACATCGCGAGACACGCGGCCGGCAGGCCGAACATCATGATCGGGAAGAAACCCGCCATGAAACCGCCCGCGCTCGGGTCGCCCGCGAAGAAGCGGTGCAGGTCGCCCGTCACCGCCGCGCCGCCGCCCGGCGGCGTGAACGTGCCGAACACGAACCACGCGAGCGAGTTGATGATGTGGTGCAGGCCCGTGACGAGCAGCAGCCGGTTCAGGAAACCGAATACGAAGGTGCCGATCGCGCCCGCGGTCGTGAGCCATTGCCCCGCCGCGTCGATCGCATGCTGAACCGGTCCCCAGATGAAGCCGAACACGATCCCCAGCAACACGCACACCAGCCCCGTGATGATCGGCACGAAGCGCTTGCCGCCGAAGAACGCCAGGTAGTCGGGCAGCTTGATGTCCTTGTAGCGGTTGTACAGCAGCCCCGCCGTCACCCCCGCGACGATCCCGGACAGCACGCCCATGTTCAGCTTCGGATCGATATCCTTCATGATCGCGACTTCGATCAGGTAGCCGATCGCGCCCGCGAGCGCCGCGACGCCGTTGTTGTCCTTCGCGAAGCCGACCGCCACGCCGATCGCGAACAGCAGCGGCAGGTTGTCGAAGATCGCGCCGCCGGCGTCGGCGATCATCTTGATGTTGAATACATCCGGCTGGCCGAGGCGCAGCAGGATGCCCGCGACCGGCAACACTGCAATCGGCAGCATCAGCGCCCGGCCCAGGCTCTGTATCTTCAGAAACGGGTTCCCGTCCATTCAGTCCTCCAATCCTTTGTCTCGTCGTTGACTTAATAGCTCTGTGGTTGAAACGGCTCGCGATCTCGCCGGACGCCGGACGATGTTCAGTCCAGCGGCCAGATCTCGCGGCTTGCTGCTCTTACCGCCTGTGCCGAATCGAGCGCGAGCGCATCCTGCGCGCGCTGCCGGCACAGTTGATAATCGAGGCGGCGCACCCGCGCCTTGATGCCCGGCACCGACACCGGGTCCACCGACAACTCCGTCACGCCGAGACCGACCAGCAGCGGCACCGCCACCGGATCGCCGCCCAGCGCCCCGCACACGCCCACCCATTTGCCGTGTTTCTCCGCGCCGCGCACGGTCGCGTCGATCAGCCGCAGCACGGCCGGATGCAGGCCGTCGGCGAGCGCCGCGAGATCCGCCTGGCAGCGGTCCATCGCAAGCGTGTACTGGGTCAGATCGTTGGTGCCGATCGACAGGAAATCAGCGTGCAGCGACAGCTGGTCCGCCAGCAGCGCGGCCGACGGCACCTCGATCATCACGCCGACTTCCACGGGTTCGGCGCGGCCCATCGCCCGCGCGAATTCGTCGATGCGCTTGCGGATCCGCACCAGCTCGCCCGCGTCCGTCACCATCGGCAGCAGGATCCGCACCGAGCCGAACGGCTTCACGGCGAGCAGGCCCTGCAACTGGTCGTCGAGCAGATCGGGGCGCACCTGCGCGAGCCGGATGCCGCGCAGGCCGAGCGCCGGATTCGGCTCCGGCGGCAGCGTCAGATAGTCGACCTCCTTGTCCGCACCCACGTCGAGCGTGCGGATGATCGCGGTACGGCCCTGCAGCACGTCGACGATCGATTGATAGCTCTGCTGATGTTCGCTCGTGGTCGGCGCCGCCTGGCGGTGAATGAACATCAGCTCGGTGCGCAGCAGCCCGACCGCGTCGGCGCCGTTGTCGACCGCGGTGTTCGCGTCGTCGAGCGTCGCGATGTTCGCCGCGACCTCGATCGCGCGGCCGTCGCTCGTCACCGCGGCCTCGCGCGACGTGCGGCGGTTCGCCTCGCGCACGCCGGCCAAGCGCTGGCGCTCAACTCGCGCGCGCTCGACGTCGAGCGCCGTCGGCGCATGTTCGAGCCGGCCCGCGCTCGCGTCGACCACGACCTGCGTGCCTTCCGGAATCGCATGCAGCGCGTCGCCCACCGCGACCAGCGTGGGAATGCCGAGCTGGCGCGCGATGATTGCCGCGTGCGAGGTCGCGCCGCCGCGTGCCATCACGAGCGCCGTCACGCGCTCGCGATCGAGCGACGACAGATCGGACGGCGTGAACTCCTCCGCCGCCAGCACCGCCTCGTCGGGCAGCTTGCGCGCCGCCGTGTTCGCATAGCCGAGCGCGCGCAGCACGCGCTTGTCGATGTCGCGCAGGTCGGCCGCGCGTTCGGCGAGCAACGCGTCGTCGACGTTCGCGAGGATGTCGATCTGCGCGCGGATCGTCGCGCGCCACGCATGGCCCGCGCTCTTGCCAAGGCTGATCAGATCGCGCGCGGCGTCGATCAGCGTCGGGTCCTCGAGCAGCACGCGATGCACCGCGAAGATCCCCGCCTCGCCGACCGCGCCCCGCTGCGACGCGTCGCGCACCGTTTCGTCGAGTTCGGCATCGACGTCGGCGAGCGCCTTGTCGAGCAGGCGGCTCTCGGCGGCGGGCGTGCCGTTCGCCAGTTCCGGCGGCGCCAGATCCGCGTCGTCCCAGCGCACCAGCGCGCCGACCGCGATGCCGGGCGCCGCGCACACGCCGGCAAGCGTATTCGGATCCAGCGGCACGCCGGCGCTTTTCGCGACGGCGCGCGGCGCGGGCGGCGCGGCGCGCGCCGGCTTCTCCTCGACTTCGCCGTGCGCTTCGCGCAGCAGTTCGTGTGCGATCGCGTCGACCGCCTGCGCGGCCTGCGAACCCGTGCCGACGAGCTCGATCGTCGCGTGCTCGCCCGCGCCGAGGCCGAGCAGGCCCACGACGCTCTCGATCGCCGCCTTGCGTCCCTCGAAATGAACCTCGACCCGCGCATCGAGCCCGCGCGCGGCTTCGCGCGCCCGCGCGGCGGGCCGCGCATGCAGGCCGCCCGCTTGCGTCAGCGTGATCGACTTGCGCACTTCGGCGGCCCCGGCACCGACTGCAGCCGGTGCCACGGCCTGCGCCGCCGCGCCCTGCGCCCGCAACGCGAGAAGGGGCGTCTCGCCCGCCTTCGCCATGCCCGCGCCGGCGCGCTCGACGATCGCGAACGCATCCGAATTCGCGATCGCGATCACCGACACGAGGCTATGCGCGGAACGCGCGACCAGATCCTGGTCGAACTCGATCAGCAGGTCGCCCGCGGACACGTGCGCGCCCTGCTCCACCTTGGCGGTAAAGCCTCCGCCGTTCAGTTCGACCGTGTCGATGCCGACGTGCAGCAGAATCTCCGCGCCTTGCGCGGTGGTGATCGTCACCGCGTGGCAGGTACGCGCCAGATGCGACACCACGCCCGCGCACGGCGCGACCAGCTTGCCTTCCAGCGGATCGATGCCGATGCCGTCGCCGAACATCCCGCCGGAGAACACCGGATCGGGCACGTCGGCCAACGGAACGACCGGCCCCGTCAACGGAGCGAGCAGCACAATCTGATCGTGGGGTGCGTTCTTCAACAGGGACTCCTCGGCGCGTCTCATCGGCGTTCTCGGCTAATCAATGTGTTTCGGTGACTTTGTTCAGATGGCGCGGCGTATCGGGATTGCGGCCGCGCGCGACGGCGAGATCTGCCGCCATCACATAGAACGAAAGAATGGCGGCGATCGGGTCGAGCGCCGGGTGGGCGGATTGCGCGAGCGGCAGATTCGCATCGGGCGTGCCGGCGGGCGCGGCAAGCAGCACCCGCGCGCCGCGCGCGCGCATGTCCCGCGCGAGCTGCAGCAGGCCGTCCTGCTCCGGCCCGGGCGGCGCGAACACCAGCAGCGGGTAGTCGCGGTCGATGATCTCCATCGGGCCGTGCCGGACTTCCGCGCTCGAGAACGCCTCGGCCTGGATGCCCGAGGTTTCCTTCAGCTTCAGCGCCGCTTCCTGCGCGATCGCGAGGCCGAGGCCGCGGCCGATCACGATCATCCGCTCGACGTCGTGCAGCTCCGCGATGGCGGGCGACCAGTCGAGTTCGCCGGCCTGCCGCAGCACGTCCGGCAGACCGCGCAGCGCGGCGATCAGCGCGGCGTCGCGCTGCCAGAACGCGACGATCTGCGCGGACAGCGACAGCATCGCGATATAGCTCTTGGTGGCGGCCACCGACAGCTCGGGACCGGCAAGCAGCGGCAATTGGTGCTCGCAGGCGTCGGCGAGCGGCGACGGCAGCACGTTCACGGCGGCGACGGTCAGCGCCCCCGCGTCGCGCAGCGCGGCCATCGTATTGACGAGATCCGGGCTCTTGCCCGATTGGGAGAACGCCAGCGCGAGCTGCTGCTCCACCTTCAGCGGCGCCTGCTGCAACGTCGCCACCGACATCGGCAGCGATGCGACCGGTACCCCGAGGCGGCTCATCGTCAGGCTCGCGAAGTAGCTCGCGGCATGATCGGAGCTGCCGCGCGCGACGGTCAGCGCGACCTGCGGCGCATGCGCCGCCAGGTGCGCGGCGAGCGCTTCGACGCGGGTGGTATCGGCGAGCTGCGCGGCCACGACCTGAGCGGCTTCGCGCGCCTCTTTAAGCATATTCGACAATCGATTCTCCTTCGACAAACGTACTGGTCAGATTCAGGTCGCGGTCGAACACCGCGAGATCGGCCCATCCGCCGCGCGCGATGCGGCCGCGGTCGGTGACGCCGAGATAGTCCGCCGCGTAGCGCGACATCCGGTTCGACACGTCGGCGATCGGCAGGCCCAGCGACACGAGATTGCGCAGCGCCTGATCCATCGTCAGCGTGCTGCCCGCGAGCGTGCCGTCGGCGAGCCGCACGCCGCCCAGGCACTTCGTCACGCGCTGGCTGCCGAGCCGGTATTCGCCGTCGGGCATGCCGGTCGCGGAGGTGCTGTCCGTCACGACGTAGAGGCGCGGGATCGAGCGCAGCGCGACGCGGATCGCGCCCGGGTGCACGTGCAGCAGGTCGGGGATGATTTCCGCGTATTCGGCGTGCGCGAGCGCCGCGCCGACGAGGCCCGGATTGCGGTGATGCAGCGGCGACATCGCATTGAACAGATGGGTGAAGCCGCAGGCGCCGTGCTTGAGCGCGCTCACGGCGTCGTCGTAGGTGCCGAGCGAGTGGCCGAGCTGCACGCGCACGCCGCGCGCGGCCATCTCCGAGATGATCTCGATGTGGCCGGAAATTTCCGGCGCGAGCGTGACGACCCGGATCGGCGCGATCGCCAGGTACCTGAGCACTTCGTCGAGCACCGCCGATACCGCCGCATCGGGCTGCGCGCCGAGCTTGCCCGGGTTGATGTACGGCCCTTCCAGATGCACGCCGAGCACGCGCGCGCCGCCGGGCGTGCGGGTGCGCGCGACGTTGCCGAGGCCGGCGACGACCTTCATCAGCTCCTCGCGCGGCGCGGTCATCGTGGTCGCGAGCAGGCTCGTCGTGCCGTAGCGTGCGTGGGTGCGGGTGATCGTCTCGATCGCGTCGCCGCCCTCCATCACGTCGGCGCCGCCGCCGCCATGCACGTGCAGGTCGATGAAACCCGGCAGGATGTATTGGGCGTCGTTCCGGGCAGGATCGACGCGTTCGCCCGACAGCGCCGTGATCCGGCCGTTCTCGAATTCGAGCGTGCCGTGGATCCAGCCTTCGGAGGTGAGTATGTTTCCGGTCAGCATGACGTTCTCTTGGTGATCTCGATGACGCGTAAAGGGTAGTGCTGCTTGCTGCGAGAGGGTAAGCGCCGGGCCGCGCGGACAGTCTGTCGTGTCAGCGTTTCAACTCGGCGACGAAGTCGTAATAGTCGTCACGGCAATAGGTTTCGCTGACTTCGATCGCACGCTGATCGGCGCCGTAGCCGATCCGCGTGATGACGAGGAGCGCCGAGCCCGGCGCCACGTCCATCCATTTGGCGATGTCGCGCGTCGCGTTGACCGCGCGAAAGTGCTGCAGCGCGCGCACCACAGCCGCGCCGCGCGCCTCCAGATAGCTGTACAGCGACGCGCCGAGCGCCTGCGGGTCCGGCACGAACGCCGCGGGCAGCGTCGAATGCTCGACCGCCATCACGATGCCGTCGGCGCGCCGCAGCCGTTCGAGCCGCGCGACCGTCGCGCCGGGCGCGAGGCCGAGACGCGTGATCTCGTCGCGGCTCGCGGTGCGCAGAATCCGCTTCAGCCACACCGAATCCGGCTTGAAGCCGCGCTGCTCCATTTTCGCGGTGAAGCCGACCAGTTGCGACAGCGGATCGGCGACGCGCGGCGTGATGAAGCTGCCCGCGCCGTGCGCGCGGCGAATCAGCCCTTGCTCGACCAGCAGCGACAGCGCCCGCCGCGCGGTGATCCGCGACACGCCGACCGACACCGACAGCACCCGCTCCGACGGCAGCGCCTCGCCGGCCTGCCATGCGCCGCCGTGAATCGCGCTCGCCAGACTGCGGGCCAGCTGCAGATAGAGGGGGGTGTCGCTGCGCGCATCGGGCGTCAGCGCCGACCAGCCGATTTTCATGGATCTCCGATGAGCGTTGGCGGACGTGAACCGTCCTGAGGCGAGGCCATTATATAACCAAACTAATACCAGTCAATTTACCTCGGGCGAGCGGTGAGAAATCGCCGAAAGCGTTGCCCAGCGGGCGAATCGGCGCGCGCAAACCCTTTATTTACAATGCTTTGAAGGATAGGGATTTACCCGCACTCCGCTCGTCGCATGACGGATCGGCTGCACCATCGTGGGTGAATTTTCACTGAAATGAGACCGGAATAGCACCAGTGGCGCGCACTGGTATGCATGGTAGGAATCGGATGCGAAGTGCCCTCGCCGTGCCGGGCCGAATCGCAACCGCGATTGCGCGCGACACGCTCGGCCAGGCGCCGGTTCGTCCGAACCGGCGCCGTGTCACGCTCCACCAAAGAAAAAGCCCGCCGGGCTTGCCTGCGGGCTTGGGGGTGCGATACGCGGATCAGGCCGGCTGCGCCGCCGAAC
>NZ_JAWJWL010000033.1:0-55984 GCF_034721475.1 Burkholderia alba | reverse complement strand
ATGGTTGCTGGAAATCGATGTCCACGATAGAGCGATGTCGTCTTCATCCCGTCATCCTACGCTAACGTGACAGTGCCGTTATTGTCCCCCGACTACTTGACGTTGACCGCATCCCATGTTTTTGCCACGGTTTGTGCTTCAACGGAAGTGGGACCATATAAATCGCCCGCTGCGCGAATGGAGGCTGCTCTGGCGTCGGGATACGTGGAACCCGAAGTCAAATAGAGAGACAGTGTTCGGTACCAGATTTTTCCTGCCTTATCGCGTCCGACTCCAGCGAGCGTCGTATCCCCGTTACAGACGAGTTGGTTCTTGGTCAGCGACGGATCAGTGCTGGGAACCGTCGCGCCTTCGGCAAGCAGATAGAAGAAACGATTGCCGACCCCGGAAGAATAGTGCGGATTGACATTGAAGCCGCCGCTCGGATAGCAGCTTGACGAATAGCCATCCAAGTCCTGCTTGTACATCTTTCGCAAGCCACCCGACTTCAAGGCCGCGCCAATGACGTAGTTGCCAGGATCCTTGGGATTGTTGGCATAGAACTTGATCAACGTTCCAAAAATATCGGAAGTCGATTCATTGAGGCCACCGGAGTCGGCGCTGGTGTAGGCCAGGTTGGCGGTATTTTCGGTGACGCCGTGCGTCATTTCATGTCCAGCTACATCAATCGTCACCACTGGCTTGTTACCCACGTAGGGACCACCGTCCCCATACATCATGATCCCAGACGACCATTCAGCATTCGATCCTTTGTCGGCTCCGGTACCGAACAGCACGTGAGCAAAACTTCTCACGCCCTTTCCGTCATCGGCGACTCCGGATCTACCATGGATGGTTTTGTAGTAATCCCAAGTGATCGCCAGACCATAGTCGATATCTGCGGCGACCGTCTGACGATTGCTCGTCGCGTTGTTTCCCCAGGTGTTGGTAGTACTGGTATAGATCGGTAGGCCATCCGCCAGGCGCACAACGGCATAATCCTGGTTATTGGCACCATCATGCACCGAACCGTTGCCGCGATTCGGATCCAGCATTCGATAACTGCTGACTGCCAGTTGATCCGTCGTCAGCGCCACGTCGCCGTAAAAATACGTCTTCCCGACTCCAGTGGCGGCACTTTGCAGTATCAGACTTTCAGTTTCCAGAACGCGGCCGGTGCGTGCGTCTATAGAGTAACGCATGCCGGACGAATGATCGCTCGTGGACGGGCCATACACCTTCACTTGATAGGCAAGAACCGGAGACGTATTGCGAGCAAAGATGATTTTGACGGGGCTGTCGGTCCGGTCAACGCTCGATGCGAACTGGGCAATGGCGATTTTTTCCGCGCCGGCGGCACCGATATCCGATGCACCTGACGTCGCCCCTTGCTTGGCCGATGCACTCGTCAGGTTGATCGGGCTAGCCAACGTCATGCTCGGCTGCTGCAACTGACCTTGCTTCGAACTTACGACGACGTCTCCACCGATGACCGGGAGCCCGCCGTAAAATCGATCGAATCGAACATGCTCGGTGCCGTCCGTATCCACAATGACATCGCGAGCCTTGAACTGGTCCGTGGACGTACCGGCAGCCATGGAGCCGCTGCTCGTTATACCGAGATCTAGCGATGGTGCCAAACGTGCGGTTCGATTCGTCGCCAGTTGAAAGGTCGACGGATTGGTTTGAATCAGTGCAAGCGCGCGATCAACTGCGGCTTGCTTGTCGATGACAGCGGCGAAGGTGCTGGCACAGGCCGTCGCGATGATCGATGCGCAAACAATGCGATATGTAATCTTCATATTGGCCTTCCGATGAAAGATAAATTGCGCCAGCGGCTTATGCCCGACCCGGCGTCACGCTTTGCAACTGCAGTTGCTACTTTATGCTGGTCGAACTGTGGCACTCGATCGGCATATTGCTCGGGGCCTCATTATCATGAGGGCCTTTTCAACCTCGGTACGCGCCATTGCTTCGAACGAATATCCGAGCATCTCGCAAAATTAAAAATAGTTAGGTTGTCTAAATAAAAGTAGTAAGGCAACTCGCAATTTTCTAGATCTGTGCCAAGACTCACTAACAAGACCTGTCATCCGAAAGCGAGGGGTAAACGTTTGATGTCGGATGACAAGACAGAAAATCAGTGAGAAGTTGTGGGAAACGCTTTAACCGTTGCTGCCAGAGCGAGCGCCTTCGCCGAAAGGCGGGCGCCCTCGGGTAGATGACCGGACTGCATTGAACGGAATATTGTTCGTGCTGCACACCGACATCCCATGGGAAGACTTGCCGCAGGAGCTTGGGTTCGGCAGCGGCATGACGTGCTGGCGTCGACTGCGGGACTGGCAAAACAATGGTGTGTAGGCGCGCCTGCATGGCGTTACTTGCGCGCCGGCGCGGATACGATGCAATTGACTGGAGTTGTGTGAGTATCGATGGCGCGAGCGTGGCCAGCCCCGGGGGGTGAGCAGACCGGGCCGACCCCGACTGACCGGAGCAAGATCGGTAGCAAATGCCATATCGCGGTGGACCGTCAGGGCATTCCGTTGGCACTCGTGGTCACAGGTGCCAACCGGCACGACTCGAAAATACTCGAGGCAGTGCTCGATGCGATACCACCAGTACCGGGTATGCCCGGACGGCCACGGCAACACCCGGACAAAGTGTATGCGGACAAGGGGTATGACTATGCGCATTGCCGGGAGTCGTTGACACGGCGGGGCACCATCGCGCGCATCGCCCGCCGTGGTATCGAGAGCAGCGAAAAGCTCGGCCGCCATCACTGGGTTGTCGAATGCACCCATGCATGGCTTGCTGGTTTTAGCAAACTGCGTATCCGCTTCGAGAGAGGTCTCGATACTCATGTCGCGTTACTCACGTTAGGTTGCGCCGTCATCTGCTGCCGTCATCCGTTCGAGGTTCGTAGAACAGTTTTGTTAGCGACTCTTAACTACATGCGGAAGTTGTGCCCGGACGTGAGGTTATACGTCGCAAGCCTTCGCATTCATTCTCATTTCGCCACAAATAGCGGAACCAACTTTGATTATTTCCCTCGATGCATGAATATTACCAATTACTTTAAATTTAATTACGTATCCTTTTCGGCAAGATAGGTCGGCAGAAATTGAGCGTCAAACTTTTTTTGATAACCATGTTTGAGGTGTGGGTTCCAAGTGGCGTTGTTGCATAAATCCGTAAGCGCCCGAGCAGTACCGTAGTGCAGGTTTTTGACAGCGGAGATCCGCAACGCTATCGGATGGGCTCGACGCGACCAGTAGACGGCAGCGACGGCGCCACGCGCCACGACAGCAGCTCGTCGATGCAGTTGGCCGGGTGGTCGGCGATGCGATCAAGAACGTAGGCGAGATACGCCTCGGGATCGAGGCCGTTCAGACGTGCCGTGCCGATCAAGGCTGTACATCGCGACGGCACGTTCGCCGGCATTGTCACGTTGTTGCCCAAGCGACAGAGCGTGGGCAGAAGGGAAATCGGTCAGCAAACAGCGGACGGATTGGGGGCGATCTCGGTGATAGGCTGCCAAGTTTCGAACTGTGTCGCGAGTTGTCTTCGATAGAGAGAAGCACGCAGCAGATGGCGCAAGAGCGCAAAATGTTGCCGAATCGGACCGAAGCACGAGAGTGTTGATTTTCACCGAGTCTTAACCCACGGGTGGGCCAGCCAGCCTTCCGTAGATATCTTCGAGCCATAATTTATGGCAACCGAGGAGGTCAGTATGAGCGGCAAGCGGTACATCGATGAGTCAGGATTGAAGCAGTAAAGCAAGTCACCGAGCGAGGCTATTCGATAGCCGATGTGGCCCAGCCTTTAGGCATTACGACGCATAGCCTGTATGCCTGGCGAGCGAAGTTCGATGCCCTGACCTAACTGCCATACGCTTCAAGTTGACATTGCCGAGGAAAGGAAAATCGTCGAATTTGACGATTTGAGGCGCGGCTATCCTCGACCACACTGCCAAACACTAGCGAGAGGTGAGGTATATGGTGCTGAACGAAGCGGATGCAACTTTTCGCGATCAAGTGCGTAGTTTCCTGGCCGGTGCGCTCACCGATGATTTACGTGTAGCCGGGCGTCGCTGCTCGGGAATCTTCGCGGATTATCCCGAAGGCATACGCTGGCACCGCATCCTCGCGCAACGCGGCTGGAGCGTGCCTCAGTGGCCGGTAGAGCATGGCGGCACCGGCTGGACGCCGCTGCAGCACTACATCTTTGCCAGCGAACTGGCCGAGGCCGGCGCGCCGCCGCTCGCGCCCATGGGCACGCAGATGGTCGGGCCAGTGATCATTGCCTATGGCAGCGCGCGGCAGCAGCAAGACTGGCTGCCAGGCATTCGCTCGGGCGACGATTATTGGGCCCAGGGTTACTCCGAGCCGCAGTCCGGCTCCGACCTGGCCTCACTGCGATGCAAGGCGGTACGCGACGGCGACGAGTACGTGATCAACGGGACCAAGATCTGGACCACGCACGCGCAATACGCCAACAGGATGTTCTGCCTGGTGCGTACGGCGCAGATGCCCAAGCCGCAGCAAGGCATCAGCTTCCTGTGCTTCGACCTCCAGCAGCCCGGCATCATGGTGCGGCCCATCATCAGCATCTCCGGCGACCACGAACTCAATCAGGTGTTCTTCGATGACGTGCGCGTGCCGGCCTGGGGTTTGATCGGCGAGGAGAACCTCGGCTGGAACATCGCCAAGTTCCTGCTGCAGCACGAGCGCGGCGGTGCCTGGGCGCCATCGCTGCGGGCACGATTGCGCCGCCTTCGCCATGCCGTGCAGCAGGCTTTCGCGCAGCAGCCGCCCGGCAGCAGGGAACGAAGCGATATCGAACTCAAGCTGGCCGATGTCGAGTGCCGCATCGATGCGGTGCAGGCGCTGGAGATGTGGGCGCTGCAGGCGCACGCGCGCGGCGAGCCGCCGGGTATCCGCCCGTCGATTGGCAAGGTGCTGGGAACCGAAACGCGTCAGCGTATCACGGAGCTCGGCGTGGAGATCGCCGCGCATTACGCTGGCGCGCGCGTGCCGATGGAGCTGTGCGACGCGGGGGGGGGGGGGCGCTGGCCATTCCCGAGGAGTCGGTGTTCAGCATGTCGTCCTATCTGAACGACCGCGCGGCTTCCGTTTACGCCGGGACCAATGAAGTACAGCGCAACCTGATCGCGGCGTACCTGCTGGACTATTGAGAACGTTTGAGGATCCGCACGCCATGAACCACGACAACACCGCCTTCGTGCTGACCGAGACCCAGGTCATGTTGCGCGATAGTCTCGCGCGCTTCCTGGCGGAGCAGTACGACATCGAGCTGCGTACCCGCACGCTCGCCGCCGCCGAAGATCAGCCACCGCTGTGGCGTGCGTTTGCGCGAGATCTGGGCCTGTTCGGCATCTCGTTCGGCGAGGAGCAGGGCGGTTTGGGCGGAGACGTGCGCGACAACCTCGTCGTCATGGAAACGTTGGGCCGTTACCTGGCCGCCGAGCCTTATCTCTCCACTATCGTGATCGGCGGTGGCCTGCTCAGGCGTGTGCCGGGTGCGCCGGCGCGCGATTTGCTGGGCCGCGTGATCGACGGCGACGCCGTGCTGGCCTTCGCCGCTGCCGAACCGCACGCGCGCCACGACCTCACGGACGTGCGGACGCGATTGCAGCCGGCCGGCGACGGCTGGCTGCTCAATGGACGCAAGGCCGTCGTGCATGGCGCGCCGTGGGCCGGCGAGCTGCTGATCACCGGGCGCTGCGTGGGGGCTCCATACGATCCGTTGGGCATCTCGCTGGTGTGTCTGCCTGCCGACACGCCGGGTATCAGCCGGCGCGACTACCGCATGCTTGATGGCGGCCGCGCCAGCGAGCTGGCGTTCGACGACGTGCCGGTGCGGGCCGACCAGTTGCTGGGCGAGCCGGGCGCAGCGCTGCCGCTGCTCGAACAGGTGTTGGACGAGGCGACGCTCGCCGTGTGCGCCGAAGCGTGCGGAGTGCTGTCCCGGTTGCTCGATGACACGGTGGATTATGCGAAGCAGCGCAGTCAGTTCGGCGTGCCGATCGCGCGCTTCCAGGTGCTGCAGCATCGCATGGCCGACATGTACATGGCGCTGGAGCAGGTTCGCGCGCTGACGGCCGCCTCGGTTGCGGCGCTGGACGCACCGCCCGCCGAACGCATGCGTGCCGTGTCGTCGGCCAAGGTCAGCGCGAACCGTGCGTGCCGCGTCGTTGGACAAGGTGGGGTGCAGATTCATGGCGGTATGGGCATGACCGAGGAACTGGCGGTTGGGCACTACTTCCGTCGTGCTACCCAGATCGAGCAGCTATTCGGTTCGCTCGACCATCACCTGAGGCGCGTCGACAGCCTCACGCATCAGCTTGAGCGCTGACCTTCGACGTCGCGGGCCGCGATGCGCGTCGACGGCGACCGCTTCGTGACAAGGGGCGCGGGATCCGCGTGAACGGGCCGGGCATCACGCCGCGGCGGCGGTCGACAGCAGGCGATGTCGTCCCGCTCCGGCGGCCTCCGGTCAACGGATCACCGCCAGCCGTCTGGCTGCCGCTATCGCCTGTATGCGGCTGTGCGCGCCGAGCTTGAGATTGATGCTGCGCAGATGCGTGCGCACCGTGCTGTCGGAAATGCACAGCTTCTCGACCATCGCTCCGTTCGAATAACCATCGGCCAGCAACTGCAGGATGCGCACCTCCTGCCGTGTGAGGCTGCCGCCGGCCCGGTCGCCGTCGGTCTCGCGGGTTTCGTGCTGCGAGGCGGACGCCCCCAGGCCGTGCAGCAGCCGCAGCAGGTAGTCGCCGAGAATCGGATCCCCGCGCCCCGGCTGTTCCTGCAGGTCCCGATACTGGCGTTGCAGCAGCGGCGCCAGTGCCGCGCCTTCGTCGAGTATCAGCCGCACGAAGCCGTTGCCGCACGCCTCGCGCAATGCGATCTGCCCGGTTTGCAGCGCGCCGGTAATGTCGCCGCTGCGATACCGCGCCAACGCTTGCAGCACGCGCAGTTTGAGTACGCGCCGGCGTCGTCCCGACTGCGCGGCGGCGGCGGCCTCGGCGGCCAGCTGCGGCAATGCGGCGGTTGCCTTGCCGAAAGCTATTTCCCAGCGCAGCCGGCCGATCGCCAGGTCGTCGATATCGTGCCACGGCAGGCGCAGGGTACGCACGCGTTCCCACAGGCCGGGGCTGTCGGCGCGGCCCAGCGCTTCCAGGGCGGCCAGCCCGTGGCCCTGCATCGACAACATGCGCGCGCGCTCCAATCGCGCGGTAGCCACTACGCGCGGCAGTTCGCGGTGGTGGCCCAGGTATTCGAGTTCGGCGAGCGCCGCCTGCGCGCCATCGACATCTCCTTGCTGGAAGGCGATGCGTGAGCGCAGCGCGCGGCTGATAATGATGTGATCCGGTAGTGCTATGTCGCGCACCAGCGGGTTGTAGACGTTGAGCAGGTGCAGTGCCTGGTCGAGCTGGCCGCTTTCGTAGACGGTGCCGGCGTACAGCACGCCGGCCCAGGCGTTGCCGTGAGCATAATGGCGGCCCGCGCCATAGGCTTCGCCGGCGGCGATGCGAAAGCGCGCGGCGGCCTGGCGGACGCGACCTTCCTGCAGATCGAGAATGCCCTGCATCGACTCCGTGAAGCGCGTCGTCAGCCGGTCGTCCTGCGAGGCCTGGCGTGCCACGTCGAGCATGCGGTGCGACTGCGCCGGCTCATCGACCAGCGCGCGGACGCAGGCCAAGGTATTGGTGCGCACGGTCGCGGCAAAGCCGCGCTCGCCTGGCCACCGCTCGATACTCTGTCGCCCCGCCGCGAGTGCTTCGTCGAAGCGATCCATCATGGCCAGCAGCAATGGCCGAAGCGCCGCCGCATGGCTTCGCACCGCCGGCAGGTCGCTGTGCTCGCAGGCGCTGGCCTCGAGCCGGGCCAGTGCCTGCGAGGGGCCGCGGGTGAAGCAGTCGGCCCAGATGGCGGCGACTCGCAACAGGGGTTCGCCGGCGACGAGTTGGCTGGGCAGCGCGGCGAGCCAGCGGGCGAGCAGGCGCAAACGTCCGTGCTCGATGAAGAATTCGACGTGGCGGACCAGCAGCGAGGCGGCGTGCAGCAGGTCGCCGCCCTCGATCGCGTGATCGAGGGCGGCGACCATGCAGCCTCTGGTTTCGTACCAGCCGGAGGCCGCCAGATGCAGCCTGGCGACCCGCTCCGGTTCTTCCTCGGCCAGACGTGTGCGCAGGAAGTCGTTGAACAGGCTGTGATAGCGCCAGGCTTGCTGCTCGCTTTCCCGGCCGGGCAGCGGCGTGACGAACAGGTTGTGGGTCTCCAGGCCTTCGAGCATGAGACGGCTGTCGCAGCCCGGCACCAGCTCGTTGCACAACGAAATCTCGAGCTTGCGCAGGATGCTCGTGCGCAGCAGGAACTGGCGCGTGGCCTCGTTCTGCTGCGAGAACACGGCCTCGGCGAGGTAGCGGGTAATCGAATGATGCGAGCCCGAGAAGCCCTCGATGAACGCATTGTCGCGCGGCTGCCGTCGCAATGCCGTCGCGGCCAGTGATAACGCGGCCACCCAACCCTCGGTCTTGCGGTGCAGTTGCTGCACTGCTTGCGCGGTGAGCTGCAGTTGCGGAAGTAGCGCGAAGTAGCGCTCGGTGTCGGGCAGCGACAGACGTAGATCCTCGATGTCGATGTCCAGCAACTGGCCGCGCGCCCGCAGACGGGAAAGGCCCAGGTCGGGCTGGGTGCGTGCGCCGATGACGAGGCGGCCTTCGCGCGGCAGTTGCTCGAGCAGTTCGTGCACCAGCCCCAACACGGCGGGCTCCTGGATGCGCTCGAAGTCGTCCAGAAAGATCGCATAAGGCGCATCGTGCGTTGTCAGGCGGCGCAGCAGCTCGGTGGGCGCGGCATGCGATACGTCGTCGCGAGTGATCTTCTCCATCGCTGCCGCAAGGCGCGCAACGATGCGCGACGCATCGTTATCGGCGGCGTCGAGCGTGAGCCACGCGGTGTCGATGCCCTCGGCTTCGAACCGCGTGCACACCTGCGTCATCGCACTGGTCTTGCCATATCCCGCTGGCGCGCAGACGAGGATTAGCTTCACCGGCGCGGCACGTGCAATGCGCTCGCAAATACCGTCGCGTGCGAGCTGCACCGCCGCGGCCGGGGGTGGGTCGGTCTGATCCGGCAGTCGTGCGGATGGCGTGTTCATGACATGACATTCTGAAGAACCCGCCGCGGCCGCGCGCCGTCGGAAACGACGAATCTCGTCTGCCGTCTCGCCTTAAATCGTCGGAAGTGACGATGTTGCACACCGCACTTGCTTCGTACATTTACCTGACACCCGTCGTGGCGGAAACGTGCCGAAAGAGCCATGCCGCCATCCTATCGGAGGTGTCGCGCAGAGCATCGAAGGAATCGAGGAAGGAGACAAAATGGGCATGAGGAAGGCCACCGCACCGCGGGTGCCGCGCTGCGCGGCAAGACTCCCGGTCGCGTCATTTTCGCACTGGTCGGCGCTCGTCTGCCTCGTCTGGGGAGGGACGCATGCCGCGCATGCGGGCACCATCGACCTTGGCAACGGTATCGAGGCGGTGTGGTCGCTTGACGCGTCATTCACCGCGGGTTGGCGTACCAAGAGCCCCGATCCGGAACTGATCGGTATCGGCGACGGCGGCAAGGCGTCCGCCGCGACGCATTCGACCGACAAGAACTTCAGCAAGGGCGACAACATCGCGGATCTGCTGCGGGTGGTGGGCGATATCGATGTGCACAAGAACGGCACGGGCGTGGTGCTGCGCGCCAAGGCATGGGATAACGTGCGCTACAGCAGGCAGAGCTTGTCCTTCGGGGCGCCCAGCAATGGCTTCGTGCCAGATACGAGGCTCGACGACAGCCACTTCGATACGAACCTGTCCAAGTTCAAGGGTGTCGAGTTGCTGGACGCCTATGCGTACAGCAGCTTCGACCTGGGCGAGTCGACCCAGTTGAAGGTGCGGGTGGGGCAGCATGTGGTCAACTTCGGTGAGAGCCTGTTTATTCCGGGCGTCAACCAGTATCAGGTGCTGGACGTCACAGCGCTGCGCCAGCCCGGCACGCTGCTGAAGGAGGCGATCCTGCCGGTTCCGCAGATCTCGGCCAACCTCGGGCTGGGCGGCGGCAAGTCGATCGAGGCGTTCTATCAGTTCGAATGGCGACGCACGGCCATCGACGGCTGCGGGACCTACTGGTCGTCGGCCACGGCGCTGAATTGCACGCCCGACTCCATCCTCGTGGGCGGCGACGGCACGTCGCGGCAGGGCTGGAGCGGCATGCCGAATTTCCAGTTCTCGAGAGCGCCCGACAGGACGCCGGCCAATAGCGGTCAGTTCGGCATCGCCTTCAAGGATATGGTCGATGCAATCGATACGGAGTTCGGCGCCTACTTCGTCAACTATGCGCCCAAGGTGCCCAACCTGTCGGCTGTGCGCGGCACTGCCGTTCCGCATCCGGCCGGTTCGGCCTACGGTCTGCCGTCAGCGGCTACCGGTCTGACGGCGCAGGACACGTCGATCTATTGGGACTACTCGGCCAGCAACATCAAGGTATTTGGGTTGAGCGCATCCACCGTACTGGGCGGCTGGTCGACCAGCGCCGAGGCGTCCTACACCAAGGGCTTTCCCGTGCAGTTGAGCCCGGTCGATTCCTTCCTCGGCCTCGCGACCGGCGTCGGGCCGTCGGCCAGCCTGTTCGGAGGCGCCGATGCGCGGGACATGCCCGGCTACGTGCGCAAGAACAAGTCGCAGATCCAGATTTCGGCGACGAAGCTGCTGTCCCGCGTGCTCGGCGCCGCGGGCGGCACCTTTGTCGCGGAAGCGGCCTACCAGCATTGGAACGGCATCGGCGATCCCTACACGGGCCTGCGCTATGGGCGCGGTTTCGAGTTCGGGGCTGCGCAACACGCCAGCTTCGGCGGGGCTTGCCCGGCGGCGGCGACCAACGCCAACAACTGCACGCAGGATGGCTATTTCACGAGTAACGCGTGGGGCGTGCGCGCCATGATCGAACTCGAGTACCCGAACCTGATCCCGAACGTGGTGGTCAAGCCGCACCTGTTCTTCTCGCAGGATGTGAAGGGCTGGTCGGCCGACGGCGTCTTCAGCCAGGGGCGCTATGCGATCACCCCGGGCGTGAAGTTCGAGTTGAAAAAGGCATACACGCTGGACTTGAGCTACACGCACTTCAACCCCCATGCGCGATTCGACAGCTTCCACGATCGCGATTTCGTCGCGGCCGTGTTGACGGCCAGCTTCTGAGCATTCCACTTCGGAGACAGCATCCATGCATCTCGTCACTCCTCCCGTTCGTCTGCTCGGTGTCGTGCTGCTAGCACTGGCCGCGCAGATCGCCGTCGCCAAGACGCCGGACGATCAGCTCGCTCGCCTCGGCAAGGACCTGACTCCCGTGGGCGCGGAGCGCGCCGGCAACAAGGACGGCACGATTCCCGCATGGGACGGCGGCGTAGTCAAGGCACCGGCCGGGTTCGACCCGGCCAAGGGACTGACCGATCCTTTTGCCGCCGACAAACCGCTGTACACGATCACCGCCGCGAACGCCGATCAGTACAAGGACAAGCTTGCGGCCGGCCAGCTTGCCTTGCTCAAGCGCTATCCGGGCTACCGGATCACGGTCTACCCGACGCGGCGTTCGGCGGCCTATCCGGAAAGCGTCTACAACGCGGTTAAGGCCGAGGCCGGCGCGATCAGCATCGCCAACGAAGGCAATTCGGTCATCGGCGTGGAACGCAGCACCGTACCTTTCCCGGTACCGGCCACCGGAGTGGAGGTGATCTGGAACCACGCCTTTCGCTATCGCGGCCGCACGCAGATTCGTTACACGACGGAATTTCCGGTGGAGGCCAATGGCAGCTTCACGCCGGTCAGACGCCACGAGGAAACCATCTTCGGCAACGGCATGAAGGATGTGCCGAACGTGCTGTTCTATTTCCTTACCACGTGGGAAGCGCCGTCGTCGATCGCCGGCGAGGCACTGCTCGCGCACGACTTCATCGACCAGGTGAAGCAGCCGCGCGCCGCCTGGCTTTACAACCCCGGTTCGCGCCGCGTGCTGCGGGCGCCGGAAGTGGCCTACGACACCCCCCGTACCGGTGTCGACGGCCTGTCGACGGTGGATGATTATGACGGCTTCAACGGCTCGCCCGATCGCTTCGACTGGAAACTGGTCGGTAAGCGCGAAATGATCGTTTCGTACAACGACAGCAAACTCACCGACAAGAGCCTCAAATACAAGGACATCGTCAAGCCCACCAACATCAACCCGGATCTGCTGCGCTACGAATTGCACCGGGTGTGGGTCGTCGAGGCGACGCTGAAGAAAGGCAAGAGCCACGTCTACGGCAAGCGCGTGTACTACGTCGACGAGGATAGCTGGCAGATCGCGCATGCCGACCTGTACGACGGCCGCGGCGAGCTGTGGCGCGTAATGGAGGTGCATGGTGTGCAGTACTACGACGCGCCGGCTTACTTCGTCGCCGGGATCGCGGAGTACGACCTCCAGGCACGCCGCTATGTCACCAGCAACCTCACGAACGAAGAGAAGCCGATCCAGTTCAACGTAGCACTGAAACCCTCGGCCTTCACGCCCGACGCGCTGCGCCGCATCGGCAACTGAGATGGCCGTGCGGAATCCGAAACGCATGTCCCGGAACTGCGTCGCGCGGCGCGTCGTCCGGACCGCTCTGGCCGCGGCGCTGGCGCTGGCCGGTGGCGCGTGGGCGTTCGGGCAGGCAGAGGCGCCGCTCGATCTGCTGGGCACGGCGGCTCCCGTCACCCGCAACGGCGCGCGCAAGCTGCTCGTCGACGTGACCCGGGCCGGCAAGCGGTTGGTGGCCGTCGGCGATATGGGTCTCATCGTGCGTTCCGACGACGGGGGCGCCAGTTGGGTGCAGTCGCCGTCGCCGAGTTCAGTGATGCTCACGGCGGTCGCGTTTGCCGACGAGCGCGACGGCTGGGCGGTCGGGCATGACGGCGTGATCCTCTCCACGCAGGATGGCGGCGCCACCTGGCGACGCCAGTTCGACGGCAGGCAGGGCGACGCGCAGATGCGGGTCGCCGCCCGCGCGGCGCTCGAGCGGCTGCGTGCCGCGCCGGGCGCCGACGCGAAGCGGCGTGAGCAGGCCGAAGACGCCGTCGCGGCCGCCGAGCAGTCGATTGCGGGGGGGCCGTCGCGACCGCTGCTGGGCGTGCGGTTTTTCGATGCCGCGAGCGGCTTCGCCGTCGGCGCGTTCGGCCAGTTGTTCGAGACCGCGGATGGCGGACAACACTGGAACTACATCGGCGACCGGCTCGACAACGGCGAGGGCCTGCACCTTAACGGCATTACGCTGATTCCCGACGGCGGCGTGTTGATCGCCGCGGAAGCCGGCGTCGTGTTCCGCTCGAACGATCGAGGCCGCACCTGGTCGCGCGGCGAGACCGGCTACAAGGGTTACCTGTACGGCGTGCTGGCGCTGCCCGACGCCGTGCTGCTGGCCTACGGCTTCAAGGGCCATGCGTACCGCTCGGTCGACGGCGGCCGGACCTGGACGGCGGTGCGTAGCGGAACCGACAAGAGCATCGTCGCGGGCGCGCTGGGTCGCGATCAGGCTCCGCTGTTGATCGACGAGGAGGGGCAGTTGCTGACCAGTTCCGATCATGCCGGATCGTTCCACCCCGTCGGCGCGCGCCTGTCGGCGCGGCGCCTCAGCAGCTTCACGCTGTTCGGTGCGCAGCCTCCGTCCGTGGCGACGGTGGGGTTGGGCGGGATCGGCATCCACCCGCTGGCGTTGCA
Source organism: Burkholderia alba (assembly GCF_034721475.1). Lineage (NCBI taxonomy): Bacteria > Pseudomonadati > Pseudomonadota > Betaproteobacteria > Burkholderiales > Burkholderiaceae > Burkholderia > Burkholderia alba. Next base: position 42,203 of record NZ_JAWJWL010000033.1, on the reverse strand, counting down.
GGGAGCCAGGCCATGACGGCGCCGCACAACGCTATCTCTGTCGGCTGGGCCGCGCGCGTCGAGGCGCTGGCCGCGCGAGTGCTGTTCGGCCACCGGCCGCTGTGGCTGGCGTGCTTTGCGCTGATGTCGGTGCTGCTGCTGTGGCAGGCCACGCTGCTGCGGCCCGACGCCAGCTTTCGCAAGATGGTGCCGTCCCGGCACCCGTTCATCCTGAACAGCCTGCGCTTCGAGAATGAACTCAGGCCGCTGGGCAATACTATCCGCATCGCCGTGGAGACGACCGACGGCGACATCTACAACGCCGACTATCTCGAAGTCGTGCGCCAGATCACCGACGAGGTGTTTTACATCCCCGGTATCGATCGTGGCAACCTGCGTTCGCTGTGGACGCCGAACACGCTCTGGTTCGAAGCGGCGGAGGACGGACTGCGTTCGGGCAAGGTCGTTCCGGCCGACTATGGCAGCCTGGGCGCCGGCTATGCGGCGGTCGTGCGCGAAAACGTCGCCAAGGCCGGGTTGGTCGGCAGCCTGGTGGCCAATGACGGCAAGTCCAGCGTGATCGTCGCGCCACTGCTCGAAAACGATCCGGACACCGGGCAGAAGCTGGATTACGCGCTCTTTTCGCAGCGGCTCGAGAAGCAACTGCGGGCCAAGTACGAGCGCAAGGGCATCCGCGTACATATCGTCGGCTTCGCCGAACTGATCGGCCAGTTGATCCAGGGCGCTGCGTCGATCGGCCTGTTCTTCATCGTCACGGTGGTGCTGACCACCGTGCTGCTGTGGGCCTACTCGCGCTGCTGGCGCAGCACGCTGGCGACCATCGCCTGCTGCCTGCTGGCGGTGGGGTGGCATCTCGGCGTGGTGCACGCGCTCGGATTCGGCCTCGATCCGTACTCGATCCTCGTGCCTTTTCTCACCTTCGCGATCGGCGTGTCGCACGCGGTGCAGAACATCAACACCTTCGCACGCGAAACCGTGCGGGGCGCCGGCAAGGTGGCGGCGGCCCGCGCCACCTTCTGCCTGCTGTTCATTCCGGGGACCGTGGCGCTGCTGTGCGACGTGGTGGGATTTTCCACGTTGCTGACGATCGACATCGGCGTGATCCAGGAACTGGCCGTCAGCGCCAGCATCGGCGTGGCGGTGATCATCTTCACCAAGATGTTCCTGCTGCCCGTGGCCATGTCGTATGCCGGCATGTCGCGCGCCGGCCTGCGTGCCGCGTTGCGCCGCGAGCAAGGACCGCATCGGCTGGCGCATGCAATCGCGGCGCTGGCGCAGCCGCGGCGCGCATGGCTGGTGGTGGGGCTCGCCGCCGTCGTGGCGGGGGGCGGCTTCGTGCTAAGCCGGCAGCTGCAGATCGGCGATCTCGATCCGGGGGCGCCGGAGCTTCGGCCGAATTCCGTCTACAACCGCGACGTCGCATTCTTCACGCGCCACTACGCGACCAGCGCCGATGTGTTCGTCGTGATGGTCACGACGCCGCCCGAGGAGTGCGGCGCCTATCCGACGGCCGCGGTTGTGTCGCGGCTGCAGTGGGCGCTGGAGGAAACGCCCGGGGTGCAGGGCACGCTGTCGCTGTTCGACTGGATGAAGCAGATCATCGCCGGCACCTACGGCGGCAACCTGAAGTGGGCCACGGTCACGCGCAACCGCTACGTCTCGAATGCCGCGCACAAGGGCATTCCGGCCGCGTTTCACAACAACGACTGCTCGATGCTGCCCGTCATCGTCTACCTCAACGACCATAAGGCGGCCACGCTGAAGGCGGTGGTGCAGACGGTCGAGTCGTTCAAGGCGGAGCATCCCGGCATCCGCGCCGAGATCCTGCTGGCGGCCGGCAATGCGGGCATCGAGGCGGCGACCAACGCGGTGGTCGAGCGGGCCTGGCGACCCATGCTGCTGCTGGTGTACGGCATCGTCGCGGCGCTGCTGCTGCTGGAGTTCCGCTCGGTGCGCGTGATGTTGTGCCTGCTGATCCCGCTTGTCGTCACGTCGATCCTGTGCGAGGCCGTGATGACGCTGATGGGCCTCGGGGTGAAGGTGGCCACGCTGCCGGTCATCGCGTTGGGCGTGGGCATTGGCGTGGACTACGGCATCTACCTGTACAACCGGCTCGGGCAACTGCTGGAGCAGGGCCTGTCGTTGCGGGAAGCCTACTTCGAGACGATGAAGACAACCGGTCTCGCGGTCGCCTTTACCGGCATCACGCTGGCGGTCGGTGTGCTGACATGGATTTTCTCGGCCATCAAGTTCCAGGCCGACATGGGGCTGCTCCTGACTTTCATGTTCCTGTGGAACATGGTGGGGGCGGTGGTGCTGATCCCGGCGCTGGCGGCGTTGATGGGGCTGGGGCGCCGGCCGCATGAAGCGTCCGCCGCGACGCTGACGAGGGATGGCGCGCGCTGAGGTCGTGGGCGCGCTTGCCGGGTCGGTTGGGTTGTTCGAGTTTCTTATCGGAATGAACATGAAAGTACTTGTCGCGGTCAAGCGCGTGGTCGACTTCAACGTGAAGGTGCGCGTGCGGTCGGACGGCAGCGGTGTCGATCTGACCAATGTGAAGATGAGCATGAACCCGTTCGACGAGATCGCCGTGGAAGAGGCGGTCCGCCTGAGGGAAGCGGGCGTCGCGACCGAGGTGATCGCCGTTTCGTGCGGCGTTGCGCAGTGCCAGGAAACGTTGCGCACGGCCATGGCCATCGGCGCAGATCGCAGCGTGCTGGTCGAGACCGGCGAAGCGCTGCAGCCGCTCGCCGTGGCTAAGCTGCTCAAGGCGCTGATCGACAAGGAGCGGCCACAGCTGATCATCGTCGGCAAGCAGGCGATCGACGACGACGCCAACCAGACCGGCCAGATGCTGGCCGCCCTGGCCGGCCTGCCGCAAGCCACGTTCGCGTCCCGGGTGCGGATCGCCGACGGCCGCGCGTCGGTGACGCGCGAAGTGGACGGCGGCCTGGAGACGCTGTCGATCCGGCTGCCGGCGGTGATTACGACCGACCTGCGCCTGAACGAGCCGCGTTACGTGACATTGCCGAACATCATGAAGGCCAAGAAGAAGCCGCTGGACACGATCCGGCCGGAAGACCTCGGCGTGGACGTGACGCCGCGTCTGAAAACGCTCGGGGTGGCCGAGCCGCCCACGCGCGGCGCCGGCGTGATGGTGGCCGACGCGGCCACGCTTGCGGCCAGGCTCAGGACGGAAGCCGGAGTGCTGTAAGCAGCTGTCCGATCGTCCGCGCCCCGTACCTCTTTCCGACACACCGAACCGGCAGATCAAGATGACCGCACTCGTTATTGCTGAGCACGTCAACCAATCCATCAGGGTCGCGACCCTGAACACCGTCACGGCCGCGCTGCGGTGCAGCGGCGATGTCCACGTGCTGGTGGTCGGCACGGGCTGCGGCAAGGCCGCGCAAGCCGCCGCGCGGATCGCGGGCGTCACCCGGGTCCGGGTGGCCGACGCGCCGTTGTTTTCCGATGGCCTGGCCGAGCCTGTCGCCGCGCAGGTATTGACCATCGCCCGCGACTACAGCCACGTCCTGGCGCCGGCGACCGCCTATGGCAAGAACATCCTGCCGCGCGTGGCCGCCGGGCTGGATGTCGCGCAAATCTCCGACATTACCCGGGTCTGCAGTCCGGATACCTTCGAGCGCCCGATCTACGCCGGCAACGTGATCGCCACGGTGCAATCGGTCGACACCGTGAAGGTGATCACCGTGCGCGGCACGGCGTTCGAGCAGGCGGCGGCCGTCGGCGGTTTGGCCGCGACCGAGAACCTGACGCCGGTGGCCGATGCTGGCATCTCGCGGTTCGTCTCGCGTGAAGTGACCCGAAACGACCGCCCGGAGCTGACCGCCGCCAGTGTCGTCGTGTCGGGCGGCCGTGGCCTGGGTTCGGGCGAGAACTACACCCGGGTGCTGACGCCGCTCGCCGACAGGCTGAATGCCGCGCTGGGCGCCTCGCGTGCCGCCGTGGACGCCGGCTTCGTGCCGAACGACTATCAGGTCGGCCAGACCGGCAAGATCGTCGCGCCGCAGCTGTACATCGCCGTGGGTATCTCGGGCGCGATCCAGCACCTGGCCGGTATGAAGGATTCCAGGGTGATCGTGGCGATCAACAAGGATCCGGACGCGCCGATATTCCAGGTGGCGGATTACGGTCTGGTGGGCGACCTGAACACCGAGGTGCCGGCGTTGGTGGCGGCGCTGGACTGATCGCGGCAGGTCGGCACGGGTACGCGCCGACGGCGTCTGTCGCGGCGCGGCGGCACGTGTCGGGTCCTGGCCGTGCCGATCGGCTCGATCCGCGCGGCGGCCGGCGGCGCCGGGCGGGCACGCTGCCCCCGCCCGACCGTATCGCCGTGCGCCGGATTCGCCCGCGACGGCCCGTGTCCCGTGCGTCGATCGGACAGGCCCGCCTGACCGGCAGTCGCGGATTTATCGAGGAGTCGACATGAAGAACGATCAGCCCCAGGCCGCCGCGCTCGGCTCCCTGTTGCGGGCGCAACAGACCGCTCACCGGCGGGCGCCCTATCCGGAATGGTCCGAGCGCGCCGGGCACCTGCGCGCGTTGCGCAAGATGTTGCTCGACAACCAGGATACGATCACCGAAGCCATCCATGCGGACTTCGGCCATCGTGCGAAGCAGGAAATCCAGATAGCGGAGTTCTGGCTGTCGAAGGAAGAGATCAACGACGCGCTCAGGCACGGCGCGCGGTGGATGAAGACGCGCAGGCGCCCGATGAACAAGTGGATGCTCCCGGCCCGCGCGCGGCTGATGCCGCAGCCGCTCGGTGTGGTCGGCATCGTCGTGCCGTGGAACTATCCGTTGCTGCTGGGCGTGACGCCGCTCATCGGCGCACTCGCGGCCGGCAATCGGGCGATGCTCAAGCTGCCCGAATTGACGCCGCGCTTCTCGGCCCTGTTCGAGACGCTGATCGCGAGGACGTTCGCGCACGATCATGTGGCCGTGGTAAACGGCGACGCGAATATCGGGGCGATGTTCTCGAGTCTGCCGTTCGATCATCTGGTCTTTACCGGTTCGACGAGCGTGGGTCGGCATGTCATGCATGCGGCGGCCGACAACCTCACGCCCGTCACGCTCGAACTCGGTGGCAAGTCGCCCGCGATCATCGGCCCCGGCGCGCGCTTCGACGCGGCCGTCGATTCGATCGTGACCGGCAAGCTGCTCAATGCCGGCCAGACCTGCATCGCGCCGGACTACGTACTGGTGCGGCGCGGCAAGGAGCAGGCATTCGTTGAGCGGGCGGCCGCCGTCGTTGCCAGGCTGTATCCGGATTTCGCAAGCAATCCTGATTTTGCCTCGATCATTTCCGACCGCCATTTCGCACGCCTTCAGACACTTGCCAGCGACGCGAAGGCGGCCGGCGCGCGGCTTCATCCACTGGCGGACGGCGCGAACACCCGGGTGCCGCGCCGCTTCACGCCCACGGTGGTGACTCAAGCGCCGGAATACGCGGCCGTGATGCAGGAGGAAATATTCGGGCCGCTGCTGCCGCTCGTTCCGTATGACGAGCTGGACGACGCGATTGCCTATGTCAATGCGCGTCCGCATCCGCTCGCACTGTACCTGTTCGAGGAATCGCGGCGTGTCGTCGATCGTGTCTTGCGCGAGACGATTTCGGGCGGCGTGTCGGTGAACGAGACGCTGATGCATACGGCTTGCGGGTCGCTGCCGTTCGGCGGAGTCGGGCAGAGCGGCATGGGGGCCTATCACGGCTACAACGGCTTCGTGACCTTCTCGAAGATGAAACCGATTCTGGTGCAGCCGCGGCTGAATGCGCGCCGTCTGCTTTCGCCGCCGTATGGTCCGCGTTCCGTCGCCCTGATCAAGATGATGCTCAAGGGTTGAGTGAAGCAGGGCGCGAAAGCAGCCGATCCGCTTCAGGCGATCCGGACCGGAATCGAGGTGAGCGATCTGGCGCGGGTACGCCAGCGGGCCGGATGCAAGGCGAGCGGTTCGCGGGGGAGCCGATCGCGGCGGCCCGGCCGGATTTCGTCGCTTTCGACGATGTTGCCGACTCTTGCAACGGCGCAAGATCGGAACACGATACGGCATCGCGCCGTGGGAGGAGGTACAGCAATGGCGGGCCCGCTCGAAAGGTTGACCGTGGTAGAAATGACCGGCATTGACGGGGCGCCGAGCCGCCCGCCGCGCGCCGGCAACGGGCAGGTCGTCGATGCGGCTGTTCCGCGCGCGGGGTGCCTGAGTCGGGCGACGGAGGCGGCGCCGGCATGAGGCTGCACCTCACCCAGGCGCTGCACTGCGCGCTGCAGCAGCATCCGGACAGTGAAGCCACGTGCTTCGCGGCACGACGCCAGACGTATCGGCAACTCCACGCGCGCGTTGCGTGTCTGGCCGGCGTGCTGCATGCGCTCGGCGTGCGAAGCGGCGATCGCGTCGGACTGCTGGCCGCCAATAGCGATCGCTACTTCGAGCTCCTGCTCGCGATCTGGTGGGCCGGCGCGGTGGCGAACCCGGTGAATACGCGCTGGGGTGTGGCCGAAATCGTCGACTCGCTGGACGATTGCGACACCCGCACGCTGTTTGTCGACGATGCATTCGCGCCGTCGTGCGCGACGCTCCTCGGTCTGTCGCGCTCGCTGCGAACGCTGGTGCATATCGATGGGCGGAACGTGCCGGAACGCGCGTTGCGGCTGGATGATCTCCTGTCCGACGCGCATCCCGCGGACGACGCGCTGCGCAATGGCGACGATCTCGCGGGTGTGTTCTACACCGGCGGGACCACCGGACGGCCCAAGGGCGTGATGCTGAGCCACGAGGCGCTGGTCACGAATTCGTTCATTTCGCTGCTGGCCGCACCGCTCGCCGGCCGCGAGTCGTTGCTGCACAGCGCGCCCCTGTTCCATCTGGCCGGGCTGTCGTTCGCACTGCGCGGCCTGATGGGCGCCTGCCGCCAGGCATTCCTGCCTGCCTTCACGCCGGATGGCGTGTTGCAGGCCGTGGATGCGCAGGGCATCAGCCACCTGATGCTGGTGCCGGCGATGCTGCAAGTATTGGTCGACCACCCCGGCGCGCGCGTCGCGGATCTGACCAGCGTGCGCTGGGTGGGCTACGGCGCCTCGCCGATCTCGGAAGCCCTGCTCGACCGCGCGTTCGCGCTGTTCCCCGGGGCCGAGTTCGTGCAGGGGTACGGCATGACCGAGTTGTCGGCCGGCGTGAGCTATCTCACCAGCCGCTATCACACGCCCGAAGGCCGCAAGCTGGGCAAGCTGACCACAGCCGGGCAGCCGCTGGCCGGTGTGGATGTGCTGATCGTCGACCCTCACGGCCGCGAGGTGCCGCCCGGCCAGATCGGCGAGATCGTCGTGCGCAGCCCCTGCGTGATGCAGGGCTACTGGAGCCAGCCCGAGCTCACCGCACAGACGCTGCGAGGAGGCTGGCTGCACACCGGCGATGCGGCGTGGATGGACGAGCGGGGCTTCATCGTTATCGTCGACCGCTTCAAGGATATGATCGTCAGCGGCGGCGAGAACGTGTACTGCGTCGAGGTGGAGAACGCGCTGTCGCTACATCCCGCGGTGGCGGCCGCGGCGGTGATCGGCATCCCGAGCGCCGAGTGGGGCGAGGCCGTGCATGCGGTGATCGTCAGGAAGCCGGGTGCGATGGTCGACGCCGCTGACTTGCGGGAGCACTGCCGTGCGCTCATCGCCGGCTACAAATGTCCGCGGAGCATCGCGTTTGTCGAGGACCTGCCGATCTCCGGGGCGGGCAAGATCATGAAGCACAAGCTGCGCGAGCCGCACTGGCAAGGCCATGCTCGCCGCGTGGCTTGACCGGCGGTGCGAAGGACCGAAAAAAGCAAAGTAGGCGAGACCAGGAGACGACGAAGATGCATCTCACCCAATCCCTGCACAAGGCGTTGCGAGAGCGCCCGGATGCGACCGCCGTGGTTTGCGGCGCGCGGCGCGCCACCTTTCGCCAGTTCGCCGAGCGCGCGGCGCGGCTGGCTGCCGCGTTGCGCAAGCTCGGCATGCGGCCGGGCGACCGCGTGGGCATGCTGAGCCTCAACTCCGTCCGATATGTCGAGTACCTGTACGGCGTATGGTGGGGCGGCGGCGTCATCAATCCGGTCAACATCCGATGGAGCGCCAGGGAGGTGGCTTATTCGCTGGACGACTGCGACACGCGGATTCTGCTGGTCGACGCGTGCTTCTCGGCGCAGGCCGGCGCGCTGCGCGAGTTGTCCGGGTCGCTGCGGACGCTGGTGTACTGCGGCGACGACGAGGTGCCCGCCGGCATGGTGGGATACGAACAGATCATGGCCGAGTCGGACGCGATGGACGACGCATGGCGCGGCGGCGACGATCTCGCGGCGGTGATGTACACCGGCGGCACCACCGGCACGCCCAAGGGCGTGATGCTGTCGCACGCGAACCTGTACGTCAACGCGCTGAGCGCGGTGGCGGCGGTGCCGCGGCCGGAAGGCGAGAAAGTGGGCCTGGTGGTGGCGCCGTTCTTCCATGTGGCCGGCTGCGGGCTTTCGCTGCAGATGATGCAGCGCTTGATGACGCAGGTGGTGGTGCCGGTGTTCGACGAGGTGGCCGTCCTGCGGTCCATTCACGGCGAGGGTGTCACCGAGACGTTCCTGGTGCCGACGATGATCAAGCGGCTCGTCGAGCACGCGCGCTTCGCGGAATTCGATCTGGGCAGCCTGCGGATGATGTTCTACGGCGCGGCGCCCATCGACGCCACGCTGCTGGCGCAGGCCATGCAAGCGCTCCCGCGGGTCGAGTTCTGCCAGGTGTACGGAATGACGGAACTGGCGCCCACCATCTCGGTGCTGCTTCCCACCGATCACCGGCCCGGCCTCGATCAGGCTAAGCGCCTGCGTTCCGCCGGCCGGCCGGTCCCGATCGCCGAGGTGCGCATCGTGGATGACGCGGGTCGCGAGCTGCCGCCCGGCGCGGTGGGCGAGATTTGCGCGCGCGGGCCGATGGTGATGCAGGGCTACTGGAACAAGCCCGAGGAGACCGCGGCTGTGCTGCGGGACGGCTGGATGCATACCGGAGACGGCGGCTACCGCGACGCCGAGGGCTACCTTTACGTGGTCGATCGCCTGAAGGACATGATCGTCACCGGCGGCGAGAACGTGTATTCGGCCGAGGTCGAGAATGCGATCGCGCAACTGCCGCAGGTCTCGATGTGCGCGGTAATTGGCGTGCCCGACGACCAGTGGGGCGAGCGCGTACATGCGGTGATCGTGCTGCGTCCCGGGACCGCGCTCGACGAGCTCGGCGTGATCACGCATTGCCGCGGTCTCGTTGCGGGCTACAAATGCCCGCGCAGCATCGAGTTCCGCAACGAGCTGCCGTTGTCGCCGGCCGGCAAGCTGCAGAAATTCATCCTGCGCGAGCCGTTCTGGGCCGGCCACGACCGACGCATCAACTGAGGGCGAGACAGTGGACTTCCGTCGTTCCTGGGCCGATGAGGATATCGACCTTTATCGTGACTCGGTGGCTCGCTTCGTCGAGACCGAGATGATCCCCATCGACGAGGCCGCGCGTCATCGTGGCAATGTCGGGCACGCGCTATGGCGCAAGGCCGGCGAGCTCGGCTTCCTGTGCGCCGATATTCCCGAGCAGTGGGGCGGCGCCGGCGGCGACTTCCGCCATGAAGCGGTGTTCTGCGAAGAGGCGGCGCGCCGCGGCCTTACCGGCATGGGCAGCGTGGTGCACAGCATCGTCGCGCACTACCTGCTCAACCACGGCACCGACGAACAGAAGCGGCGCCTGCTGCCGCGCGTGGTCAGCGGCGAACTGGTCGGCGCCATCGCGATGACCGAGCCCGGCACCGGCTCCGACCTGCAGGCGGTGCGTACCCGCGCGGAGCGGCGCGGCGACGCGTACGTCGTCAACGGCTCCAAGACCTTCATCACCAACGGGCTGCTCGCCGGCGTGGTGCTGGTGGTGGCCAAGACCAATCCGACCCAGGGCGCGCGCGGCACGTCCATCCTGATCGTCGAGACGCGGGACTCCGAGGGCTACCGCGTCGGCCGCGTGCTCGACAAGATCGGCCTCAAGGCGCAGGACACCTCGGAGCTGTTCTTTGACGATGTGCGGGTGCCGGTCTCCAACCTGCTGGGCGGCCAGGAGGGGCAAGGCTTCTTCCAGTTGATGAGCGACCTGCCGTACGAACGGCTCGCCATCGCGGTGCTCGCGCTGGCCGGCGCCGAGGGCGCGTTCGAGGCGACGCTGCAGTACACGCGCGAGCGCAAGGCCTTCGGCAAGCCGATCGCCGAGTGGCAGAACACGCGCTTCAAGCTCGCCGAGCTCGCCACCCAGCTCAAGGTCGGCCAAACCTTCGTCGATCGCTGTGTCGAGCAACTGGTGGCGGGCACGCTGGACACGGTCACGGCCTCGATGGCCAAGCTGTGGGCCTCCGAGATGCAGGGCAGGCTCGTCGACGAATGCCTGCAACTGTTCGGCGGCTACGGTTACATGAACGAATACCTTATCGCCCGCATGTATGCCGATGCGCGGGTGCAGCGCATCTACGGCGGCACCAGCGAGATCATGAAGGAAGTGATCGCGCGCGGGCTGTAGCCGTCGGCACACCGGCTGAACCGGCATTGGGAGGGCAGGGGATGGACGCGGATTCGTTCGATTACGTCGTGGTGGGCGGCGGCTCCGCAGGCTGTGTGCTGGCGGGGCGCCTGAGCGAAGACGCCACCGTCGACGTGGCCCTGCTGGAGGCCGGCGGCCGCGGCGACAACTGGGTCGTCAACACGCCGGCGGCCCTGGTGGCGATGCTGCCGACCCGGCTTTGCAACTACGCGTTCGAGACGCAGCCGCAGCCCGGGCTGGACGGGCGGCGCGGTTACCAGCCGCGCGGCAAGGCGCTCGGCGGCAGCTCGGCGATCAACGGCATGGTCTATATCCGCGGCCATCGCTGGGACTACGACCATTGGGCTTCGCTGGGCAACCCCGGCTGGTCCTACGACGCGTTGCTGCCGTATTTCCGGCGCAGCGAACACAACGAGCAATTCGACGACGCGTTTCACGGCCAGGGCGGTCCACTCAATGTGGCGGGGCTGCGTACCGACAACCCCTTCCCGCGGTACTTCCTCGAAGCCGCCGCGCAATGCGGCCTGTCGCTCAACGAGGATTTCAACGGCGCCGAGCAGGAGGGCGTCGGCCCCTTCCAGGTGACGCAAAGAAACGGCGAGCGTTGCAGCGCCGCACGCGCCTACCTGCAGCCTCACCTCGGCGTGCGCGGCAACCTGGATGTGCGCAGCGGCGTGCAGGTGCTGCGCATTCTGTTCGACGGCAAGCGCGCCGTGGGGGTGGAGTGCGTGCAGGGCGACCGGCGGTACATCCTGCGGGCGCGGCGCGAGGTGCTGCTTTGCGCGGGCACTTTCCAGTCGCCGCAACTGCTGATGTTGTCCGGGATCGGCCCCGGTGCGTCGCTGCAGGCCCTGGGCATTCCGGTGCTGCACGATTTGCCCGGCGTCGGCGAGAACCTGCAGGATCATCCGGACTTCGTCTTCAGTTACCGTGCGCGACGCCACCCTCACCTGGTGAGCCTCATGCCCAGCGGCCTGCTGCGCACGGTGCGCGGCGTGGCCCGCTACCGCCGCGAGCGTTACGGTCCGATCACCAGCAACTATGCCGAGGCCGGCGGCTTTCTCAAGACCGCCCCCGATTTGCCGGCACCCGATGTGCAGCTGCATTTCCTCGTGAGCATCGGCGACGATCACGGCCGCAAGCTGCATGCGTCGCACGGCTATTCGTGCCATGTCTGCCTGCTGCGGCCCGCCAGCCGCGGGCGCGTGAGGTTGCGCAATGCCGATCCGTCGCAGCCGCCCGACATCGATCCCAATTTCCTGTCGCATCCCGACGACCTCGACGCGCTGGTTGCCGGCTTCAAGCTGACACGCCGGCTGATGGACGCGCCGGCGCTGGCGCAATGGCGTAGCGGCGATCTCTTTACCGCGGGCGTCGAGAGCGACGAGCAGATTCGTGCGGTGCTGCGCGAGCGCGTGGACTCGGTCTATCACCCGGTCGGCACCTGTCGCATGGGGCGCGACCCGGCAGCGGTGGTCGATGCGACGCTGTGCGTGCATGGCCTGCAAGGGCTGCGAGTGGTCGATGCGTCGATCATGCCGACGCTGGTGGGCGGCAATACCAACGCTCCCGTAATCGCGATTGCCGAGAAGGCGGTGGATCTGATCCGGGCGGCCCGATGAGCTGGGCGCGCGCCGAATCTCACTGGATCACCAGCCGCTTCCTTGCGATCGCCACCGCCTGCGTCCGGCTCTTCGCGCCGAGCTTCGTGTTGATGTTGCGCAGATGCGTGCGCACGGTGCTGTCGGAGACGAACAGCTTCTCGGCCATCGCGTTGTTGGAGTAGCCCTCCGCCAGCAACTGCAGCACCCGGATCTCCTTGCGTGTCAGCGGCTCGGCCAGCGGGTCGACCGGCGCCGCGGTCGCAAGGATTTCGGCGTCGAGCAGCGGCATGGGGCCGGCAGCGGCGAGCAGGCCTTGCAGGTAGTCGTCGAAGAGGGGCGCGCCGGTATCGATGCGATGGGCATGCAGGCGGTGCAGCAGCAGGCTGACGGGCTCGCCCTCGTCGAGGATGAGCCGCATGAAGCCCTCGGGGTAGGTCTGCTGCAGCAATTCGGCCATCTCCCGCCGCGCGCCGGACGGATCGCCGCTGCGTTGCAGGGCCAGCGCTTGCAGCACCCGCAGCTTGAACACGCGGCGCCGCCGCGTGGCGGCTTCGGCGCGGGCCAGCTCATGCGCGATGCGCGGCAACGCGGCGTGCGCATCGCCGAAGAGAATGTCCCAGCGCAGGCTGCCCATGATCATGTCGTCCGTTTCGTGCGCAGGTAGCCGCTGGCGCGACACGCGTGCCCATAGCGCGCTGTCGTTGGCGCGCTCGAGCTCCTCGCGCGACGCCTGGGCGTTGCCTTGCAGCATCAGCATGTGCGCGCGTTCGAGCTTGGCACTGCAGACCACACGCGGCAGGTGGCGATGGTGGCCGAGATATTCCAGCTCGGTCAGCACGCGCACGGCCGCGTCGATGTCGCCGCGCAGGAAAGCGATCCGCGCGCGTATCGCGTGGCTGGCGATCATGTGGTCGGGGAGGCTGACATCGCGCGCCAGCGGCAGGTAGATGTTGAGCCAGTGCTCGGCCTCGTCGAGCCGGTTCATCTCGTAGATGACCGACGCATACAGTACGCCTGCCCAGGCGTTGCCGCTATGGTGTCGATAGCCGTTGCCGTCCGCCTGGCCGAGCAGCACCATGCGGAAGCGCGCGGTGGCCTGGCGCAGCCGGCCTTCCTGCAGGTCGAGCAGGCCCTCCATCGCCTCGGTGTAGGTGCGCACGAAGTCGCTGGTGCCGCGGCCGGCGCGAGCGGCGTCGAGCAGCCGGTGGGCTTCGGGGCTCTCGCCCATCACCGAGACCACGCTGGCCATCGTGTTGATGAGCACGCTGTCGGCGAAGGGTTTGCAACTGGGCAGCCGGCGCAGGCCGTCGCGGCCGGTGGCATCGGCGTCCTCGTAGCGGTCCATCATCGCCAGCAGGAGCGGGCGCAATGCGCTGAGGTGGGCCTGTATTCCCTCGTCGTGGCTGTCTTGGACCCCGGAGTGTTCCAGCCGCGCCATCGCCTCCCCGGCGCCCTGCGTGAAGCAGGTCACCCACGCCGCCATGATCTGCAGCAGCGGGTGCGCGTGCAGCGCCGCTTCCGGCACGGCCGCGAACCAGCGCGCCATCAAGCGCAGGCGGCCTTGCGCGAGAAAGCCTTCGGCGTATCGGGCCAGCAGGCCCAGCGCGTGCGGGAAGTCACCTCCTTCGATGGCGTGGTCGATGGCCGGTACCGGGCGGCCGGCGGTCTCGTACCAGCTCGAGGCCACCAGGTGCAGCCGCACGAATTCGTCCGGATGCTGCCGCTTCAACTGGGCGCGCAGGAAGTCCGCGAACAGACGGTGGTAACGCCAGGCCGGCTCCGCGCCGCCCGCCGAATCCTGTCCCGGCATGAGAAAGACATTGGCGGCTTCCAGCTTGCCGAGGATGTGCGCGCAGTCCATGCGAGGGTTGAGCGCCTCGCACAGCGGCGCGCTCAATTGCCACAGGATGCTGGTGCGCAACAGGAACTCGCGCACTTCGGCGCTTTGATGCGCGAGCACGTCTTCGGCCAGGTAATCGGCGATGGCGCGGTGCGAACCGGAAAAGCGCTGAATGAATTCGTCATACGCGCCGTCGGGGCCGTAACGCTCGAGCGCCACGGACGCCAGCCACAGCGCCGCGACCCAGCCCTCGGTCTTGCCGTGCAGTTGCGCCAGCGGCGGCGGCGCCAGCGGTATGCCGCGCAAGCGAAAAAACTTGGCGGCTTCCGCGAGGCTGAAACGCAGGTGCTCGGCATCCACCTCGACGAGCTGGCCGCGCGCGCAGCCGGCCCAGCCTCAGGTCGGGGAGCGCACGCGAGCCGATCACCAGCAGTCCAAGGCGCGGCAGACGGTCGATGATCTCGCGTACCAGGCCTAGCACGGAGGGCTCCTGCACGAATTCGAAATCGTCGAGAAACAGTACGAAGGGCGTGGGGTGGCGCGCCAGCGCTTCCATCGCTTGGGCCGCCGTGCCCGCGTGGTCGGCGGTATCGAAGCCGTCATCGCAGGCGATGCGCGCTGCTGCCTCGTTCAGGCCGGCGAGAAAGCGCGGCGCATCGTTGTCGGCGCGGTCCAGCGTGAGCCAGGCCGTGCCGACGCCGTCGGCTTCGAAGCGCGCGCGGCTCTGCAGCATCGCGGTTGTCTTGCCGAATCCGGCCGGTGCGCGCACCAGCACCAGTTTGGCCGCGCCGGCATGGCAGATGCGCTCGCATACCGCCGAGCGCGGCACCTGGGTCGGCAAGAGGCCCGGCGGGTCGAGCTTGGCCGCGAGTGCCGTACTGAGCGGGCCGGTAGTCGCAGGCATCGGGTCGCAGGTATCGATATGGCGCTTGGATCGGTCATCGCCGACAGCCAAGCCGGGCGCCACGCGATTGCACGTCCCGATCGCGTGGTGGAAGAAAGGCAAAACGTCGATTGACGCATTCTACAGCCTGTGGTCAGCGGTCTGTCCATCGGTGATTTCCGTCGCTTCCGACGATGTGCGCCGGCTCCGGGCATTCCTAGACTGCAGTGCATGAACGACGTGTATATCTACGACCATGTTCGCACGCCGCGCGGCAAGGGCCGGCCCGATGGCGCGCTGCACGAGGTGACGCCCGTGCGACTGGCGGCCGGCGTGCTGGCCGGCCTGCGCGAGCGCAACGGCTTCGACCCGGCGGCCATCGACGATGTCGGCCTCGGCATCGTGATGCCGGTGGGTGAGCAGGGCGCCGATCTCACGCGCTACGCGCTGCTCGCCGCGGGCTATGGCGACGGCGTGGCGGGCTATCAGCTCAACCGTTTCTGCACGTCGGCGCTGGATACGCTGAAATTCGGCCATGCGCTGGTCGCGGCTGGCCAGGCCGACGCGGTGATCGGCGGCGGCGTGGAATCGATGTCGCGCGTGGCGATCGGCAGCGACGGCGGCGCCGCCTATACCGACCCCGAGCTCGGGCGGCGCTACCCTTATATTCCCAACGGCGTGGCGGCCGACCTGATGGCGGCACTGGGTGGCCACGCGCGCGAGGCGCTCGACGCCTATGCGGCGGAGAGCCAGCGCCGCGCGGCCGTGGCGCAGGCCGAGGGCCGCTTCGCGCGCTCGCTGCGGCCGGTGCGCGACGTGATCGGCGAGCTGCTGCTGGAGCACGACGAAGCCATCCGTCCGGGCACCACGGCCGCCGATCTGGCCAAGCTCAAGCCGGCCTTCGCGGCGATCGGGGCCGAGGGTTTCGATGCGATCGTGCTGCAGCGCCATGCGCGGCTCGCCGCCTTCGAGCATGTACATACCAGTGGCAATTCGAGCGGCATCGTCGACGGCGCCTGCGCGATGCTGCTCGGCAACCGCGCGTTCGGCACCCGCTACGGCATGGCGCCGCGCGCCCGCATCGTCGGCAGCGCGAGCTGCGCTTCCGAGCCGCTGCTGAGCCTGGGCGGCCCGATGCCTGCCACCGAGAAAATCCTGCGGTCCGCCGGCATGACGGTGCGCGACATCGACCTGTTCGAGGTCAACGAGGCCTTCGCGGTGGTGCCGCTGGCCTACATGCGGCATTTCGACGTCGACCCCGGACGGGTCAACGTCAACGGCGGCGCCATCGCGCTGGGCCATCCGCTGGGCGCCACGGGCGCGATCCTGCTGGGCACCGCGCTCGACGAACTCGAGCGCCGGAACCTGACGATGGCGCTGGTTACGCTGTGCGCGGCCGCGGGGCAGGCGACGGCCATCGTGATCGAAAGAGCGTGAGGCGGGCATGCGAGAGAATCTCAGTGTCGAAACGGGCGTCGATGGTGTGGCCGAGATCACGCTGCACGCCGCGGGCCACGAGGCGGACCGCTGGATCGCGGGCCTGGCGACCGATCTCGCCGCGGCGGTGGAGGAACTGGCCGCGCACAAGGACGTCGTCGGCGCCGTGATCCTGTCGGGCCGCGGCTTCATGGCCGGCGCACGCATCCGCGATCTGCCGGCCGGCCGCGATGCCGGACTCACGGCGGCGCAGGCGGCGGCACGCGTGGCGCCGGTGCATGCCGCTTTCCGCCTGCTCGAGCGTTGCGGCAAGCCGGTGGCCGCGGCGATCGACGGCCCGGCACTGGGCGCCGGCTTCGAGCTCGGCCTGGCGTGCCACTACCGCGTGCTGGCCGACGACCCGCGCTGCGTGGTCGGGTTGCCCGATGTGCGGGTGGGGCTGATTCCGTGCAGCGGCGGCACGCAGCGCCTGCCTCGCCGCATCGGCATCGAGCGCGCGCTGCCGTTGATGCTGACGGGGCGCGCCGTGGCGCCCGCCGAGGCGCTGTCGTTGGGCCTGGTGGATACGGTGGTGGCCCCCGAGCGGCTGATGGACACCGCGCGTCGTTGGGTGCTCGCCCATCCCGGTGCGCAGCAGCCGTGGGATGTGAAGGGCTACCGCGTGCCGGGCGGCGCCGGCGCGCTTGCACCGCATGCGGCCGCCAGCTTCGGGCTCGGCCTGGCGCGCGTGCGTCGCGATACGCGGGATCGCGCGCCGGCGCCGCTGGCGTTGCTGTCGGCGGTATACGAGGGCACGCAACTGCCCATCGACCGCGCATTGGCGCTCGAAGCCAAGCTCTTCGGCCGTCTTGTCACCGATCCCGCCGCGTGCGAACCAGGGCGCGGCCGACCACCAGGAAGCCCGCTATGAAGACCCGTGTGACCGAACTGCTCGGTATCGAGTACCCCATCATTCAGGGCGGGATGATGTGGGTGGGCGTGGCCGAGCTGGCCGCGGCCGTATCCAGCGCCGGTGGCCTGGGCATTCTCACCGCACTGACGCAGCCCACTCCCGACGACCTGCGCCGCGAGATCGAGCGCACCCGCTTGCTGACGGACCGGCCCTTCGGCGTCAACCTCACGATCCTGCCGTCGGTGAAGCCGCCGCCCTATGCGGAATATGTGGACGTCATCATCGAAAGCGGCGTCAGGATCGTCGAGACCGCGGGCAACAGTCCCAGGGAATTCATCGGCCGCTTCAAGGCGCATGGCGTGACGATCGTGCACAAGTGCACCACGGTGCGCCATGCGCAGTCCGCCGAGCGCAATGGCGTGGACATCGTCTCCATCGACGGGCTGGAGTGCGCGGGCCATCCTGGCGAGGACGACGTCGGCGGCCTGGTGCTTATCCCGGCGGCGGCGCGCGCGTTGAGCATCCCGATCGTCGCCTCCGGCGGCATCGCCGACGGCCGCGGCATGGCCGCCGCGCTGGCGCTGGGCGCCGAGGGCGTGAACATGGGAACGCGCTTCTGCGTGACGCGGGAGGCACCCATCCACGACAACATCAAGCAAGCGATGGTGCGCGGCAGCGAGCGCGACACGGCGCTCATTTTCCGCACGCTGAAGAACACCGCGCGCGTGTTTCGCAACGCAATCGCCGACGAGGTGCGCGCCATCGAGAGCAGGCCGGGCGGCTGCGAGTTCGAGGAGATCCGGCCGCTGGTGCTGGGTGCGCGCGGCCGCGCCGCGCTGCAAAGCGGCGAGATCGACGACGGGGTCATCACCGCCGGCCAATGCATCGGATTGATCGACGACGTGCCGAGCTGCGCCGAGCTGCTGCAGCGCATGGCGGCCGAGTGCCGGGAGCGGCTGCGGCTGACGTCGCTGATGGCGGTCTGAGCAACGGCGGCTTTTTTCGTCGCTTGCGACGATGGCTCGCCGGCGGCGGCCTTTCTAGACTGGCTACCTGTCACTTCACGCGGAGGAATCCTCTTGTTCCAAGGTGAAAATATTCAGTTGAAGCGACTCGACGAAGGGTTCGTCGAGCTGTGCTTCGATCGCGCCGGCGATGCCATCAACAAGCTCGATGGCCGCACGGTCGACGAATTCCGCCAGGCCACCGGGGTCCTGGCCGCGGCGTCGGATGTGCGCGGCGTGCTGGTCACGAGCGCGAAGGACGCGTTCATCGTCGGCGCCGACATCACCGAGTTCGGCGAGATGTTCAGGAAAAGCGCCGAAGACATGGCTCGCGACGTGCTGGCCAAGAACCAGATCTTCGTCGCCTTCGAGGATCTGCCGTTCCCCAGCGTGGTGGCGATCAACGGTTTCGCGCTCGGCGGCGGCCTGGAGCTGGCGCTCGCCGCCGCGTACCGCGTCATGTCCACGGCCGCCCAGGTCGGCGTTCCCGAGGTCAATCTCGGCTTGTTTCCCGGCTTTGGCGGGACGGTGCGGCTGTCGCGCGTGGCGGGCGCGGCGACGGCGATCGACTGGGTCGCCGGCGGCAAGCCGTCGCGTGCCGCCGCGGCCCTGGAGCAGGGCGTCGTGGACGAGATCTGCGAACCCGCGGCCTTGCGCGACACCGCGCTGGGGCTGTTGCGCGGCGCGGCGGCCGGCGAGCGGGACTGGCGCGTGCGGCAGGAGCGCAAGCGCCAGCCGCTGCCGCAGCCTCGAGGCGAGCTAGACGCGCTGTTCGAGGCGGCCCTGGCCGACGTCGCGCGCCGCAGCCCCAAGCACCAGCCGGCCGCCGTGATGGCGGTGCGGATGATGGGGCGAGCGGCGTCGTGCTCGCGCGCCGATGCGCTGAAGCTCGAGGCGGAGGCCTTCGGCGCGGTGGCCGGGACTCAGGCGGCCGGTGCGCTGGTGCAGGCCTTTCTGAACGATCAGGCGCTGAAGAAGCTGTTCAGAAGGCATGCGAGGCACGTGAGTCCGGTGCAGCAGGCCGCCGTGCTGGGCGCTGGCATCATGGGCGGCGGCATTGCGTACACCAGCGCGTTGCGCGGCACGCCGGTGCGTCTCAAGGACATCGTGCCCGCCCAGCTCGAACTGGGCATGAACGAGGCGGCCAGACAACTGGCCAGGCAGGTGAAGACCGGCCGGCTGACGCAGGAGCAGGCCGATGCGCGGCTCGCCGCGATCCACCCGCAACTCGACGACGACGGTTTCGACGCGGTGGACGTGGTGATCGAGGCCGTGGTCGAGAACCTCGACGTGAAGCGCCGCGTGCTGGCGGCGCTCGAGGGCGCCGTGCGCGATTGTACGGTCATCGCCTCCAACACCTCCAGCCTGCGCATCGACGACATCGCACAGGCGCTGGCGCGCCCCGGGAACTTCGTCGGCATGCATTTCTTCAACCCCGTGCCGGCGATGCCGCTGGTCGAGGTGATCAAGGGTAGCGTGACCGGCGATGCAGCCGTATCCGCCGCCGTGGGCCATGCACTGGCGATGGGCAAGACGCCGATCGTCGTGAGGGATTGCCCGGGCTTTCTGGTCAACCGCATCATTGCGCCGTATGTCAGCGCGTTCCTGCAGCTGGTGAGCGACGGCGCGGACTTCGCCGAGGTCGACCGCGTGATGGAGGCCTTCGGCTGGCCGATGGGGCCCGCCTATCTGCAGGACGTGGTGGGCATGGACGTAGGCGCCCATGTGGGCGACGTGATCGCCGCCGGCTATCCCGGCCGCATGCTGCCGGTGGCGCGCAATGCGGTGAAGCTGATGGTTGAGCATGGGCGCTACGGCCAGAAGACCGGGCTGGGCTTCTATCGCCACGAGCCCGACGCCGCCGGCAAGCCCGGCAGGAGCGTTGCGCCCGACGCGCATGCGCTCGTCGCCAGCCTGCAGCCGCAGGGCGCGCGTCGCTTCTCCGATGAAGAGATCGTCGAACGCATGATGCTGCCGATGATCGTGGAAGCCGCGCATGCGCTCGAGGAGGGCGTGGTGGCCACGCCCGCCGAGCTCGACATGGCGCTGCTGCTGGGGATCGGCTTCCCGGCCTACCTGGGCGGCGCGCTCAAGTATGCCGATTGGCTGGGCCTGGAGCGCGTGGTGTCGCTGTGCGGCCGGTACGCGAGTCTCGGCCCCGCCTACGAGCCGACCCCGCGCATGCGCGAGATGGCCGCGCAGGGCTTGCGCTACTACGACGCCGCCTGAGCGCGACGTTCCACGATCATAAGGATTTCCGCGATGAAACTCGATTCCTCCGTCAGCGCCGTCGTCACCGGCGGCGCGTCCGGCCTGGGGGCCGCCACGGCGCGCCGCCTCGCGGCGCACGGCGTGAAGGTCGCGCTGTTCGATCTCAACGTCGAGTCGGGCGAGGCGCTGACGCGCGAACTCGGCGGCGTGTTCTGCAAGGTCGACGTGACCAGCGACACCGAGGTCGACGCCGCCTTCACGAGATCGCGCGCGGCCATCGGCCAGGAGCGCGTGCTGATCAATTGCGCCGGTACCGGCAACGCCATCAAGACCGCCAGCCGCGACAGGGAGAGCGGCGAGATCCGGCATTTTCCGCTGCCGGCCTTCGACAAGATCATCCAGATCAACCTCGTCGGCACCTTTCGCTGCATCGCCAGGTCAGCAGCCGGCATGCTCATGCTGGAGCCGCTCGCCGACGGCGAACGCGGCGTGATCGTCAACACCGCGTCGGTGGCGGCCGAGGATGGCCAGATGGGGCAGGCCGCCTATTCGGCCTCCAAGGCCGCCATCGTCGGCATGACGCTGCCCATAGCACGAGACCTGATGAACGAGGGCGTGCGGATCAATACCATCCTGCCGGGCATTTTCGACACGCCGCTGCTGCAAGGCGCTCCCGCGAACGTGAAGGCGGCGCTGGCCGATTCGGTGCCGTTCCCGAAGCGGCTTGGCAATCCGGCCGAATACGCGGCGCTAGCCGAACTGATGATCACCAACGGCTATTTCAACGGCGAGAGCGTGCGGCTCGACGGAGCCATCCGCATGGCGCCGCGCTAAATGCCGCGTCGCATCGCCGACTTTCCCTTCTCGACAAGGAACCAACATGACTGAAGCTTTCATCGTGGCGGCCGCCCGCACGGCTGGCGGCCGCCGCGGGGGCCGCCTCTCGGGCTGGCATCCGGCCGACCTGGCCGCGCAAGTGCTCGACGCGCTGGTGGCCCGTAGCGGCGCGGATCCCACGCTGATCGACGACGTGATCATGGGCTGCGTCGGCCAGGCCGGCGAGCAGGCCGCCAACGTGGCGCGCAATGCGGTGCTGGCTTCCCGGTTGCCCGAGTCGGTGCCCGCCACCACGGTGGACCGGCAGTGCGGGTCGTCCCAGCAGGCGCTGCACTTCGCCGCGCAAGCGGTGATGTCGGGCGCGATGGATTGCGTCATCGCCGCGGGCGTGGAGAGCATGTCGCGCGTACCGATGGGCCTGCCGACGACCTTGCCGGCCAAGAACGGCCTGGGTTTCTATGTCAGCCCCGGGATGCGGCTGCGCTATCCCGGCGTGGAGTTCAGCCAGTTCACGGGCGCCGAGACGATCGCGACGAACTACGGCATCTCGCGCGAGGATCTCGACGAATACGCGTACCAGAGCCACTTGCGCGCCATCGACGCGATGCGGACGGGCCGCTTCGAGGAAGAGATCGTGCCGGTGGCCGCATGCAGCGCCGAAGCCGGCGATCTGGGCGAACTGCATGTGGTGGACGAGGGCGTTCGTTTCGACGTCACGCGCGAGGGCATCGCGAGCGTGAAGCTGATTGCCGAGGGCGGGCGCGTCACCGCGGCGAGCGCGTCGCAGATCTGCGACGGCGCGTCCGGCGTGATGGTGGTCAACGCACGCGGACTCGCGGCGCTGGGCATCGAACCGCTGGCGCGCGTGCATCACATGACCGTGCTGGGCCACGACCCGGTGGTTATGCTGGAAGCGCCGTTGCCGGCGACGCAGCGTGCGCTCGCGAGGGCGGGCCTCTCTATCGACGACATCGATCTGTATGAGGTCAACGAGGCTTTCGCGTCGGTGCCGCTGGCCTGGCTGAAGGCGCTGGGCGCCGACCCGCAGCGGCTGAACGTCAACGGCGGCGCCATCGCGCTGGGCCATCCCCTGGGTGCATCTGGCACCAAGCTGATGACGACACTGATCCATGCTCTGCAGCAGCGCGGCGCACGCTACGGATTGCAGACCATGTGCGAGGGCGGCGGGCTGGCTAACGTGACCATCGTTGAGCGCCTCTGACGGCGTGTCTTCGAAGGAGAGCATGACGATGAAGGAGATCCGCGTTGAACGCGACGGCGACGTGGCCGTCGTCCACATCGCCAACGCCGTGCGCATGAATCCGCTGACGGTGACGATGCAGACCGAGCTCCGCGAATGCCTGGCCTCGCTGCGCGCCGACCGCAGCGCGCGCGCGCTGCTGCTGACCGGCGAGGGCAAGGCATTCTGCGCTGGCGCCGACCTTTCCGGTATGCGCGCTACCTACGGTGGCGTGCCTGGCGACAGCGATGGCCGCACCCTGGGCCAGCGGACTGCCGACATCATGCGCGAGCAGTCGAACCGCCTGGTACAGGAACTGCGCGAATTGCCGATACCGGTGGTGTGCGCGCTCAACGGCGCCGCGGTGGGCGGCGGCGTGGGCCTCGCGCTCGCGGCCGATGTGGTGATTGCCGCGAGTTCGGCCTATTTCTACCTGCCGTCCCTGCCGAGGCTGGGCATCGTTCCCGACCTGGGCGCCACTTGGTTCATGAGCCGGCTGGTGGGCCGGGCGCGCGCCGCGGGCTTCATGCTGTCGGGAAATCGCCTGTCAGCCGAGCGGGCGGAGCGCTGGGGCCTGGTGTGGGCGTGTGTCGACGACGCGGCGCTACTTGTCGAGGCGCTGACGGTGGCGCGCCGTCTGGCCGCGCAGCCAGCGCATGCCGTACTGGAAGTACGGCATGCGCTGGATGCTGCGGATCGGTGCAGCCTCGCCGAGCAACTGGACTACGAAGCCGAGCGGCAGCGCGAGTTAATCGATCGGCCCGAGTTTGCCGAAGGCGTGCGCGCATTCATCGAGAAGCGCGAACCAGATTTCAAGACCCGGTCGGAATGACGTCCGGCCCGCCGTCGACCGCATGCGGATCAACGCGCGAGCCATCGAGCGTCGACCTGCGTGTATTCCTGTCTCTCTCCGCATCCTCTGATCGCGGTGCGGCGGGCGGCGGATTGATCCGGGGATCCGGGTGAATTTACCCGGGCCGGTCGGCGAGTTGCCGAACCCGTGCGACGGCGTCGCGTATTTTCCGTGACAACGGGCTGTCGGCCGGCGCCACTTCCAGCAACCGGTCCCAGTACTGCACCGTGCGCTTGTAGTCCCCGCGGTTGTAGGCCACGACTCCGGCCAGCGCGAGCGCCTTGGGGTGGTCCGGATCGATCTCGAGCGCATGTGCGATGAGCGTGGCCGGTTCACCTTCCAGGCTGCGGCCGTTCATGATTGCCAGGGTTTCCGCGTAGTCGGTCAGCGTCGCGGCGTCGTCGGGCCGCAGCCTGGTTGCCTGTCTGAAGGCCTCCACGGCTTGAGGATACCTGCCCACCGCCAGATACGCGCGAGCGAGCATTCTCCAGCCGTCGGCGTCGTCGGGCCGGCTCTTCATGCGCTCGGCGAGCTGGTCGATCAGGACCGGGTCCGGCGGTATCGCGGGGCGTGGCGCGTCATCGCTTCCCGAGGGCTGCAGCGACGCGCCGCGCGGGCCGAGGGTGAGGCCGGCCGGCGAGCCGGTCCAGGCGTAGCCGCCGCCCGCGATGACGAAGATTGTTAGCACCAGCGCGGCGACCAGGGCCGGCGAGGGCCGCGCGGGCGAGGTCGCGGATCGCGCTACCCGCGCCGGTCCGTCGGAGCTGTCGCGGCCGAAGGGCCACCACCATGGCCGCATCAGCAGCGCGGCCGCCAGCACGCACATCGTCGCGGCAATCAGGTAGAAGTAGGCTGTCATGGCTTGAGTTCCTGAGCTGTGTCTCCCGGGTCGGGGATGTCGGCTTCGAAGCGATCGTCGCTCATGCCGGCGCGCCGATGCAACACCAGGAGTAGGCTTGCGACGCCGATCAGCAGCAGCGCGGCGGGACCGAACCACAGCAGCACGGTCGTGGTCTTGAGCGGCGGGCGGTAGCGCACGAAGTCGCCGTAGCGATCCGTCATGTAGCGAACGATCTGCTCATCGCTTTTACCCTCGCGCAGCATGGCGCGCACCTCGTTTCGCAGGTCTTCCGCGAGATCGGCATGCGAGTCGGCGAGCGTCTGGTTCTGGCAGACCAGGCAACGGAGCTCGCCGGCGATGCGCAGCATGTGCGCCTCGAGGACCGGGTCGTCGGCAGCCGGGGCGGCGTTCCGGGCATCGGAAGCGAGGGGCAGCAGACCCAGCAGACCCAGCAGCAGCGCGGTAAGGAACCTAGCCATTGAGCTTCCTCAACAAAGGCAGCACGCGCTCGTCGATGATCCGCGGCGTGAGCGGGCCGGTCTGTTTGAAGCGAATCACACCCTGCTTGTCGATGATGAAGGTCTCCGGTACCCCGTAGACACCGAAATCGATACCCACGCGCCCATCCTGGTCGAAGGCCAAGGCCTCGTAGGGATTGCCGAACCGGCTCAGCCAGTCGAGGCCACCGGCGCGGGTGTCCTTGTAGTTCAGTCCGATGATGGGGACGGCCCCGGTGAGCGAGAAGGCCACCAGCGTGGGGTGCTCCTCGCGGCAGGCGACGCACCACGAGGCCCACACGTTAAGCATCCAGACCCGGCCCAGCATGTCGTCGCGCCGGATCGTGACGGACGGATCGTCCAGCCGCGTCAGCGAAAAGGCCGGCGCGGGCTTGTCGAGCAGCGGCGACGGCACCTCGCGAGGGTCCAGCTGCAGGCCGCGCCACAGAAACCCCGCGAGGATCGCGAACACGACGAACGGAAGAACGAAGCGCAGGCGTTTCATGCTTCGGCTTCCGGCGTCGCGCCGATCGTTCGCGACCTAGCAGCGTTCGCGCCGATGCGGTAGCGCCGGTCGCTGGCGGCCAGGCCACCGCCGATCGCCATCAGCAGGCAGCCGCCCCAGATCCAGTCGACGAAAGGCTTAACGTAGATGCGCACGATCCAGGTGTCGTTGCCCTCGATCGGCTCGCCGAGCGAGACATAGAGATCGCGCGTCGGGCCGGGATCGATCGCCGCCTCGGTCATGGGGGTGCGCTGTACGCGATAGATGCGCTTCTCGGGCCGCAGTTGCGTCACCGGACGACCGCTGCGCGTGACATCGAGCCGGCCCTGCACGCCGTCGTAGTTTGGCCCCTGCATCTCGCTGACGCCGCGAAACGTGAAGATGTAGCCGGCCAGCTCGGTGGTGTCGCCGACCGCCATCCTCACGTCTCGCTCGAGTTCGCCGGTCTTGACCATGCTCACACCGAAGGCGAAGGCGGCGACGCCGAGGTGGGCGATCATCATGCCGGCCGTGGCGCGCGGCAGCCGACGCAGGCGCGCCGCGAACCGCTTCTCGCCGCCGCCGGCGGGGCGCACGCGCTCCCACAGATCGACGGCGACGGAAGCCACGATCCAGTAGGCCATCAGGGAGCCCAGCGTCCCGCTCGGCGAGAGGCGGCCGGCCAGCCAGCCGGTCGCCACGGCGGCGGTCACGGCTACCGCCGCCGCCCAGCGCAGGCGCCTGGCGAGGTCGGGCACCTCGGCCTCTTTCCAGCGCGCCAGCGGACCAACGCCGAGCAGGAAGATCACCGGCGTCATCAGCGGTACGAAGACGGTGTCGAAATAGGGCGGCCCGACCGAGAGCTTGCCCATGCCCAACGCATCGAGCAGCAGCGGGTAGAGCGTGCCCAGCAGCACCGACAACGTCGCCACGACCAACAGCACGTTGTTGCCCAGCAGCATGGTCTCGCGCGACACGAGGCCGAAGCGTGCGCCCAGCCCGACCCTGGGCGCGCGCCATGCATAGAGGGCCAGCGAGCCGCCGATCACCACGGCGAGGAACGTCAGGATGAAGAGGCCGCGGCGCGGATCGGTCGCGAAGGCGTGCATCGAGGACAGCACGCCCGAGCGCACGAGGAAGGTGCCGAGCAGCGACAGCGAAAAGGTGATGATCGCCAGCAGGACGGTCCAGGACTTGAAGGCACCGCGCTTCTCGGTCACGGCCAGCGAATGGATCAGCGCCGTGCCGGCCAGCCAGGGCATGAAGGACGCGTTCTCCACCGGATCCCAGAACCACCAGCCGCCCCAGCCCAGCACGTAGTAAGCCCATATGCTGCCCAGCATGATGCCGATGGTGAGACAGGCCCAGGCCGCCGTGGTCCAGGGACGGGACCAGCGTGCCCACGCGGCGTCCAGGTTGCCGCCCAGCAGTGCCGCGAGCGCAAAGGCAAAGGGCACCGAGAAGCCGACATAGCCCATGTAGAGCATGGGCGGATGGGCCACCATGCCCGGGTCCTGCAGCAGCGGGTTCAGGTCGTTGCCGTCCGGCGGCACGGACAACAGGCGTTCGAATGGATTCGACGCGGTGATCATGAACAGCAGAAAACCCACGCTGATCAGCCCCATCACCGCGAGGATGCGCGCCACGACCGGGCGCGGCAGATGGCGGCTCAGTTGGGCGACCGCCAGCATCCAAACGCTGAGCATCATCAGCCACAGCAGCAGCGAGCCCTCGTGGCCGCCCCAGACGCCGGCGATCCGATAGGCCAGCGGCAGGGCGCTGTTAGAATTGGAGGCCACGTAGAGCACCGAGAAATCGTTGCGCACGAAGCAACTCGTCAGGCACAGGAACGCGATGCCGACCAGTACGAAATGCGTTTGCGCCGCGGGGCGTGCCAACGACATCCAATCGATTCTTGCGCGCGTCGCCCCCATCAGCGGCAGACTGCCGAGAATCAGCGCCACGGCGAGCGCTAGCAGCAGCGCGATCCGACCCAGTTCGGGAATCATGGCTTGCCTGCCTCCTTGATCACCGCGGCGGCGTTCTTGTCGTTCAGTTGGCGCGCCCGCTTCAGCGCGTCGGCGGCTTCGGGCGGCATGTAGTTCTCGTCGTGCTTGGCCAGCACTTCGCGGGCGACGAAAATGCCGTCCTCACCGATCTGTCCCTGGGCCACCACGCCCTTGCCTTCCTTGAAGAGGTCCGGGAGGATGCCCTGATAGCGCACCGGTATGGTTCGCACGGTGTCCGTCACCAGGAAGTTCGCCGTCAGGCCGTCGCGCCGCACGCTGCCGTCCTTCACCAGGCCGCCCAGCCTGAAGGTGCGGCCTGCCGGCGCCTCCCTGGCGAACACCTGGGACGGCGAGTAGAAGAACACCAGATTGCTGCGAAACGCATTGAGCACCAACGCGGTGGCGACGCCAGCCGCCACGACGATACCCAGCGCGACAGCCAGCCGCAGGTGGCGCGGCTTCATTGTCGCCACTCCGCCCGCGCGCGCGTCGCGTCCAGTAGCGCGCGGCGTTGCCGGTGCGTTGCCGTCCAGAGCTCCAGCAGCATGGTCGACGCGGTCACCGCGTAAGCCCCCCACACATAGAGGCCGTAGCCACCCATGGCCAGGAATTCGGCCGCGCCGTGCCAGTTCATGCGGCTCGCTCCGTGCCGGGATTCGAAGAGGGCGGCGACGTCAGCTCGCGCACCCATTCGGTGTGCGATTCGCGCTCCAGCACGATTGCCCTGGCGCGTGTGAATACCACCGCAAACGCGTACGCCCAGAACGCGAAGGTCATTAGCAACAAGGCGACGAGCATGGCGGCGGCCATCCTGGACGTGGCTGTCATGGTAATGGTGGCGCCCTGGTGCAACGTGTTCCACCAGCGCACCGAGAAATAGATGACTGGGACGTTCGCCGTGCCGACGATCGCCAGCAGCGCGCCGGCCTTATCGGCGCGCCGCACGTCGTCGATCGCTTCGACGAGCGCGATGTAGCCGAAGAAGAGGAAGAGCAGGATCAGCTCCGATGTCAGCCGGGCGTCCCACACCCACCACGTCCCCCAGGCCGGCTTGCCCCAGAACGAGCCGGTCCACAGAGCGATGAACGTGAACAGGGTGCCGGTCGGCGCCAGCGCGCGCGCCAACATCGAGGCCATGCGCGCGTTGAAAATCCAGCCGATGACGGCCCAGCCGGCCATCGCCAGATAGATCACCATCGACATCCAGGCCGCGGGCACATGAATGAAGATGATGCGGTAGGCCTCGCCTTGCTGTGCATCGGTGGGTGCGACGAAGAAGCCGGCGTACAGCCCGGCCGCCGCGAGCAGCGCTGCCGCGGCCCACAGCCAGGGCGTGAGTAGGCCTGTCAGCCAGTAGAAGCGCGAAGGCGCCGCGAACGTGAACCAGCGGGTCATCGGCAGGCCCCTCATTCCAGCGAGATGCGCAGGGCCGCCGCCGTGGCGGGCGGCGCCGTCAGCGCGGTGAAGATCAGCAGGGCGCCGAGGATGGAATAATGCCCGCCCGGCGATTGTCCCGCCTCGGCGGCACTGACCGCGCCGGTGCCGAAGATCAGCGCCGGGATGGAAAGCGGCAGCACCAGCAGGATGATCAGCACGCCGGCACTGCGCAGGCCAAGCGTGAGGGCGGCGCCCACCGAGCCGAGCAGGCTCAGCATCGGCGTACCCAGCAGCAGCGTCGTACCCAGCACGAGCTGGGACGACAGGCTCATGCCGAGCATCAGGCCGATCAGCGGCGCGGCTACGACCAGCGGCAACCCGGTCAACGTCCAGTGCACGGCGGCCTTGGCGCAGGCGATCACGACGCCGCTGTGGCCGGACAGCAGCATCTGCTCTAGCGAGCCGTCGGCGAAATCTCCGGCATACAGGCTGCCGATCGATAGCATGGTGGCCAGCAGCGCACAGACCCAGACCACGCCGGGTGCCATCTCGCGCAGCATCCGCGGCTCGGGCCCGACGCCCAGCGGGAACAGGCTGACTGCGATGACGACGAAGGCCATGGGCAGCAGGGCCTCGATGCGCCGGCGCAAGGCCAGCCGCAGATCGCGCAGGTAAATGGCGAAGAAGGCGATGCGCATCTCAGCAATATCGATCGAGGTTGACTTCCTTCGGCCGCAGCGCTTCGATATCCAAGATTTGATGGCTGGTCAGCAGCGTGGTGCCGCCGCGGTTCGCATGTCGGTTCAACAGGGCATGGAGCCGCGCGACGCCGTCGGCATCGAGCGCATCAAAGGGTTCGTCGAGGATCCACAGCGAAGGTCTGTCGTCGTCCGCGAGACGGGCCAGCGCGACACGGCGCCGCTGGCCCTGTGAAAGAGTGCGTACCGTCGTGCGACGGTGGCTTTGCAGCTCCCACGCTTCCAGTGCAGCTTGTATCGGCAAGTCGCCGCCAGGCCGACCGTGGATGCGCAGCAGGAATTCGAGCGTCTCGCTCACCGTGAGGTCTTCCTTCAACGCGTTGGCGTGAGCGACGTAGGTGAGCTGCTGGCGAAAGCCGTCGGCCTGCCGTACCGGTATGCCCCCCCAGCTTATCTGCCCGGCATCCGGGGCCGACAAGCCGGTCGCCAGCCTGAGCAGGCTGGTTTTGCCGCTGCCATTGTATCCACGCACCCACAGGATTTCTCCCGCTCCCACCTGGAAATGGAGATCCTTGAAGAGGAGTTTGCTGCCCCGTCGGCAGGCGAGCCCGATGGCGGTCAACCGGGGTGGGACCGTCGTGGGGCGAGGATCGTCGCTATACGGTTGAATGGACATATTGGCAGCGGTCAATCGAGGGCGATCGGGCGGCTCTGCATGGGGTACTTACGCATCAAGGTGAGAGCGAGTCACGAGCGGCGCATGGTGGCCGGGCAGTCGAGAGTCGACATGCTGCCTCCTGCGTGATCGCTTCCGTCGTGGTTGCCGGCAACGGGGATCGACTGGAGCGCTGAATTCCATTACAGAGTTTTCAGATACTCGATCAATGCCCGGCGTTCTGTATCGGTCAGCGACTGCGTGAATGTATGGCCGGCATTGCTATTTCCATACAAATTGCTGTTATAGATCATGCGCGACTGGATCTGCTGATCGGTAATAGGCGGCGGCGTCTGGAAAGCCAAGTTTAAATACTTCGCTGCGACGTTGTTCCAGGTCGAGAACAGTTGATCTGGCGTTGCCTGACCGTCACACGGGACATACGGAATGGCCGTCTGATTATTGGTGCAATTAACGGCCGTGTAGCGCCACCCGAGATTCTGGAAGTCGTAGGACGCGTAACTGTAGTCGTAACCCTGATTCTTTCCTCCGATGCCGGCGGCGCTGTAAATACGCTTCCAGCCGTTCGGGCGATCGCTCGGCTTCAGCACTCCCCAGAGATTGGGTACGCTTCCGTTATGGAAATAAGGCGCATTTGCCCAAGCGCCGTATAGCGGAGGCGCAACATAACCGATCGGCTTCGCCCATTCGTTCGGTCCGATTGGAGAGTAGGTCGGGGCAATTCCGTTGTCATAGGCGGCGCGGGGGATGCGACGTAGCTCGCTTGCTGTAAGGTCCACGGGATTCAACAGATTGTCGCCGTAGTACGTACGCCAGTTGGGGCTAAGTTCGTTGTATGCCCACCATGACGATGCCCATGCACGACGCTGGAAGTCGCTGGCCATCAATTGCATTCTTTGCGGATCGGTTTGAATCGTTTCGATCGGCGTGACGACACCTGCCACGCCTTTCAGGCGCGGATCAGGGAGGTATTTGGGATCGTTCACATATTTCGGCGAATACACGCCATGACAACTAGCACAAGAGCCGTTGCCTGCCGGCTTGGGAATGTCGGCGTTGGCCGCATTGGCCCAAAGATCGCGTTCGTGGAAGATCACGGCGCCTTGACTTGCAAGCGTCGTATCGATCGGCTGCGGATACGGAGGCGGCGATAACGACAGCAGGAAGTTATTGATATCTTCGAACTCGGGTTCCAATGCCCGTCGCTGTGTAGCGGTGCGCGCAATGTTGGCAACGCCGAATGCCATCTCGGAATGGACGTTGTCGGAAGTCAGCGCGCCATCCCAGAACTGCCGCGTCTTGAAAACACGGGTCCACCAGTTTGGCGCCTTTGTCATCCCGCCCGCCGGGGAGTTGGCCTTGTACTCGAGCGCGTTCGGCGCCAGCATCAGGTTGTCCATATCGAACAAGGCCGGTAGCAGCGTGATGAGGCCGATTGCATCGCTCGAACCGCGTCCGACGCTCCACGGGATCGGCAGCAACACGCCGGGCGAGGTGAGAATGTTCGAACGAAACAGATCGGAAGCAAGGAGCCCGGCGTCATTCGCGCTATTGGAATGACCATAGGTGAATGCGGATTCGTTCGCCGAACCCAGGCGCGAATCATGGCAAGCCGAACACGAAGCAGCAATCATGCCCGTCCACTTGCCGTTATCGTCCTTTCCTTGAATCAATCCGAGCGGCAACTGGCCGCTGCCACCGTTCGTCGCATTGGGATCCTCGCCAGGCATCGGATACGGATTGCGGAACGGAGCCGGATAAAATCCATATCGCTTGGCGACTTGATCGTCGAAATCCGCCGGACGCTGCGCATAGCCCCACACTTTGTAGATGGTGGCGTAGGTTGACGCCAGGCTCAGCGGCTGGAAATACTGACGCGTTTGTAGGTCGTTCTGACCGCGCGCGACACTGGCCCGCCATGCGCCGCACGTTATCGGTCGAGGCGGCAAGACCGTGAGATAGGGAGATGGCGGATTATGCAAATCGACAAAAAAGGCATTAAATTGCACAGCGGCGTTCGGATTGCTATTGACTCCCGGTACGACCAGGGTACGCGGATCGGTCGGCAGCAACGCCGAATCAGACTGGCCGTTGCACCCGGCCGCTAGCGGAGACCTGATCGGCGCCTGATCGAGTAACTGCTGCGCCGCCGCGGCATGAAACAAAGACATCAAGGCGACGAACACACCTGTGCTGGCGGCCAGCCCTTGCTTTGTTCTTACGTTCATTGCACGTCTCCACTATCTGTCTTCGGCCCCCTCACGTTAGCTATTCCGTGTCTGGGTCGATATCGTCCGAAGCGACGAAATTTAAAACCCGGATCGAAGCACGCGATGAATCGAGCTGGGCGTGGAGCGTCGGGCATGAGGTCGAGGCGCCCTCCGACGGGCAGATTTCGTCTCCGCGCGGGATGTTAGCCGCCAGCCTTCGCTGGTCGGCATGGTTTGAGCAGGCACCAGGGCCAATGAAATCGAAGCCGATATGCTCGGATCGTTTGTCGCTACCGCCGGTGATCTGTGCCATCGATGCCGTCCACAGGGCACGTCATGACATGCCGCTCCTCGCAGGCAAAAGTCGTCGATTTCGGCCTGCCGTGCTCGCGTCACCGAGCCACGACAATCCACGCTGCATGCATGATCTGCAGTCCCGTGGAAATAGACGGATGCTCCACGCCGCGCCTGCTGCGCGGCAGCGCATCATTCGCCGTGCCACCGCTGCAAATAGAAATACAGAGGAAAAGCATCGCCCTTGCTGTCCATCACGCCCAATACCGTGTGGTCGTCCAGGCGTTTGAAGTGGTCGATGATGGCGTGTTTGTCGTAGACCATTGCCGCGGTGGGTAGGGTTTCACCAGGGGCCAGAATCATGCGCAGTCGCGCAGCACCCATCGCATCGTTAACGACTCTACGGCCCTGGTCGTCGCGACAAATAATGGGGGCGACATCCTCCGTGCTGTTGAAGTCCTTGCCGCACCAGCATAGTTGGGTCAATAGAGTTTCGCCGGGATGGCCGGTGTTGAACACGCCGCCAGTCCAGCCGCCCTGCATGAAGTCGCAGTCGGCCGGCGCCAGGCCGGCGAACCACTCGGCAAGGTCTTGCGGTGCAATGCGCTCGCTGCGACCGCGCGCCAGCATCTGTTCCAGTTGCGCGTTCATTCGTTCATGTCCAGTAGTCCTTCGGAGGGGGAAAATACCAGCACCGGCTTGACGACGCGGCCGGCTTCCATGTCGGCCACCGCTTCGTTGATCGCGTCAAACGGGTAGGTTCTTACCAGTCGCCGCAGCGGCATCTGCCCCTGACGGAACCAGTCCAGCATAC
The DNA here is from genome assembly GCF_034721475.1 of Burkholderia alba. NCBI lineage: Bacteria > Pseudomonadati > Pseudomonadota > Betaproteobacteria > Burkholderiales > Burkholderiaceae > Burkholderia > Burkholderia alba. The sequence continues at coordinate 8,898 of NZ_JAWJWL010000033.1, read as the reverse complement.
GCGGCACGAAGCTGCGCGGATCCGCATCGCCTTCGATCGTGCCGCGCAGCGTACGGCCGCTGAGCATCAATGCATTGTGATTGAAGTTCAGTGTTGCCTCCGGCCGGCCGACACCGGCGCAGACCAGTTGTCCGCGCGGCTGCAGCAGGTGCAGGAAGGCATGCTCGATCAATGCCGGGTGTCCGGTGGTGTCCAGCGCATGGCTCAGTCCGGTCCAGGCGGCTACCGGTTCCGTGGCAGCCTCGATACCGCATACTGCAACAGTGGCGCCAAGTTCTCGAGCCAACGTCAGCCTGTTTTCGTGCAGATCCACTGCCAAGATGCGGCGGCAACTTGCTATGCGTGCCGCCATGACAGCGGCAAGACCCACGGTTCCGCAGCCGAATACGGCGACAGCGGAATCGGCATCGGGTGCCAGCACATCGATCATTGCGCTCATGCCGGTTTGCACGCCGCAGGCCAGCGGCACCATCAGCGCTGGCGGCAGGTCCGGGTCGAGCGGAACCAGATTCGTGACCGACGCAATTGCGTGTGTCGCGAAGCTGGACTGGCCGAAGAAGTGGCCGGTCAACGGATCGCCATGCTGACTGACTGGAGAACTGCCGTCGAGCCGACGTCCCTGCAGGCAGAATCGCGCCAGGTGTCGGCAGTACGCCGGTGCACGGGCGGCGCAGGACGGGCAATCGCCGCAGGCGCCGAAGCTCACCAGCACGCGTTGTCCGACATGGAAGTCCGCGGCCTCGGGCCCGATCGCCTCGATTACGCCAACCCCCTCATGCCCAAGAACCGCCGGCAGCGGCGTACGTAGATGCTGGTCGCGTGCAGCCAGATCTGTATGGCAGATGCCGCAGGCAAGCATCTGTAACCGGACTTCACGTCGACGCGGCTCGGCCTCGAGCGTGCAGTCCTCGATCGAGAAGCGGTTGGTCTCGCGTCGCGCAATAGCCGCCTGGATTTTCATGTCGCCAATGGCCCGAAGGCTTCGTGTCGGGCGACGCCGCCGCCCGCCGGTAGCGGGCCCGCTTGCGCTGCGTTAAGCAAATCGCCCTGCCCAACGGGAATGAAGCCCTTGCACGAGCATTGCTGACGGTGAACCTGATCATGGTTGAAGGTCATCATAGTGACGCTAATATTGCAGCGCGATGCCGGGCGCACCATCGTCTGATTCGACGAAATGTACCGACTGGGGCCGACGCAGCGAGGACGGAAGGTTGCAAGGTACGGGAAGATCGAGGGCTATATCGCGCCCAGCCTGCTCGGTGACGACGCGGCGGCGATGTTCGGGCTCGCCGCGCCCGCGACGCTCGACGGCCGGACGCGGCTCGTGTCGAAGAACGAAATAACTGCGAATGAGCCTTTGTCGTGTAGTGCCGTGCAGTTTTCACGTACTGAATAGAGGAGGCGGCCTTATCGTGGGTAGGGTATTCGCAGTTTATACGTTCAAATAGCAACGTATTCGCGGAATTTACGTTCAAACCCGGGAGTATGTTGTAGTAACGCAACCGGCGATCAAGCTGGCCAAATCTACCGCGAAGCCACGCCACAGCTCAATGTGAGCACAATTGGCCGTTCACAGATTATTCGTTCATATTCGCAGTTATTTCGTTCTTCGACACCTGGTGAGCCTCTGGTTCCGGTCCGCGATCGCGCTGCGGTTGACGGGGGAGGGGATCGCCACGCTCGGTGAGCTGGTCGCGTTCTGCAATCGTCGCGGCGGCCGCTGGTGGCGTCGTGTGCCCCGTATCGGCGCGGGTCGCGCGCGCGTGCTGGTGGCGTGGCTGCGTGCGCACGCGCCGTCACTCGGCGCAACGATTGCCGCCGACGTTGAGGCGAGCGACGCGCTCGTGACGGCGACGTCCGAGCCGGTCGAACTGGTCCCGGCCGACGGCGGCCAGCAGTTGGCGCCACTCGAACGCTTGGCACTCCCACATGCTCTGTCCGGCGCGCGCGGGACCAACCGGGCGTCGGCGCTGTCCTATCTGCGCGCTGCGCACGATCTCGATGCGCAGCGTGCGTATCTGGCGCGCTATGACGACCAGGCTTCCACGCTGCGGGCGTATACGCGTGAGCTGGAGCGCCTGCTGCTCTGGGCCGTGACCATCCGCGGATCCGCGCTGTCGTCATTGGCGGTCGAAGACTGCGATGCTTACAAGGCGTTCCTGATGTCGCCTGTCGACGCCTTCGTGGGCCCGCCCGTAGCACGCGTGTCCGGCCGGTGGCGCCCGTTCGCGCTCGGTGGTCAGTTTTTGTCACCACACGGCCGGGCCTCAACCGTCAATTGCCTCCAGGGCATGAATCTCTTGCCTACGTTCCAAATTCCTCGACGCTCGTCTACGGTGAGCGAGATGCCGTATTAATTGATACGCCTCTTACCGTCGACGCTACACAGTCGCTGATCGATTGGATCGTTTCCAGCGGAAAGAACCTGACCACGATCTACCTGACTCACGGCCACGGCGATCATTTTTTCGGCACATGATCAAGGCTCGATTCCCGCACGCACGGGCTATTGCAAGGCCGGCGGTGGTGCAGCACATGATCCGGAAATGAGTTCGCCCTTCGTCGACGAGTTCTGGATTTCACGCTTTCCCGGACAGGTGCCTAAAGTACGTGAAGCGGCCGAACCGCTCGCCGGCAATATGTTTGAACTGGAAGGCCATGAACTAATCGCAATTGACACGGGCTATACTGACACAGCGTTGTCCACGAGCCTGCACGTCCCGTCTATCGGCTTGGTCGTGGCCGGCGATGTGGCTTACAACGGCGTCCACCCCTTCATGGCAGAAGGTACTCCTGAATCCTGGCCTGACTGGATTGCCGCGCTGGACAAGATCGAAGCGTTGAAACCGCGCTTCGTGGTGGCCGGCCACAAACGTTCTGGGCTCGAAGATCATCCGGGAATTGTCGGCGAGACGCGCGCCTACTTCCGGGATTTCATCCGCATCAACAGCGAGACGACGACCGTACGCGAACTGTTCGACCGGATGATGACGCTTTACGGTGATAGAGCCAATCCCGGTTCGCTCTGGGGTGGAGCGACGGTCGCCAAATCTCTGCGAGGCATCAAGATCGTCTCTTCCACGTGATCCACCGGAATGTCGTCATGAAACCGCTTATCGCCGCGCTGTTCGCTAGCATCTTCTCCACACCGGTCATGTCGTTTGCCCAACAATCGAACATGCCGGACGTTCACTAACCAAAATCTACGGAGCGTTCCATGGAATCCAACAAGCAGATTGCACTGCAAGCGTTGACGAGTGCATTCATCGACCGGGATCCCGGTGTGGTTGACAAAATTTTCGATCCAAATTACGTCCAGCACAATCCGACTATTCCGAATGGCCCAGATGCAATCAAAGCGCTGATCCCGAAACTACCCAAGGATTTCTCATACCAGCCGGGCATGGTCGTGGCCGAAGGTGATCTCGTGATGGTCCACGGGCGTTACGTTGGCTGGGGGCCGAAACCGATGGTTGGCGTGGATATTTTCCGTGTGAAGAACGGCAAGGTGATGGAGCATTGGGACGTGCTGCAGGAAGAGGTTCCGGCCTCGACGTCCGTCAATGGCAATCCAATGTTTTCTGCATCGGAAGGGAAGTAAGCCGTACCCGTATGTGGTGGATGGGTTTCGATTCGTCATTGTAGTAAGCACCGCTGGCACATCTCGCGTGGGCATTGTCACGTTGGCGCAGGCGGGATAAAGCCGTAGTGTTCAGCCGGTCGCTCAGGCTGCGAAAGACGGATCTTGGGTCATGCCAGTGAAAAGTCGCCAAGTTTCGAACTGCGTCGCGAGCTGCTTGCGAGTAAGCGCGCGATCAGTACCGTCTTTCGCTGAATGGATGGGTGCGGCAATCTGATTCCCATCAAATTTTGATGGGAATCAGATTAATGGAACCGAAGGCCAAAGGCCAGCAACCGGGATCAAGGAATTACACGCAGGAATTTCGGGAGAGCGTGGCGACCGAAGCGAACGACCCGAATCGCTCAATCGCTGAGGTTGCTCGATCTTATGGCTTGAACGCCAATATGGTTGCGCAGTGGCGCCGGCGAAGTCTCGAGGCTCGTCAGGCTAGAGCTGACGAACCGATGTCCTGCGCGGAATTGCTGTCGGTATCCGTGAAAGCTCGCGATCATGCTCATGCATGCCAACCCGCATTCCGCCGCCTCGGTTTGCAGTTGCACATCGAGCCTACGGCGAAAGCCGAACTGAAGTTGACGAGACATGGCTGACTTTGGAATGAAGGGTGGCGCGAGAAACCCTAGGTATACCGACAAGCAAATCGCTTTATTCAAGATCGCCGCGTCAGCGTATAAAGGGGCTCAAGAACCCACTCGTATAGCTTGCGTGTGTCGAGCAATATGTCTCCTTCGACACGCATGCCGTCTTGCAATGGGACCGGCTCTCCATACGCGCTGACGGTTTGCGAATCGAGTGCGACGGTGATCTGGTAGAAACTCTCGGATCGGTCAGGGTCACTCGCTTGCGTGAACGCTTGCAACTGCTCTGGGCCTAGCGCGGTGTGTGCGATCTGCGAAACCGTGCCTTTGTATTCGCCGAATTTCTGGTAGGGAAACGCCTCGTACCGCAATTCAACCGGGGCACCGACTTTTACGAATCCCACGGCTTTGCTTGGCGCAAATAGCTTCACATCGAAGCGCCCCCTGTGGCAAAAGAGACATCAAAGCGGTCGACCTTCAACCGTTTTGCGTCGGACACGCTCATCCCGCCGAACTTGCTTCGCCACAGGTAGTAGCTTGCTTCGGAAAATCCATGCTGACGGCACAGCTCCTTGACCGGCAAGCCTGCCTCCGCCTCGCGCAGGAAGCCAATGATCTGCTCTTCGGTGAATCGTTTCTTCATGTCCAATCTCCTAACTACGTGATTGGACTCTAAAGCGTTGCGCTACTCAAGGGCGGGGGGACGTCGGTGACAACGCCCTCGTGTCCTCAGATGCGTGGGGCCGCTCCACAGGTTGACATTCAACGCGGTTACTCAGGTCAAGTTGAAGAGATCACTTGCACACTGAATCCGATGGGTTCGTCTGACAGTGCCGTTAGCAATATTGCGAACTGTAAACATTGCTGGTTGCCTAATATTGTCTAGTATGGTGTAGCGTAAGTAAGAGTCGAGTGGTTGTGAAGCAGCCCCATGAGCATGACTCTTACTCTTCAATTTTTATACGGAGTGAAACATGGTTTCAGTTCGCGGGATGGTGATAGGGGTAGCAACTGTGATAGGCATGGCATGCGAAATGCAATCAGCTTCTGCGTGGACTGACGACAATCCCTCTGCAGCGAGTCAATGCGTGGCAGCAGACGTCAATGATGCCGGTACCGTCGTTGAAAACTGCAAGGTAGCCGACGCATCGATTGCATATGTGGTGCTTTCGGGGAGCGCGACACAGTTGTCGCCTTTATCAAGCACGCCGGGAGGTGCACCTTGTCACGCACAGATGATTAACAACGCTCAGTTAGGGCGTGAGACCGTTGCAGGCTGGTGTCAGGATGCCAATCTTGTGAAGCAAGGTGTCGTCTGGTCATCTATTTCTCCGGGTTCTCCCTTACAGTTAACGCCGCTGGGGGGCTTGCTCGGAGTAGGGGCTGGCGTCAGAACAGAAGTAACCAGTGTTAGCGCACAGGGTACGGTGGTTGGAAGTAGCATTGACGCCAACAAGAATGTCACACCGGTTTACTGGGCCGCAGGTTTTGGGGTTGCCAACGCTTTGGCCGTGCCGCTACTCGCCCAGCAGACCAATTGTGTTGCGATCTATATCAACAACGCGGGGACGCCCTCGGTGGTAGGGTCCTGTCCTGCTGCGAATGGCAAAACGAGCGCGGTGTTGTGGACGAATGTGTCGTCGGCATACACCACGCTTCCTGTACCAAGTGGGGCAAGTTATTGCGTCGCACAACAGATCAATCTAACCGGTCAGATCTTGGGCAACTGTCTGTATGGTGATGATTCGCGTCGTGTGGTGCTGTGGGGCACGGGTGGTACCGGCCCCTCGGTGCTCGCGACTATTAATGGCGTAACCGCACAAAGATCAGTCGGAGCGTATGTGAACGATAGTGGTTTGGTAGCAGTAAATTTTCTTGGACAGGGTGCGCAGGCCGGTTTCAGCGAGCCGGCAATATGGAACCCATCTAGTGCTAACGCATCGGAGATAACCTTGCCATCCGGCGCGATCCACGGTGAGGTTCTGGGCGTTGGTGACAACGGGAAAATGGTAGGGAACTTCGAGACCTCTGGAGGCACGATACATCCGTTTCATGTTGAGCCTGGAAGCTTAACCGCTGTGGATGATGGATCTCCAGAGGGTGGCGCGAACGCGGAAGTCAGAGCCTATTCGGTCGGCGGGACAGTGGAAGTTGGCACAGCCGAAAGTGGCAATGAATCTGAGCAGAGTATCGTACAGAGCATTCCGTAAACTGCATTGGTAAGCGATGGGAGGTAAAAATGACTAATCGTCTGGTGGTATCAACTATGGTTCTTTGTTGGTTGGGAGCTCAGGTCGTAACAGCGCAGGCAGCATCATCGACAGCGAAACCTGCAATGACGGAACCTGCCCATGATATATACGTCGTCGTGATGTGCAATTACTTCCCTGTTGACCATCCGCAAGTCTTTCCTGAAAGTGGAATCTCGGAATCTGCTGCGGGGACTGACAATGCCATCGGCGGTTACTGTAACGGACCGACTATTCAAGACGACATTAATAGCCAAGATCAGTAGAAATTTAGATGCAGTAATTTAACGGCTGCCCCATCAGTTGAGCTTCCCCTGAAATTTCGCCTTCCAGCAGGTCGCGTATAAACTCGACCCAAAGGAAGGAAAGCAGAGATGTTCAAGGTACCGTCAGCGAGCAACTGCACTACGCAGTCAAGGTCACAGTTCTCCAGAACGCCCGCTTCAAATACGCGTGCCAGCATTGCGAAACCCATGCCGATCGTGCTTGCGCCCATGCCCATGCCAGTACAGCCACTGCCGGGGAGCCACGCAAGCGCGTCGATGATTGCCACCGTCACGACCGGGAAGTACGTCGACGGCACGCCGCTGTATCGGATGGCGGATGTGCTGGCACGCTCGAACGTCCCAGTCAGTCGCGGTACGCTGGCGAACTGGATCATCCGGCCCAGCGAGCTTCACTACGGCAGGCTGTACGACGCGCTGCATAAAATGCTGCTGTCGCAGTCTCTGATCCACGGTGACGAAACGACGGTCCAGGTGTTCAAGGAACCCGGCAAGGCCGCGCAGAGCAAAAGCTATATGTGGTGCTTCCGCAGCGCCGAGGATTGCGCTGAGCCGGTCGTGCTGTTCGAGTACCAGCCAGGGCGCGGTCAGGAATATCCGAAGGCGTTCCTTGGCGATTACGCCGGTATGTTGATGTCCGACGGCTATGCCGCGTGGCGCACGCTCCAGAAGGCGACGCACTTCGGATGCATGGCGCACGCGCGACGGGCGTTTACCGACGTCCTCAAGGGACAAAAGAACAAGCCCAGCCTGCGCGTCGCCAAGGCGCTCGAGTACTTCCAAGCGTTGTACCAGGTCGAGGCTCTTGCCAAGGGCAAACTGCCCGATGGCGAAACGCGCGTCCGACTACATGTATCGGCTGTGGCAGCAGCACAGCGTGCCGCTGCTCAATGCCTTCAAGGCATGGCTCGACGAGCTGGCGCCGAAGGTGCTGCCTGAAAGCCTGCTTGGCAAGGCGATCAGCTACTGCCGAAACCAATGGCTGTACCTGAGCCGCTACGTGATGGATGGTCGCGCCCCCATCGACAACAACGTCATCGAGCGAGACATCCGACCGTTCTGTACCGGAAGAAAGTCGTGGCTGCATTGCGACACCGTTGCCGGCGCGAAAGCAAGTGCGATGGTCTACAGCCTGGTCCTGACGTGCCGCGCCTGCGGGGTCGAACCGTATGCGTATCTGCTCCACGTACTGACGGAATTGCCGCAACGCGCACCAGACACCGACATCAGCGATCTGCTGCCGTTCAACTACGCTAAGCGGCAAGCCGCGGCGAGCGTGAGCTGACGCGCTGAACGAGTGCCGATCGCTAGCTCGGCGCTCACACCGAACTCCACGCCACCGACATCGCCGGTCGATCTCGACCGCCGCGGTGCGGCTATGCTCGTCTGTCGATTGCATGCCGCCCCTCATTACGTGTGCTGAATTGCGCGCTTACAATCAATCGAGATGAAGTCAACCTGTCATTCAGGACCCTATCGACCTCAGTCCAAATCAAACAGTGCACGATCGGTGGGGCGCGTTAATCCACTGTCAAGTATGTACCGAAAAACGGATTCGTCGAATTCGCTGCGTTTGATCGCCAGCAGCACGGCCTCGCCGATCAATTGGATTTTCAGAATGTGATTATCGACTATTTTCTGAGAGAAATGCAGCGGATGGTAATGATCAGATGCCTTGATGTGACGTATCACCGGTGATTTGGCAATGATCGAAGAGGACTTTCTGGCTGACATCACTCGGAATTTTGTTGATGACATGACAATACCTCTCACTTGTTTAACGTTGATTGACGAAATCTAGTCCTACCCCTACGATTTCCAGGCTCATCAGACGCGAGGAAAAGTACATTCCCGGCTGCGCGTACGCTACGCTCTTGACAACCGCCCGGGTCAGCGAGACTCATCGGGAACGGCGTGACCGGCCGCACGGCAGACGGGAGTTAGCGCCGGGTACGGAGAAACTCGCGCAAACATATGAGCCTTTATCGTTTGAAGTCGTTGGCTTGTGATTGGTCGAACTGGTCGGACGAGGTTTCAGCGAAATTTCCGCGCCCGGCATTGGCGTCGCATAAGCCGGACTGCGTAGCGACATCCGACGTCGAACGTTGTACCTCACGCTCATGAACTAAGCGCACGCCTTCGCGCAG
>NZ_JAWJWL010000032.1:0-58769 GCF_034721475.1 Burkholderia alba | reverse complement strand
CGTGTTCTGCGCACCGACGATCTGCCGCACCGCCTCCTCCCGGCTCCTGGCGAGCCGGGTCGACGCGCTGTCCGCGTCGTTGCGCGCCTGCGCCAGCACCGCCGAGCGCAGGCCGCCGTCGTACAGCGGAATCGTCACCCCCAGCATCACGCTGCCGCCGTAACGCCCGCCGCTCAGGTTGACCGTCGGCAACTGCTGCCCGATCGCCGGCACGGCCGACAGCGACGTACTGCTGGTGTTGTACGCACCGGACGCCGACAGGAACACCTTCGGCATGAACTCCGATTCGGCCGCCTTGATCTTCGCCAGATTGGCCCGCTCCATCGCATAGGCGCTCAGGANACGCCCGCCGCTCAGGTTGACCGTCGGCAACTGCTGCCCGATCGCCGGCACGGCCGACAGCGACGTACTGCTGGTGTTGTACGCACCGGACGCCGACAGGAACACCTTCGGCATGAACTCCGATTCGGCCGCCTTGATCTTCGCCAGATTGGCCCGCTCCATCGCATAGGCGCTCAGGACGTCCGGGCGCTGCGCGATCGCGGACGACACGATCCGCTCGACCGGTTCGTTCATCGCCGGCGACAGCGGCCGCACCAGCATCTCGGCGATCTTCGGCTTCGACAGCGGCGAAATGCCCATCGCCGAAATCAGCGCCAGATAACTGTTGCTCTCCGCGCCCTGCGCCTGGACCAGCGCGAGCTTCGCCTGCGCACGGTTCTGGGTCGCCTGCGCGACTTCGATGACGGTGCCGATTCCCTGCTTGTAACGCGACTGCGCCGCGGCCTCGATCGCGGCAGCGTTGTCGAAGCCCTGCTGCGCAGTCACGATCCGCGAGCGTGCCGCCTGGTACGCGTAGAACGCGACGCTCACGTCGTAGATCACCTGCTGATGCATCGCGGTGAAACCGATGTTCGCGATCACCGACGCCTGCGACGCCGCCTCGACGCGCGCCGCGCGCCCACCGAAATCGAACAGCAGCCATTGCAGCGACAGCACCGCGGTCGCGCCATGGGTCGAACCGCTGAGCGACGAATCGCCGAGCTCGCTCGAACTCGAACTGTGCGCCGCCGCATACCGTCCCATCGCCGACACCGACAGCTGCGGCAGATAGGCGCTCTTCGCGATGCCCGCCGCGAGCGCGGCGTTGCGCGCGTCGTTCCACGCAATGCGCGTCAGCGGGTTCGACGATTCGGCGAGATCGATCAGCTCGGCCAGCCCGTACGCATGGGACGCATCCAGGTCGGGCGGCGGCGGCACCGCGGCCAGCGACGGATTCGCCGGCAGCCGGTAGGTGGACGCCGATACCGACGATGCCGCGCGCGGCGCGCCCGGCACGATCGCGCCCGTGGCATCCGTGCGGGGTTGCCACGGGCGCTCCGGGCTGTCCGGCGCCATGTCCAGCGACGAGGTGGCGCATCCGGCCAGACCGGCCGCGGCGAGAATCGCCAGCGCGAATGGCGGATTAAGCCGGCGCATGAGTCGTAAGCTCCTTCGCCGCATCGTCGGATGCGGCGCGTTCGAGTGGGGTCAGGCGCGCTTCGCCGAGCGCCGCCAGCGCATCGCGCGCGGCATCGGCCGCCGCATCCGGCGGAATCCGCTGCACGTCAGCGGCGGCGTCGGCGGCCGTCGCCGGCAACGTGTCGCCCCCGAGCCGCCGCAGCCAGCCGTCGATCGCCGCATCGCCCGGCTGCCGGTCCGCGAGCAGGAACATCGGCCCTTCCAGCGCGCCGAGTTTCGCGAGCGCGTGGCGGCGCTGCGCGATCCATTGCGCGGGCGGACGTACCCACCACGGCTCGTAGTGCATCAGCGCGATATCCTGCTGCAACGCACCGCCATGGGCCCGCGCGCTCGCCGCCTGGGCGCGCCGCGCGCCGGCATGCGTGAGCGTCGTCAGCCGCGCCCACTGGCCGCGCAACTCGGCCAGCGCAAGATCGACCCGCGCGGCGACACTGACCGGCCACATGCGGGTGAAGACCAGATAGACGACCACGTTGCCGAGCAGGATCCCGATCGTGCGGTCCCGCGCAATCGTCAGGTCGAAGCCCGGCGCCGCGCCCTGGATCACGCACAGGAAGAACGCGAAGGCAATCTGAAAGCCGACGTACCCAATGCGCGGCGAACCGAACGCCACCCACGCGGACAGCCACGCGCCGGCGAACACCACGCCCATCAGTTCGCCGACCGAGGTCAGTGCCGGCATCACGAACACGATCGCGGCGGTGCCGAGCAGCGCCCCCACCAGACAGCCGGCGATGCGCAGCGTCAGCTTCTCGACGGTTTCGGCCGTGGTGCCCAGCGACACCACGTAGACCGTGATGAAGCAGGTATGGATGCCCGACCAGTCGAGCTGCGAATACAGCAGGTAGCAGACCATCGCGGCAATCGTGGTCTTCAGCGCGTAGCGCACATGGTCGGGATTCGCGAACGCGTCCGGCAGGAAGAAGCCGCCGCGCTTGCCGGCGGGCGGCGCGGGCGGCACGTCGGGATCGACCACGGCGAAGCGCGTGATCGCGGCGCGCAGATCGCCGGCCACGGTGAGCGCGAGCGGCGTCAGCGCCGTGGCGTCGGGCAGATCGAGTGCGATGTCGACCGGATAGCCGCCCGCTTCGAGCATCTCCGCCATGCGCGCCAGCGTGTCCGCGAGCGGCGCGGCGAACGATGCCGGCAGCCGCGCCGACGGCTCGTGCACCGCCAGCTCGACGGCGACCAGAATCGCGAAGGTCGACGACACCGCCTGATTCAGCGCGGCCGCGTCGGCGCGCACCGACGAGCCCTCGACCACGGACAGCTTCAGCCACTTGCCGATCTGCTCGTCGCCGGTGCGCAGACACGCGGCCAGCGCCTCGCGCGCCGCATCGGGGTCGGTCAGCCCGCGCGCCGCGAGCCGCAGCCGTTTCGCCAGTTCGCGACCGGCCAGCCGGCGCGGCGACGGCGAAAACAGCAGGTTCACGCCGATCGCCACGCCGATCGGAATCGCCACCATCAGCCACGTGTACAGCAGCGCGCGCGTCGCGAGTTCGCCGAACGGCACGCTGCCGAGCTTGTCCAGCAAGAAACCGACGATCATCGCGGCGATCGCGCCCACCGGCCGCAGCTTGCTCGCCGACGTGACGAACAGCAGCAGCGCCGACAGCCCGGCGATGCACGCGACCCGCCAGAGCGGGTCGTCGAGCGAGAAGATCGCCACCACCAGCACGAGCGCCAGCACCAGCGTGACGAACACCAGCATCGCCACGCTCGTCACGATGCTCGTCAGCCGGTCGGGCCGGCTCAGGAAGAACACGACATAGGCGGACACCGCCGCTTCGGGCGTGCCGTACGCGCTCGTGACCCACACCGTCAGCGCGCAGATCAGCGCAACGCGCAACGTCATCGCGGCCCGGCCCGGATAGGGCGCGAGCAGTTTCAGGACCTCGGCTGCGCCGGGGCGCGACAGATCACCGGCAGGCAGCGCCATGCCTGACCTCGACGATTGCGCTTGCCCCGATCCGCACCAGCCGGGCGGCGGGTTCGTCAAGCTTCACCCGCACCGGGAAACGCTGGGCGACGCGCACCCAGTTCACCGACTGCTGGACGATCGGCAGCGCGCGCGGCAGGTTGATCCGGCTCGAATCGGAAATGCCCGCGCCGATGCCGACAACCTTGCCGCGCATCGCCTCGCTCCGGTCGATCATCGAGTAGACGGTCGCGCAATCGCCGACCTGGATGCGTTCCAGCGAGGCTTCGCGGAAGTTCGCGACCGCGAACCATTCGTCCGCATGGACCAGCGTGAAGAACGACTGGTTCGGCCCGACCGTCTCGCCCGCCAGCACCGACAGCCCGGTGACGAAACCGTTTTGCGGCGCGCGCACGACCGTATCGTCGAGGTTGTGCTGCGCGAGATTGACGGCGGCCTCGCGCGCCTGCACCGTCGCGATCGCGTCGGCGTCGTCGCCGATCGACTGCGCGGTGGCCTGCTTCTGCTGCTGTGCCTGGCGCAGCGACAGTTCGGCGTCGCGCTGCGCGACCTGCGCCTGATCCAGTTGCTGAGACGAAACGTAGCCCTTCGCGGCGAGCGGCGTGATGCGCTGCAGGTTGCGCGTCGCGAGATCGTAGTTGTGCGCCGCCTTGCTGGTCTGGTCGCCCGCGATGGCCGAGTTCGCGCGCTCGCTGGTGATGGTCTTGCGCCGCGTGTCGAGCGATGCGCGCGCCAGCGCGAGATCGGCCTGGGCCTGGGCGAGCCTCAGCCGGTACGGCACGGGATCGATCTCGTACAGCAGATCGCCTTGCGCGACCCGCTGGTTCTCCTCCACCGCGAGCTTGACGATCCGTCCGCCGACGGGTGTCGCGACGTGCACGACGTCGGCGTCGATCGTGGCGTCGTCGGTCGACGGGAAACGGGACGAGCGGTAGTACGCGTAGCACGCGGCGATCAGGCCGAGCACGATGATCGCGAGCGCGATCAGGCGACCCTTGCGCGAGGGTTGACGGGTGCCGGCCATCTTCATAGGAGCTGTCCTGTTCCCGAGAGCCAGACGAGCGCGGCGACCGTCAGGCCGATCGCCACGCAGACGGAAAGCTGAAGCGGTACGGTCTGCGCCCAGCCGGTCGCGACGAATACGCGATGCGCGATCAACGCACCGACGACACCGAGCACGCCGCTCAACAGCCAGAGCGGGAAATAGGCGCCGAAAATCTCATACGACGGCGCGCCACGCGATGCGCAACCCTGTAAAGGCAGGCCGATAGCGGCGGCAGGCAGGCTGCGCACGTTGGGTGGCTCCGGCGTACCGATACGGGGTTTCGTTGATTTGAATGGCATATTGGTATTGCTGAGAAATCTACTGATCCATCGGACAAGCAAGCGGAGAAACAACAGCGGGCGATGAGCGTTGGGGTTTCCCGGCNGACGACACCGAGCACGCCGCTCAACAGCCAGAGCGGGAAATAGGCGCCGAAAATCTCATACGACGGCGCGCCACGCGACGCGCAACCCTGCAGGGAGAAGGACAAGGCCGCGGCGGCCGGCAGACTTCGCGCGGAGCGAGCCTTCGAATTGCCGGCGCGTGGTTCGGGTAGCTTGAGCGGCATGGTGACGTGGGGATCCGGCTGTCAGTGTTATGAAGGGTTCTGAATCAGGCGTACTTTACCAGCGCACTCGCGTTAATTCGATACCCTTGCCAGGCGTTTTCTCTCTCTTATCATTCCCTTACAGTTAGGAATCCTCCGGCGGTTTCCCGGATGACGATGGACGTATCGCAATCGCTGAGGACCGGTTCCAGTGATGCGCGACATGGGATGGGGGACGGTCGAGGCAGCCGTCATGCGTGACGCGATGTCATGCGGCGGGATGTTCATTCGTGCGCGGATATCGAGGCACGAGATCGGGTGTGACGGGTTGGGTTTTCAGAGGAGCTTCCGCTTATGTTGCTCGCCGTGCGCCATGTCGGCGGACCATCATCGTCGACGGTCGCGGCGCGCATCCTGACTCGCAGCGCATCGAAGAACACGACCGGATACATCGGTTCGAGCGGCCTGGCCTGCCAGGCAGTGACTTCGGCCATGACCTCGTCGGTGACGGAACTGATGAAGTCGGGTGAGACCTCGGCGCCGTACTGTTCCAGCAGACAACCCTGGATCTCTCGCCCGGTCATACCCCGGGCATACATGGCGACGATCTGGTCGTCGAAGCCGGTGAAGCGCCGTTCGTGTTTGGGAATCAGCAGCGGAGCGAAGCGCCCGTCGCGGTCGCGCGGCACCTCGATACGGATCGGGCCGTCTTGGGTCAGGACTGTCTTGGTACCTTTACCGTTGCGCTGGTTCGTGGTGGTGCCCGGTTTGGCCGCACCAGGGGGATCGCCGAGAAAGTGGTTCATCTCGCCGCCCAGCGCTCGCTCGATCAGCGCCTTCTTGAACGCCAGCGTGGCTGCATTGATAGCGTCGGCCGTCATCGGGCCATTGCCGAGCTGCTCGAGCAGCTCGGCAATGGCCGCCAGGTCTGCCGGCTGGGCTTTCGGTTTGCGAGGCATAGACTCTCCTTGAGTGCAGGTTATGCCTTAAACACGAAATTACTGACAGGCCCCACCATCGCCTTTTTGGGTGTGCTTACCCTTATATCCCGGCAGCCCTGAGCCACTCGGATATGGTGGAAGTGGCGGCACCACTACTGCGCCCCAATTGTTCTCCCCTTCAATCTGCGCAGCATTCCCCGCCGTAGCTGGGTTCACCCCACCTGCCGACGCAATTCCTGCCACAACACTAGTTACCAGATCGACCTGAGCCTGCCGCTCCTGCTCCGTCAAACCACTCGCCGATCCAAGCACCGATCCCAGCAATGAACTTGCTGCCGCCCCCATCGCGCCCGCACCGCAGCCCTGTCTACCCGCGGCTGCCCCCACGCACCCCGCAATCGCATGTAACGCCGCCCGCGCCGATTCAGCCTCAGGTGTCCCGCTGCCTAACGAATCGGCAAGCTGCCTTACCTGATTCGCTGCAAGCCCCTGAACGCAACCAATCGTCGCATTTGCCGCAAACTGGCCCACACCGCCCATCACGTTACCGCCCGCCGCTGCCGTCAACGCCGTCAAAACCTGACGCCCCGGCTTGCCCGGCCCCCACGTCTGCTCGATATCATTCGCCTGCTGCAACATCTGCTGATGCTGATCCGTCGTTAGCGGATTGCCGGATGAATCTTGCGCATTCGGATCGTTCGCTACTTTCCTCAACTCATCGATCTCGCTCGCCTTGTTCCGCACGAACGTCCCGATCTGATTCACGAACTGACTCGTAACCTCAAACCCCGCCTCAATCTTCTCCTTGTCAAAGACACGCAACCCCGACACGTCCGCCCTTGTCGAATCGCCATTTCCCCCGACGCCTCAAGGCTTCGCAAACCCGTTTTCCCCGACGCTCAGTTCCCCAACCATTTTTTTCGCCCAGACGCTGTTTTCCGCCGTAAGACGCGAGTTCGTGCTCGAAGAAGCCCCGCACGATGGCTTCACCTCGCGGTTCCTGCCCGACCGTAACCGACCCGCCTTCCCCTGGCAAACCGCCGCCGATCGCTTGCGGCTTTGTGCCAGGAAACCGCGTACTCCTCCCCTTCAATTACCAATCGTGTCAGTTGACGATCTCCCCCGATCACGCCTATCGCATCGTCGGCCGCGAGTTGACCGAACAGGAGATTCAAGAGCTTATCCAGGCCGAGCAACAAGTCCTCGATGAACGACAGACATGCCGACGACAGCGCGAAGTCTGCATAAACACCGAGCCCGGCAACAGCCGGGCTCGGTGTTTATGGATTTTGGGGCAAATCCATCAGCCTATTTGCAATGTTTCGGGTGTGAGCCTCATCACCATCAAGACCAATGCGATCGACTTCAAGAAAGCGGAGGTATGCGTAAAGCTCCTCGGTAGTTTTTCGCTCCCTCAGCATCAAGCTAACGCGGGGCACGTATGAGTCGTACTCATCCTCTGCTTCCGGGCAATCGCGCACCCCGATCGGGTCCCACTCAAGAAAGAGAACATTCTTTACTGCCAAATCAAGTCCACTAAACGAATTCTTCATTTTCCGGGTGCTCCAGGAATTACCGTTACGACCAACCCCGTTTTTGAGTTTGTCACGACTCGCATATTGTTTACCGGATCGTAGTACCCTGTTGTTCCTTCGCGAGTGGGATAGACAACCCCGTTTTCAATAGTGTTTTTTACTGCCGAAGGCGGTACGCCGCGACCTTGCATTTGATCTATTGCATGAGCAGAGTAGTCAACTCCATTGATAGTAGCCGGGGTATTTGTTCCGCGTGGTACATCCATCGGACTACCGCTCATTCCTGTAGGTGTACTCGGTGATTTAGTCGCGTCTCCGCCCCCACCAACCGCATTAACAACCGCCTGCACAAGCTGCTTGATACTGTCCGGCACGGCCGCAGTAATCAACGCCTCGATCACCTTCGGCCCCGGATTCGGCGTAATGATCGGCCCCGCTTTCGCGCCCGGATCCAACTCCGTTGCAGGATCAGCGATCACCCCATCGCCTTTCTGCCCCGCCTCTCCTTTATAACCCGGAATCCCCGGCGGCAACAGTTGCGGCGCTCCGCCAACCATCCCCGCTGCCCAATTGTTCTCCCCCTCGATCTTCGCCGCATTCCCCGCCGTCGCCGTCGCCGCATCCAGCCCGCCCGCCATCGCGATGCCCGCCACGATGCTCGTCACCAGATCGACCCGCGCTTGCCGTTCCCGCTCCGTCAATCCTTCCGCTGAACCAAGCGCCGAGCCGATCAGCGAACTGGCCGCCGCACCCATTGCGCCGGAACCACATCCTTGACCTCCGGCCGCTGCCCCGGCGCATCCCACGATCGTATGCAGCGCCGCTCGCGCCGATTCAGCTTGTGGCGTCCCCTGACCAAACGAATCCGCCAGTTCCTTGACCTTGTTCGCCCCGAGACTCTGCACATAGCCAATCGCCGCATTCGCCGCAAACTGACCGGTGCCGCCCGTCACATTCCCGCCTGCCGCTGCCGTCAACGCCGTCATGATCTGACGCCCCGGCTTGCCCGGCCCCCACGTCTGTTCGATATCGTTCGCCTGCGCCAACATCTGCTGACGCTGCGTATCCGTCAGCGGGTTCCCGTTCGCGTCCTTCGCGTTTGAATCATTCGCCGTTTTCCTCAGTCCATCGATCTCGCTCGTCCTGTTCGCTACAAACGTCCCCACCTGATTCACGAACTGACTCGTAATCTCAAACCCCGCCTCAATCTTCTCCTTATCAAAAATTGGCGCCAGTGCGCCCCCCGTATCGGACGTATCTCGATTGACGCTCGAAACTGCTGCCTCCGCGGTCTGTCCTGTCAATTGCTGCTGTCTTGCTTCGTCCTTTATCGTCACCCTCCCACCACTAACGCCGCTCTTCGTCGTGGAGCTTTCGCTCCCCGACGCAGCAATCGCAACGGGCGGTACGACCGACCAACCTCCCCCCTTCGGCACGCTTGTCCCTGGTACCGGATTCACGTTGTCCGCTTGGCCTTTTTGGTCCTTCCCAATCGTTCCGCCATAACCGCCGGACAGCGCAATCTGTGACGCGTCATACGACGCATAATTCTCGATATCGCTATGGGTAAGCGTGCCCGTCGTCAGACTGTTCACCCCATCCCGCACCGCCTTGTCACTACTCCCGATCACGCCGCCCTTCAGATCGGTATTCCCTTTCACGTCGACCTGGAACCCGCCATCTCCCGCCTTGATGCCCGACTGCTCTGTTACGCTGGCGTAGTCGCTGTTCATCTTGGTCTGGCCGACGCTGCCCGACACGCTCGACACGCATGGCGGCGGACATACGCTCACGGATACACCGGCGTTCTGCTGCTTCGAATCGTAATGATTTTTGTCCTGCAGGCTCTCGACGTTCAGGTTGCCGCCAACGTCGGCAATCACCTGTTTGCCCGACGCAACCGCACCCTTCAGATTCGTATCGCCGCCCGACTGGATCGTCAGCTGATTACCCGCGGCCACGTGCGTGTTCGTCCACGTCGACGAGTCGCCGTCCGCGTTGCCGCGGTTGCCTGCAACGCCCGCCGTGAGCGCCACGCCGGTTTTAGCGCCGACGGTAAACGACACGCCAACCGAGGCACTCGATCCACTGTTCGTACTGTGCTGGCTGCTCGTGTTCTCTGCCGCTTGCAGATTCACGTTGCCTTCGGCCGCCAGCTTCGCGTTATTGCCCGCCGAAATCGCGCTGCCGATCACGTCGATATTGCTGTCCTTCCCCGCGCCAGCGGCGGCGATCGTCACGTTGCGTCCCGCCGAGACGGTGCTGCCGACCGCCGTACTCGACCGCGCCTGCATCTGGCTGTCGCTTTTGCTCGCGCCGACCGACACGTTGATCCCGACGCTCGTCGCGGCCTTCAACGGATCGCCGCCCATCTGCTTCAACGAATCGTAGGTATTCTTGGCCGCGAGCCCCGTCGTGGCGGCTGCCAGCGCGATCAGGCGCGGATCGCCGCCCACGCTTTGCGCCGCATTCGCCATCTGCCGCCCGGTCTGCACAGCCGCAACCACCGGGTTCGTTACACCCACGGTCAATCCGGACTGACGGAACTGCTGCTGCTCCGCAAAGTTGGACGTGTCCGTCGCGGCATCGATCTTGACCGTCTTCCCGACGAGGTTTACATCGTTGCCCGCGTGCAGCACGCTGCCGGTCGCGTGCAGGTCGTTGCCGGCACTGACGGTCAGATTGCCGTCCAGCGCGCCGATCGCGCTACCGTTGTTCGTCACGGACGCCGACTGCTGCTTGTCCGCCTGCGAGCGCGAACCCACCGACACCGACAGGCCACCGTTCGACATCAGGCCGGTTTCCTTCTTGTCGTAGTAGGTTGACGATTGCACCGTGTCCTGCGACGTGCCGATATTGACGTCGCGACCGGCTCTCAGGGTGACGTCGTTCGTGCCGACCACGTTGCTGCCGACCACATTGACATCCCGACCGCCAACGACATTCACGCCGTCCGCCGAAATCGTGCTGCCCTGACTATAGGTCGCGGTCTGATCAATCCCGCTCGCCACCTTCGCGCCGCTCACGACATTGCTGTGACTATGCGTCTCGTGCGAATTGATCTCGTGCGTTTCAGTCGCGGCACCCACATTCACATCGCCGGCCGCCAGCAAGTTCGCGTTGCCCTTGTCGAGACTGATCGCGCTGCCGCTGACCGTGATGTCCTTGCCGGACACGAGATTGACCGTATTGCCGCCCTTGAGGATCGTTCCCGTCAACGTCTGGTCCGACGTATGCAGCGTTTCCGCGTAGCTGCCGTGACTGTCGCTGCCGGAACTGTTGCTGTTCACGGTCGAAGTCGCGCTCGCCGCACCGAGCGTCACATTGCCCTTGGCCGCGAGCGTTCCGCCCTGACCGAGATCGATCTGCGCGCCGCGTGCCGTCAGGTCGCCGCCGACAGCCACATTCGACTGCCCGCCCACCTTCACCGAACTGCCCGCCACGCTATTGATATCGGTATTCGACACGCCATTCGCGCGCTGCACGATCTTGTGCTCGCCCGTGCGGACCGCGCCGAGATCCCAGTTGCCCCCGACATTCATGCCGAGATTGCCGCCGACCGACAGGTTGCCCGCGTTCTGCTGGAAATTGCCGCCCGTGACGATCGATGCATCGCCCGCGACATCGAGTTTCGCGGTCGGCCCGAGCGTGGTCACCACGCTCGTCGCGCCGTCGCGGCTCACCCGCGTATCCGACTTCGTCGCCGTATCGAAAATCAGGTCTTTCCCCGCGTCCACCCGCAGGCTGCCGGCCTTCACGCTGGCCGACGTCAGGTCGATAGTGTTCTCCGTCGCGAGCGACATCAACCCGCCGCTCTGCAGCGCGCCAAACGCATTGTCGATCTGCTTGCCCTGGATCGCCAGCGTATTGTCGGCCTCGATCGTGCCGCTGTTCGCGAACGACCGTGCATCCTGCAAATCGATGTTCGACGCCGTGATCAGCGGGCCGTCGACGTTCCGCTGATTCGCCTTCGCGAGATAGACGACCGGCACCAGCACCGGCTGGCCGTCGACCACCCGCGATTCCATCATGATCACGTTGCCGGTCAGCTTCGACACCTGCTCGGCCGACAGGCTCGCGCCAATCGGTAAATCGAGCGACTTCGACAGCCCCGCGCCGGCCGCCATCAGCGTCTGATACATCGTCTGGAGGTCCGCGTACGGCCCCAGCACCGCCTTCCCGGTCAGTGCCGTCACTTGATTGCGAACGAGCTGCTGCTCGTGGAAGCCGTCGCCGAGACGCTTCGGAATGTGGGTCAGGTCGACGCCGATCTGGCTGAAAAAGTAATCGCTCGACAGGAAGTTCTTCTGATTCGTGAACGCCGGATTCGTCTCGATCACGTAATTCGCATTCGGCGCGGTGGTCGGCTTGAACAACCCGCCTTGAGGAATCGTCAGGTTGTTCAGCACGTTCAGCGCCGTCGCGCTGGCGATGACCGGATCCACCGGAGCCTGCGCCCCGCCGTGCACCGCGGACGCCGATGATTTCGCTCCGCTCGCGTTGCCGCTCAGGCCGCCGAGCGTGAGGCCCGGCACCGCCTGGCCGGGCAACAGTCCGAGCGACGGAATCGACGCATTGCCCGCGGTGTTGTTGACGCTGACGCCCGTGCCGGAAATCGTCCCGTTCGCACCCAGGGTCGAATCGTAGCCGGGTAGCTTGTACGGCTTGACGGACGCGGGCGCCGCCTGCGTATAGCCGCCCGGACGCTGACCAACAAACGGCGCGTTGCCGAACGGCAGTTGCCAGTCGTGTTCGCTGTTGTCGTAGTTGTTGTAGTGGTACTGCCCGGAGTAGGAAACCGTCACGCCCGGCAACGTCTGGCCGGAGGCCGCCCAACCGTCGCCGTCGTAACGCTGCGGCATCGCGACATTGCCGACCGCCGTGATGTTGCTCCAGTAGTTCTGCAGATTGCCGACCGAAGTCGCGTTGATATTGCCGCCCGACACGATCTGCGCCGCCGGGCTGATGTCCGTCACGGTCGTCGCGGTCGCGCTGTCCGCGTAGTAAGTCGTGAACTGATACGTACTGTTCCACTGGCCGCCGTGAGGCGGTTCGGTATACACCCCGCCGATGCTGGTCGGATCCTTCACGCCCACCTGCCCGGTTCGACCGCTGATCGGAATGCCGAACTGCGCGAGCGTCGCCGGATCGATCCGATTGGTGGCGGTTTTCATCACGCGGCGCGTGTTCGTCACCTTGTCGGCGTGCAATGCCATATCGCCGCCGGACTGGATCAGCGCGGAAGCATTGTTGACCAGGGCCGCGTTCGTATAGTTGCCTCTCGCGTCCTTGCCGCCCGCCAGCACGACCTTGCCCATGCCGAAGATGGCCGTCTGCGCCATCGTGTCGGTCGCCGTGGTGTCGTCGCGGTTCTCGATGTCGTTCGCCAGGATTTCGAGCGTGCCGCCGCTGTCGGACCCGCCGATCAGCGCGGTCGACCCGACGTTCGAGATCGTCCCGGTTGCCTTGAGCGATACGCTGCCGCCGACGAGCGCACCCGTATTGGCCAGGTTGGCCGATTGCGTGCGCAGCAGCCCGCCCGCCGTCATCGCACCCGAGTTGACGATGTCGTCCGCATTGACGCTCAGGTTGTTGACCGATTGCACATTGCCGCTGTTGTGGAACGTACCAGGCAGCGTGAAGGCGAGATCATGACCGACGTTGAACTGATAATCGGGCGTCGCCGAGAAATCGCCTTGAAGGTTCACGTTCGCATCGTGCATCGCGCCGATCGTTCCGCCGCCTTGCAGCGCGGCCGCCGATATCGACAGATCGCGCGTCGAGCCGATCTGGCCGCCCGTGTTCGTGATGGCGCCGGTCGTCGTCACATCGACGTCGCCGCTCGATCCCGTGACATTGCCGATCCGCCCGCCGCTGTTGTCGAGGGTGTTGCCCCGGACATGCAGCGATGCGCCGCTCAATTGACCGCCCTGCGTATTGACGATCGACGCCGCGCCGATCGTCACGTCGCCGTTGCCGGTGATGGCGCCCATCCCCGATACGCCGCCGGCGTGGCTGTTGTCGATCCGACTGCCGCTCTGCACGGTCGTCTTGCCCGTGCCGAGGTCGACCATGGCGCCGTCCGCGTTGTCGATCGATCCCGACTGGATGTCGAGCGTGCTGGCGTCTCCCACGGTCGATTGTCCTGCCTGAACGTGGCCGCCACGGTTCGACAATGCCCCGCCGTTCGTGAGCGACAGCGAGGTGTCCGAACGCAGCAGCCCCTGCGCGTTGTTCACGTCACCCGAAATCGTTGCGTTGATGCCGCGCTGCGCGGCGAGAATGCCGCTCGCGTTGTTCCAGCTGCCCGCATTGACGATGGCCTGCCCCTTCGTCACGATCGTGCCCGACGCGTTGTTCAGCGCGCTGGCCCCGCCGCCGGGCGCGATCGTCAGCTTACCCGTACCGGCGTGCGTGATGGTGCCGCCCGCGTTGTTCAGCTCCGCCGACGCGAGCGTCAGGTCCGTGCTGTTGGTCTGGATGACGCCTGCGGCCGAGTTGTCGAGCGTCCCGCCGACATTCATGCCCATCGACGCCGAACCGTACTGCGTGATCGTGCCGCCGTGGTTCACGAGGTTCGCGGCCGTCAATGCCAGTTGATTGGTTTCGAGCTTGCCGCCGCTGTTGTCGAGCGTCGAGTCGACGGTGATCGACAGATTCGGCGCAACGACCGAGCCGCCCTGATTCGTCATCGAGCCGCCATGGATCATCGCATTCGTGCCCGCGCCGATCTGGCCGCCGTCGTTCGTCAGCGTGCCGCCGGTCAGGTCCAGATCCGTATTCGACAGCAGCTTGCCTTTCGCGTTGTTCAGCGTGCCGCCGACCTTCGCCGTCAAGCCGGCTTGAGCGTTGATCACACCCGACGTGTTGTTCAGCGCGGTGGCTTGCGCGACGATGCGCCCGTTGCCGGCAATCGTGCCGCCGGCATTCGAGATCGAACCTGCGGCGCCGACGAGCGCGAGCGTGCCGCTTCCGGCGTGCGTGATGGTGCCGCCGTCGTTGACGAGCGTCGCGGGCGCCAGCGTCAGGTCCGTGCTGTTGGTCTGCAGCGTGCCGCCGCCCGCATTGTCGAGCGTGCCCGACACGCCGACGCTCATTGCGCCGGTACCGGTCTGCGTGATCGTACCGCCGTGATTCACGAGGTCGGTTGCCGTCAACGACACCTGATCGGCCCGGACGGCGCCTGAACTGTTGTCGAGCGTCGTTCCGTTGAGCGCTGCCGTCTGCCCGGCAATGGCGCCGCCGCTGTTGGTCAGACGCGCGCCGGCGTCGACCGCGACGCGCCGAGCGGCCTGCAGCGTGCCGCCGCCGTTGTCGACCGACTGGCCCGCTACACGCAGATTCGCATTGGACGTGATCGTCCCGTGGTTGGCGACATTGCCGCCTTGCACGGTCACCTCCCCGTTGCCGCCGATGACGCCGCCTTGCGCGCCGTTCGCCGTCTTGCCGCCCGCATTGGTCAATTGCCCGCTCGTCGTGACCGAAAGGCCGTCGGCATTGAGCGACGTGATCCGGCCGGCGGAGTTGTCGAGCGACGTGCCGGCAACCGTCATGCCGGCCGCGCTTTGAAGGGTGCCTTGATGGTTCTCGATGGCGCCGGCTTGCACGTTCATCGTGCTTTGGGACACCAGCTCGCCGGACTGGTTGGCAACGCGTCCCGCTGTCCGTACCGACAGCGCGCCTTGCGACGACACCTTGCCGCCCTGGTTCGAGAGGCCGCCGCCCGACAGAGTCGTGCCGCCGTCGCTCGACAGACTGCCGCGATCGTTGATCACCATGCCGGACGCGTTCGCCTGAATGGTGCCTTGCGCGCTTGTCGTCGCGCTTGACAGGTTCAGGTCGCCGCCATTCGCGTTCAGCGACAGATTGGCGTTCGCCGCCGTCTGGCTGCCGGCCAGATTCACGCTGCCGCCGGTCAGCGACGCGTTGCCGCCCGCGACGTTCTGGTTCGTCGCGCTCAACTGGCCCGACGCGGTCACGCTCAGGTCGCCGCCGTGTGCCACCGAGCCGTCGCCGTTCACGCCCGCGCCGAGCGTGCCGGTCGAATTCACGGTGCCGGCGGTCGCCGTCAGATTCTGCTGCGCGGCGAGTGTGCCGCTATTGGTGAGATCGGCCGCCGTGTCGACCGACAGCGATTGCTGACCGTATGTGGTGCCGCGATTCTCGATACCGCCGGCGGCCGTCATCGCGAGATGGCCGCTCGCGCTCGTCTTGCCGGTCAGCATCAGACGGCCATCCGATTGCAAGGTCAGGTCGCCGGCCTGGGCCGCGATCGTGCCCGCGTTCGCGACGCCGACGCCGGCGGAATTGCCGACCAGGAACACGCTATCGGCATACATGCCGCCCAACTGCGCCACGTCGATGGCCACCGCCGGCGCGGCGCCGTCGCCTTGAATCGGCGTCGCGGCGAGCGTGTCGTGCCTGACCTGATTCGCGCCGGCGACGACGTTCAGGTTCCTGGCATAGATCGCCGCGTTGGCTTGCACGGCCCGGGCAAGCAGGTCGACCTGGTCGACGTTCGCCGCGTTCAGCCCCGCTCCCTGCACGGTGATGAGGCCGCGCGACACATTGAAGCCGGCCAGCGCGCCGTCCGCGCCGTAGTAGGGCTGACCGGTCGTCAGGGTCGCGCGGCTGGTGTTGATGAAGCCGCCGCCATCGACGACGATGCCGGCCGGATTCGCCAGGATCATTTCGGCGCGCTGCCCCGCGATCTCGACATAGCCTCGAATCTGGCTGGCCGCCGTGCTGTTGACCTGATTGACGATGATCCGCGCGGCCTGACCTTGCCCGAAATTCGGATTGCCGTTGATCACGCCCGCTTGCTGCGTATTCACGAGCGTGGGCGAATTGTTCAGGATCGCGCCCGCCTTCTGCACGTCGAACTGGTTGTACGTATTGACGGATACGCCCGCGCCCGAGGGCTTCGCGATGTCGACCTGCGGCAGGCCGTTCTGGGTCTGGACGACGTGGGTGCCGGTACCCGGCGTCGGTACGATCTGCGCCTGCGTCAGTGCCGGCAGCATGCCCGACAACGCCATCGCAACGGCAGTGGTTCGCACGGCCGCCGACCGCCGGCCGGCACGCGCTTCCCCGCCGGCCGATTTACCCGTAGCGGCGGCCGTTTCTTCGACGGCCACCACCATCCCGTGACGTCTGGAATACACCAGACGATAGGTCTTGTTGTTCATTGTTTTTTGCGCCAACTCTCATTTGACGCAAGAACGATACCGCTTACATCCGGTAATGTGCTGCCAAAAATTGCCAAATGGTGGAGAATGAACCACACATTTTCGTTTTCTAATTCATCCGATTGACGGATTTCGCATGATAACGAACGAATTGAATTGCCGGTCTCGCGGTCGATCGCCATTTCGGCGGTCGCGTTCGAATGCCTCGATATCCAGGGGATTTACCGAGTTGCGATATAGGAGGGCGAGTCGGAAGGGCGTGCGGTAGATGCCGGCCGGGTAGGCCGATTCACACATGCGCATCGTCGCTTCGCCGATGGGATGCTGCCCACCGCGAATTGGAGGGTCGCTGCATCCTGGATGCCGGCATGCTCCACGGTCGATTCACAAGATTTCCGTGCACGACGCGCGAGACGAACCCGCAACCCATGACGGCAGCGCCGATTGCCGCGATCGAGCACGAACCGCCGCCGAGCGCAAAGACAACCGACATCGCGCACAGCATGCGCGCTCGTGAATCCGATCTTGATTCTCGCTAAAGCGGACGAGAATCGCACGTTCGATTTCGTTATTGAAAATCCGGAATTCTGAATAATGGCTTTGCGCGCATCTCCATAAACTTTCACCGGAAAAGAGGAATGGCGCGAGATGAGTGCTTTCGGAAATATCCGCTCAATGCGTCAAGCGATTTTCACCCTCGATGACGCACCTTGGCCGATCACGCTATTCGACACCCGCCCTCAGCGCGCACCGCCCGCCTTCGCCGGCACCCCGACGACGATGGTCAGCACCGCCACGACCAGCACACCGACAGCGCCGACGAATACGCCGTTCGCTCCGCTCGAATCGAACACGACGCCGCCCGCCGCCGCACCCGTCGCGATCGCCAGTTGCACCGCCGCCACCATCAGGCCGCCCGCGCTCTCCGCTTCGTCGGGTACGGTCCGGGTGATCCAGGTCGACCACGCGACCGGGATGCCGCCGAACGCCGCGCCCCACAACGCGACCAGCACGGCATCCGCGATCGGCGCTCGGCCCAGCGCGACCAGCATCGCGCCGATCACCACCATCGCCGCCGGCATCGCGATCAGCACCGGCCGCAAGCTCCGCTCCAGCAGCCGCCCGGCCAGCGAGGTACCGACGAAGTTCGCCACGCCGTAGCCGAGCAGGATCGCCGACAGCCCGTTCACGCCGACGCCCGCGACGCCCTCCAGGAACGGCCGCAGATAGGTGAAGAACGCGAAGTGTCCGGTGAACACCAGGATCGTGGCGAGCATGCCCAGCCCGACGGTCGGCCGCCGCAGCACATCGAGCAGCGTGCGCAGCCGGGTCGCCCCGCTCGGCGCCATCTTCGGCAAGGTCGCGGCCTGCCACGCGAACGCGATCACGCCCAGCACGGCGGCGATCAGAAACACGTTGCGCCAGCCGATCAGGTTGCCGAAGTAGCTGCCGAGCGGCGCGGCGGCGATCGTCGCGACCGACACCCCGCTGAAGATGATCGACAGCGCGCGCGGCACCATCGCCACGGGCACCAGCCGCATCGCGGTGGCCGCCGCCATGGTCCAGAAGCCGCCCAGCGCGACGCCGAGCAGCACCCGTCCGATCAGGACCGCCGGCAGGCTGGTCGCGAACGCGACCAGCAGATTCGAGCCGAGCAGCAGCGCGGTGAACGCCAGCAGCACGCGCCGCCGGTCGATGCTGCGCGTCGCGGCGGCGGTCAGCAGGCTCGTCACGAGCGCGACCGTCGCGGTCGCCGTGACCGCCTGGCCCGCCACGCCCTCCGTGACGCCGAGGCTCGACGCCATCGGCGTCAGCAGGCTGGCCGGCAGGAATTCCGCCGTGACCAGACTGAACACGCCCAACGCCATCGCAAATACGGCGCTCCACGCCGGTTTGTCCTGCTCGTCCGCCGGCACGATGTCGACGGCCTGGATGCTGGTATTCATGCTTCGTTTCGCTCCGAAAACGGGTGATTCACTGAACCCACAGCGTAAGGAACCACGTCAAGACGGTCTATGACGTAAAATCCGTCATTCTTGATCAATCGTCCGAATCCGACGCCGGTGACCGCCATGCCGCTCCCGCCCGACTCCCGCGATCTCGTCAGTGAACTGCTGCTGGGCATGCGCCTGTTCGGCGTCAAGTACCGGCGCATTCAGGCCGCGCACCCGTTCGGCGTCAGTTTCGGCAGCGCGCCGCGACGGGCGCAGTTTCACTTCGTCGCCCGCGGCGCGGTGGTGCTGCGCATCGACGGCGGCGCCTCGTACCCGCTGGAAGCAGGCGACGCGCTGCTGCTGCCGCACGGCAGGGCGCACGCGCTGCTCTCGGCGCCCGACGTACCGTGCCGCGCGATCACCGCGTTCGAGTCCGCGCCGCTCTGCGACACCGTGGCCTCCGTCGACGCGGCGAAGTGCCATGAGACCGTTCTCTCGGGCGCCACGAGCGAGGCCGACGACGCGCTGATCTTCAGCGGCTGCATGGAGCTCGACCTGGGCGGCATGCAGCCGCTCGTCGCGTCGATGCCCGAGGTGATGCACGTCGGCACGCTGCTGGAGCGCTATCCCGAAATCCGGCCGATGCTCGACGCGATGGAACGCGAGTCCTGCTCCGAGCGGGCGGGCTTCGCCGGCATCCTGGCGCGGCTCGCGGACGTCGTGGCCGCCTTCATCGTGCGGGGCTGGGTGGAGTGCGGCTGCGGCGACGCGACCGGCTGGGTGCAGGCGCTGCAGGATCCCCGGCTCGGCCGGGCGATCGTCGCGCTGCACCGCGACCCGGGCCGGAACTGGACGGTCGCGGAACTGGCCGCCGAAATGGGGCATTCCCGCTCCGTCTTCGCGGAACGCTTCCTGGCAGCGACCGGCATGACGCCGGTCCGCTATCTGACCGAATTGCGGATGCGCCTGGCGGCGCAATGGATCGCGCGGGATCGCGAACCGATCGAAACGGTCGCGTACCGCCTCGGGTACGGCTCGCTCGCCGCGTTCAGCCGGGCGTTCAAGCGCGTCGTGGGCCAGTCGCCCGGCGCGGTGCGCGGGCAGGAGCCGGTCGCGGTCGAGTGAGGGCGGCGCGGCCGCCGCGCGCCCGGTCGCCGGCGCGACAGCGGCAACGGCTCGTCGCCGCGCCCGTCGCCGGCTCCGAGGGCGCCGGAGGCCTCAATGGCTCCGCATCGCGCCGGCGTCACGCCGACGCGGCATGCGGCCATTCCGGCGCGCTCAAGCGGGCTGCTGCTGCGTCGTGCAATGGATGCCGCCCCCGCCGGCGGCCACGCCGTCGATGTTCAGCTGGATGACATCCCGTCCGGGGAACAGATCCGCCAGCACGTCGCGCGTATGGCGATCCGCCTTGCTGTCGCCGAACTCCGGCGCGATCACCGCGTGATTGCAGACGTAGAAGTTGATGTACCCCGCCGCGAACTCGGCGTTCTCGTACTGCCTGCGCACGGTCGACGGTCCCGGCAGCACCACCACCTTCAGCTTGCGGCCCCGGGCATCCGTGGCGCCGCGCAGGATGTCCAGGTGGCGCCGCGTCACCGCATGGTCGTAGGAGGACGGATCCTGATCCAGTCCCGCCACGACGACGCCCGGGCTGGTGAAGCGCGCATAGAAATCGGTATGGCCGTCGGTGATGTCCTTGCCCGCCACGCCCGGCAGCCAGATGACCTTGCGCACGCCCAGCAGGCGCCGCAGCTCCGCTTCGCATTGCGCCTTGCCGACGCGCGGATTGCGATTGGCGTTGAGCACGCAGCTCTCCGTGATGATCGCGGTGCCCTCGCCGTCCACCTCGATGCCGCCGCCTTCCAGCACGAGGCGCGTCTCGACGAACTGCGCGCCCGTCTTGCGCGCGACGAACGCCGCGACCTCCGCGTCGTGTTCGTGCTCCTGCTTGTTCCCCCAGCCGTTGAAATTGAAACCCACCGCGCCGAGCTGGCCGGACGATCCCTTGACGAACACCGGCCCGGTATCGCGCATCCACAGATCGTCGATCGGCTGGATCACGAGGTTGACCGACGAGCCGCACAGGCGCGCGGCGACGTCGTAATCCTCTTCGCGCACCAGCATGTTCAGCGGCTCGTGGGCCGCGATCGCCTTGGCGATGCCGGCCAGGTTCTGCCGGACCACCGGCAGCAGCTTCTCGCCCCAGATCTCTTCGCCGGGGCCGAAGGCCATCCACGTGGCGGCGTGCATCGCCCCTTCGTCCGGCATCTGCCAGGTCTCGCCCTGCGCCGGCGCGGGCGCGCTGAAGCCGGCGCCGAACGCGCCGGCCATCAGGGTGCCGCCCGAGGCCAGCAGGCCTTGCTTCAGAAAATGACGTCTCGTCGTCATGGAACACCTCATGGAAATCGGCGGGAACGATATCCCGCGCGTCAGTCAGGGTTGGCTCGCCTTGAAGCTCAGCCGGGTCCGGCCCTCGATGCGGCTGATCTCCGCGGATTCGACCACCGGGGTCCGCAAGGTTTGCTTCTTCACCTCGCTCGGATAAATGTTCGGATTCCCGACCAGCACGGGATCCGTCAGCTTCAGCGCGTCCGAGTTCGGATGCGCGTACCGCGTCGCGTTGGAAATCTTCGCCGCGACATCCGGCCTCAGGATGTCGCTGATGCATGCATGCGCATTGTCCGGGTGCGCGGCCGTCTTGGGAATCAGCATCGCGTCGAACCCCATCAGGCTGCCGACGGCGGGGATGTCGTAGACGATGTCGCGCTTCGGCGTCCCGTTCCGGGCCTTTTGCGCGGCAAGGTCGAGCGCGCCCGAGTACACATGGATGCACACCTTCGATCCGTTCAGGCCGGAGCGGCCACGGCCGCGGGCTGCTGCTGCGTCGAGCAGTGAATGCTGCCGCCGCCGATCGACAGCGTCGCGATCGGCAGCAGTTCCACGCGGCGCCCCGGAAACGCCAGGGCGAACACGTCGCGCGCGGCCTGATCTTGCTCGACGCCGAACGCGGTCGAGATCACCGCGCCGTTCGCCAGCACGTAGTTCGCGTAGCAATCGCAGTAGCGTGTCGAGCCGAAGCGCTCAGTCACGATCGGCGACGGCAGGTCGAGCAGATCGAAACGGCGGCCGGCGGCGTCGGTCGCCCGTTCCAGCGCGCGGCGGTTCTCGCGCATCACGCGGAAATAATCGCCCTGTTCCGGGCTCGCGGTCTGGCACAGCATCTTGCCGGGCGCGATGAACGACGCGATGCCGTCGACGTGTCCGTCGGTTTCCACTTCGTCCGGATTGCCCGGCAGCCAGACGATCTTCTCCACGCCGAGCATGCGCCGCAGTTCCGCCTCGATCTCGGCCCGGCTCAGGTGCGGATTGCGGTTCGGATGCAGCAGGCAGCTCTCCGTCGTGACGAGCGTGCCCTGGCCGTCCACGTAGAACGCGCCGCCCTCCAGCACCATGTGCGAGTTGACGATGCGCGCCCCCGCCGCGCGGGCGATGTCCTGGCCGAGCTGCTGGCAGCCGTCGTAGGGCTGGTACTTCTCGCCCCAGGAGTTGAAGCGGAACACCGCGGCGCCCAGCTCGCCCCGCTCGCCGATCAGAAACACCGGCCCGCAGTCGCGCACCCAGTTGTCCTCCGCCGCGACGGCCAGCACCTCCACTGCCGCGCCCAGCAGCGCGCGCGCCGCCTCCGCCCGGCTGTGATGCGCGGTCACCACGCAGCGCTGATAGCGGGCGATCGTGCGCGCAACCAGCGCGAACTCCCGGCAGACCTGCGCGTAGTGGGCGCCCCATACCGCCTCTCGATCCGCCAGCACGGGCCAGCCCAGCCAGATCGTGTCCATCGGCTCCCACTCGGCGGGCATCCGGTAGCGCTGTTCACGGGCATCAAAGCGGTTCATTCCTCGATCTCCTGATTAACGGGTGAGCCATTGTGCCGCGCGCTATACTTGATGAAAAATGATGTTTATTGGGTTGATTAATCAATTTTTCTCATGCCTTGATGAAGCGTATCCCCTCGCTGAAGCTGCTGACGGGTTTCGAAGCCGCCGCCCGGCTGGGCAACTTCTCCCGCGCGGCGGACGAACTGCACCTGTCGCAATCGGCCATCAGTCACCAGATCCAGCAGCTCGAGGAACAGCTCGGGCAGCCGCTGTTCCGCCGGGTGGGGCGCGGCGTCGAGCTGACCGTGGCCGGCGAAGTACTGCAACGCAGCGTGCAGCGCTCGATGGACACGCTGCGCAGCGGCCTCGGTCGGATAGCGACCTATCTCGATCCGGGGCTGGTGGTGCTGGTCTGTCCCGCTCCGCTGCTGCACGGCTGGCTGCAGCCGCGCCTCGATGCGCTGCGGCAGGCGCTGCCCGATCTCGTGCCGTTGCTGTCCACCGACGAAAGCGCGCGCTACGTCGACGAGATCGACGTCGACATCACGATCGGCGCGCGGCCGATCCAGCAGGCCGGGCTGAGCGAAGCGCCGTTCCTGCGCGACGAATGGGTGACGGTGTGCAGTTCCGCGCTGGCGGCGCGGCTCGCGCGGCTCGCGCCGGCCGAGCACCCCGCGCATGCCGGTCTCGTCTGCCTCGAAGCGCATCTGACGAGCGAACGCACCGCGCCGTTATTTCGCGGGCAGCTGTCGGCATTCCGGATGACCGCCATCTACGACGATCAGCGCCTCGTGCTGGACGCCGCGCTGCGCGGGCGCGGAATCGCGTGCCTGTCGCGCCGGGTCGCGCAAGACAGCCTGGAGCAGGGGGAACTGGTCGTACTGGCCGATTACCCGCGCTTGCCGGGCATCACGTGGTGGCTGTCGCGGGTCGAAGGCCCGTCGCGCTCCCCGATCGTCGAGCGGACCTTCGACTGGCTGCTGTCGCAGGGCGATGTCGCCGAATCGCCCGGCCGCTAGCGAAGCGGGCGGCGCGGCGCGACTGCCGGGACGGCGATCGGGCCCGCGCCGAGCGGCCGATTCCGCTTCGCGCCGGACAGGCCGTCGCGGCGCCCCTCGGCCCGCCGCGTCGGCCCGGCCGCGCGATCAAGGCGTCCAGCGGTAGACCACGATGCTGGAGCCGTTGTAGTTGTCCTTCGTGATCACGTACTCCCCGGTCGAGCGCCGATACGCCCTGAGGCCGTACATCGAGTCCACGTCGTTGCCGACATCCATCGTGCCGGCGCTGGAGTTGACCAGCGTCGCGTCGAGGTTGCCGGTCGAGAGATTGAACGCATCGATGTTGGGCACCGTGTGCACGTAGCCGAGGAACAGATAGTTGCCGGCCGCGGCGATCGACTTGGGGTTGGCGCTCGTGATGCTGATCACCGGATTCGGATTCGACACGTTCCCCGCGCGCCAGCCGTGATACACCTCGATGCGCGTTTTCATCGCCGTCCAGTCCCAGCTTCCGGCAATGCCCTGCGCGAGAATCATCGTGTCGCTTTCCGGCAGGTAGATGATGCGCGCGAGCGGCTGGATGCTTTGCGCAACGGGCGTGACGACGGCCGTGCCCCAGCCCGGCTTGCCGTTCGCGTCGAAGCCGGTCAGCGGATAGTGGTAGATGCTGTTGGTGCCGTCCAGCCCGGCCCACACGTCGCCCTTGCTGTCGATGCAGAACCCGCCCGTCACCTGCAGCTGCGTGTTGAACGTATTGCCCGGCAGCGTCGCGTCGGGTATCGCGATGTAGCCGTTCGCCGCGTTGAAGTGATAGAAATTGAAGACGCCGGGGTTCTGGCCGGACGCCACCAGGATCCGGTTGCCGCCGACCGAAACCAGCTGGCCGAAGTGCTGGCCGCGCTGGTAATCGTCCATGCTGAGACGCGGATCGGACGGGTAGGTGAACGGATCGACGGTGTTCGCGACGAAGCTGCCGCCCGCCGAGCCGGTATAGAGGTTGGCCCCGGCGTAGAAGTACGCGCCGTCGGAGGCCGGGTCCGGTGCGGCGACGGCCTCGAAATTGAGGGACTGGAGCGTCCATTTCAGATTGCCGGCGCTGTCGTATGCGTGGAGATCGGTGTTGCCGTTGCGGCCGAGATCCCAGCCGCCGCCCCACGGGTTGTTCAGCACGTACAGGTTGCCGGCGGCGTCCTTGCCGAGTCCGACGACGCGGGTAAAACGCTTGTCGCCGACCTGGCCCTTGACCCCGCCGGTCGTGTCGAGATACCCGCCCTGAATCCCGAACGTGCCGGCCAGCGCCGGCGTGCCCGACACGGTGTAGCGCTTGACGTTCATGTCGGGGCCCTGGTCGCCGACCAGCAGCTGCCCGGACGCCGCGTCGAAATACAGCGCCGACGGCCGCGACGCCGGGGTCATCTGGATCGTGTTCAGCGGCGCGCCGCTCGGGCTGAACGCGAGAATCGCGCCCGCGCTCTTGCGGGCGACCCAGAGGTTGCCTGAGCCGTCCAGCGCGAGCGCGCCCGGATTCGGCACGCTGATGTCGCGCTGCCAGACGCCGTCGGTGGTGAACACCCTCACCCGGTTGCCGAAGAAGTCGCTGGCGTAGAGCAGCGAGCCCGACGTCGCGAGCCCGGTGATGACGTCGGCCCGGCTGACGGCATTCCATACGCTGACGGTGATGACGAGATCGCGCTTCCCGGTGGCGCGGTTGTAGCGCCCTACCGAGCCGCTGCCGTACGAGGTGCTGACCTGCAGCGCGGCGAAGATCGACGTCGCGTTGCCGGTGATCGCCCCGCCCTGGAATTCGCTGTGGATGCCGAGCGAGCCCATGCTCGCGCCGTTCCGGTAGATCGCGACGCCGCCTTCGTTTTCATCCCAGAAGGACGCCGTGTAGATGACGCCTTCGGGCGCCACCCACATCGACCGCGCGCCGTTGCCCACGTGGGCGGCGAGGGTGCCGTACGTATTCGCGAGCCAGTCGGTGGTGTACTGCGCGCCGCACGCCGGCGCGATCGACGCGAGCCACGCGATCGCGACGCCGGCGCATGCCGCCCGGATGAGTGTCCTGACCATGATGATGCCCTCCTGACGTTAGCCTCTCGATAAGATGAAAGCGGGGTGTCACATGTGGGTCATCGCGGGGTGCGCGGCGCGGGGATCGGCCGAATCGGTGGCCGGCGCCGCCGTGCCGGAACGGGCGGCGGCGCATCCCCGATGCGGCTATTCTTGAACGAAAAAATTCGCAAAAAATTCGCCGCTGAAAAAACCGCCGGCCGCCGCGCGCGCCGCTCCCGGTCCGTTGCCCGCCGTGCGCGCGGCGGCGCCGCGCCGGCCGGCCGGCGGGCGCTCCGGCGGCGGCCGTCGCGGATCCGTTAAAATCACGGCACGCGCGACGCTCCGATCGCCGCCTGATCAATCATCCATCCCGACGAAACATCAAGCGAACGGCCGCCCCACCGCCGTCCTTTCATCCGGACAACGCCCGCCGCGGCCGCGCCATGCCTGCGCCCTCACGCGAAACCGCGCGGGCGCACCACCGAATCCAGTTGGAGAATGACCGTGTTTATTTGCAGAAACCAAAGCTGCGACGCGCAATGGGCGCAGTCCGACGTCGTCATCAAGGACGAAGGACAAGGGCTGCTGTTCCGCTGCCCGCTGTGCGGCGCGCGCAACTATGTCGAGCGGTTCGACGCCGACGACGGCACCATCGTCTACGAGCAGATCCCGGGCCGCCCGTTCATCCAACCCGACGCCACGACATGACCCAGACACCGACCGCCACCTCCTTCAGCACGCTGGCGCTCGCGCCGGCGACGCTCGCCAATCTCGCGCAGCTCGGCTATGCCGACATGACGCCGATCCAGGCCGCCAGCCTGCCGATCGCGCTCGCGGGCCACGACCTGATCGCCCAGGCGAAGACCGGCAGCGGCAAGACCGCGGCCTTCTCGCTCGCGCTGCTCGCGCGGCTCGACGCGCGCCGCTTCGACGTGCAGGCGATGGTGCTGTGCCCGACGCGCGAACTGGCCGACCAGGTCACGCAGGAAATCCGCCGCCTTGCGCGCGCCGAGGAAAACGTCAAGGTGCTGACCTTGTGCGGCGGCACGCCGATGCGCCCGCAGACCGCGAGCCTCGAACACGGCGCGCACATCGTCGTCGGCACGCCGGGGCGCATCATGGACCACCTGGAGCGCGGCAGCCTCGCGCTCGGCGCGCTGAACACGCTGGTGCTCGACGAAGCGGACCGCATGCTCGACATGGGTTTCTTCGACGATATCGCGACGGTCGTGCGCCAATGTCCGAAGGAACGGCAGACGCTGCTGTTTTCCGCGACCTACCCGGACGGCATCGCCAAACTCAGCCAGCAGTTCCTGCGCAGCCCGAAGGAAGTGAAGCTCGCCGAGCGCCACGACGACAGCAAGATCCGCCAGCGCTTCTACGAAGTGACCGAGGACGAGCGGCTGCACGCGGTCGGCCTGTTGCTGAATCATTACCGGCCCGTCAGCACGCTGGCGTTCTGCAACACGAAACAGCAATGCCGCGATCTGCTCGACGTGCTGCGCGCGCAGGGTTTTCATGCGCTCGCGCTGCACGGCGAACTCGACCAGCGCGAACGCGATCAGGTGTTGATCCAGTTCGCGAACCGGAGCTGTTCGGTGCTGGTCGCCACCGACGTCGCCGCGCGCGGGCTCGATATCGCGCAGCTCGAAGCGGTGATCAACGTCGACGTGACACCCGATCCCGAAGTGCACGTCCATCGCATCGGCCGCACCGGCCGCGCGGACCAGGACGGCTGGGCGCTGAGTCTCGCGAGCATGAACGAGATGGGGCGCGTGGGCGGCATCGAGCAGGCGCAGAAGCGCGAGGTCGAATGGCATCCGCTGGCGGAACTCCAGGCCGACAGCCGGACGCCGCTGCTTCCGCCGATGGAAACGCTGCAGATTCTCGGCGGGCGCAAGGAGAAGATCCGCCCCGGCGACGTGCTCGGCGCGCTGACCGGCGAAGCGGGCTTCAGCGGCGCGCAGATCGGCAAGATCAACGTGACCGAATTCTCGACCTACGTGGCCGTGGAACGCGGCATCGCGCGCGACGCGCTGCGCAAGCTCAGCGCGGGCAAGGTGAAGGGCAAGAAGGTGAAGGTCCGTTTGATGGACGAGTGAGCCCGACGACGCGCCGGATCGGCCGGCGCGCGTCGTCCCTGCTCGCGGATGCCGGCGCGGCCGGCAGCCGGTGACTGCGTCTGCCTCGTTTTCGCCTCGTTTTCGCCTCGTTTTCGCCTCGTTTCCCGCCTCGTTTCCCGCCTCGTTTCCCGCCTAACGACCGCCCGCGCCGAAACGCCGCGCGCATCACACCCACAATCGATACAGCCAGAACGACTCGTCCTCGCCGAAACGCCGGATGAACTCGCTCGGCGAAAAGCCCGTGATCCGCCGGATCGTGCGGCTCAGGTGCGCCTGATCGGCGAACCCCTCGTCCTGCGCCAGTCCGACCCAATCGAAGGGCTCGCCCGCCTCGTAACGTTCCCGCGCCGTGAAGAACACGCCTTCGGTCTTGACGAGCGCCTGCCACTCGCGCAGCGATCGTCCGCTATGCGCCTTGATGCGGCGCTCGACCTGACGGGGACTGCTGGTGCGCCGCCATTCGCGGGCCTGCCACGCCAGCCGCTCGACCCAATGGCGGCCGAGCCTGCGCAGCGACGGCAGCGGCGACGCGCTGCCCTGAAGCGTTCGCCAGCGCGGCGCGAGATGCTGCTCGAGCGCGGCCTGCGTGGCCGCGTCGTCGGCGGCGTCGCGAAGCGCATCGAGGAACGGATGCCAGTCGGCGCCCAGCACGTCGGCGGCGGCGACAAAGCGGTCGTGCAGGGCCGCCGGCTCCAGTCCGAACAGCGTGCGCGCGACATCCGCCGTGAAGCAGATCATCCCGCCGCGCCCATCGGCCGGCGCCCAGCTCGTGAGCGGCCTGGACTGGCTGCCCGACAGCATCACCGTCGCGCCGAACGGCCGCCATCGCGGCGCGCCGCCGGTCGGCTCGACGAGCCCCGCCGACGACCCGACCCACGACAGGCTCACGAGCGGCGACGCCGGAAAATGCGTGAGACGCTGCGCGTCGGTCAAGCCCGCGCCGCGCGTATCGCGGTGGACCACCACGACGACCGCGCCCTGCAGCGCGAGGGGTACGCGCCCGAGCCGCGCGTGCGCGGTCTTCCCTTCGAGCCGCGCGCACGGCGCGCGCGTCAGCGGATCGGGGCAAAGCTGCGAATCGGACGGCCGCTCGGAAGAGATCATCGCGTGGGAGCCAGAGAACCGGAACGGGCCGCGTTGTCGTTTGCGTTCAAGACAGACGCCGCGCGGCGGCCAACAATGTGACGCATGAATACCTCATCGCCCTCCTCCTGTCCATTGCACGCGGGCTCGCCGTCTCCCGCGCCCGTCCTTCACCCGCCCGGCGTCTGGCCGCCCGGGCCGCCGTCCGGTCCGACCGGATGGCGCCTCCTGTATCGCATGTCGCGCGATCTGTTCGGCGAACTGGACGCGTGGCGGCAGACATTCGGCGACGTGGTCCACCTGCGGATCTGGCCGGAGCACCAGATCGTCGTCGCCGATCCGCATCTGGCCCGCGAGCTGCTGGTGACGCACCGCGACGCGCTGGTGCGCGTGGAACGCGCGATGCGCGTGTTCGCGCAGTTGCACGGTAACAGCGTGTTCATCGCCGAGGGCGATGCATGGCGCGGCAAACGGCACGCGTTGCAGCCGAACTTCTCGCGGCAGGCAGTGGAGGCGTTCGTGCCGACCATCGCGTCCGCCGCCGCGCAGGCGCTTGCGCAGTGGCCGGCCGAGACCGGCAGCTGGCCGGTCGAAAGTGCGCTGACGTCGCTCACGATGGACGTGATCATGCGCCGCGTGTTCTCCAGCGAGAACGACACGGATGCCCGCGTCGCGGAAGCCGCCGTGCGCACGGCGATGGTGGAGGCCAACAGCGAGTTCTACTGGCCCGCGAGCTGGCCCGACTGGATGCCGTGGAAGCGCGCGAAGCGTCACGCGCAAGCGACGCTGAACGGATTGGTCGACCGGCATCTGCGCACGCGCCGAGCCATGCCGGACGACGCGTGGCCCGACGATCTGCTGGCCCGCCTCCTGCTGCTGCATCGCGACGATCCGGCCGCGTGGCCGCTGCGGGCCGTGCGCGACGAATGCATGACGACGTTCCTGGCCGGGCACGAAACCAGCGCGGCCGGGCTGACCTGGTGGGCGTGGTGCATGGCCGCGAACCCGGCGATGCAGGACACGGCGCGGCGGGAGATCCGGCGCGTGCTGGGCGAGCGCGCGCCGACGCCCGACGACATGCCGTCGCTGCGCTACCTGACCCAGACCCTGCACGAGACGCTGCGGCTCTACCCGGTCGCGCCGGCGCTCAACATCCGCCG
Organism: Burkholderia alba; assembly: GCF_034721475.1. Lineage (NCBI taxonomy): Bacteria > Pseudomonadati > Pseudomonadota > Betaproteobacteria > Burkholderiales > Burkholderiaceae > Burkholderia > Burkholderia alba. The sequence goes on along the minus strand of NZ_JAWJWL010000032.1, from coordinate 28,825 downwards.
CGCCACCCGGCCCATCACGCTGGGGGCCTGGCAATTTCCGGCGCGAACCCAGTTCATGGTGCCGGTGCAGCTGATGCATCACGATCCGCGCTGGTTTCCCGATCCGGGCGTTTTCCGGCCGGAGCGGTTCGGTCCCGATGCGCCGGAGATTCCGCGCGGCGCCTACCTGCCGTTCGGCGCCGGACCGCGCGTGTGTCTGGGACAGCATCTGGCGGCGACGGAAATGACGGTGATCGCGGCGATGGTGCTGCAACGCTTCGTGCTGGCCGTGCCCGCCGGCATGGCCGCGCCCCGGCCGGTGTTCAACGTGTCGCTGCGACCGGAAACGGCAATGCATCTGCGGGTGTCGCCGGTGTCGCGCGCGGCTACCGAGGCGTGACGATACGGAGCGGATCCGTTGCGATGGGGACGCCGGCCGGCCCGGCGAAAAGCGATCCGGCACCGCGCACGGCCGTCCGCCCGGACGGCGAGTCAGGCCGCGCCGCCACCTTCATCCAGCACCTTGAATCGAACCGGCAGGCCGCGCCGCATCGCCCGCCGGTCGGCCGGTGACGCGGAGGCCGGCTCCGCGCCGGTTGCCGGTTGCCGGTTGCCGGTTGCCGGTTGCCGGTTGCCGGTTGCCGGTTGCCGGTTGCCGGTCGCCGGTCGCCGGTCGCCGGTCGCCGGTTGCCGATCCGCCGCTCAGGTGTCGTATCCCGGCGCGACGCGATCCAGCTTGCGTAGCAGCGCGGGCCAGACCAGCGCGCCGCCCAGTTCGCCTTCCCGGCCGCCCGTCTGCACCTTGATCGTCTCCACCGTCCCCGCGATGATCGACGCGTCGACGTGATGCAATGCGCCGCCGGCCTGCGCGGAAATCTGGATCTGGCAAGCGGTGTCGAACACGTACATCGCCAGAAACGCGTCTGGAATACTGGGCGCGGCGGTCAGCAAGCCGTGATTGCGCAACATCAGATAAGTCGATTTCCCCAGATCCGCCTGCAGGCGCGGCTTCTCCTCATCGCGCAGCGCCAGCCCTTCGTAGTCGTGATAGCCCAGCGACGGCAGCACGAAGGTCGCCTGCTGGGAAATGGGCAGCAGGCCGCCCTTCTGCGCGCTGACCGCCACGCCCGCGCGCGCGTGGGTGTGCAGCACGCACTGCACGTCCTCGCGGGCGGCGTGCACCGCGCTGTGGATCACGAAGCCCGCCGGGCTGACGGGAAACGGCGACGCCCGCACCTTGCTGCCCGCCGCGTCGACCAGCACGAGCGACGACGCCGTGATCTCGTCGAACATCAGGCCGTACGGATTGATCAGGAAATGGTGCTCGGCACCCGGCAGGCGCGCGCTGATATGCGTGAAGATCAGGTCGCTCCAGCCGTACAGCGCGGCCAGCCGATAACATGCGGCAAGATCGCGGCGCAGCGCCCATTCCTGCTCCGGCACCTGATGCTTCATCGATTCGACTTGCATGACGTCTCCCTTCGTGGCGGCTTCGTTCGTCGCGATGCGAACCGGGGCACGCGCGACATCGCACGCGCGATCCGCGCGACAGGCATCCGCACGATGGTGCACCAGCGCATGGGCGGCGGACTGTCGGGTAGCCGACATGCGGGTAGCCGACATGCGGGTAGCCGACATGCGGGTAGCCGACATGCGGGTAGCCGACATGCGGGTAGCCGACATGCGGTCGGGGGCCGGGTCGCGCGCGCCCGGCCCCCGACCGCTCAGGCGCGGCTGTCGCGCAGATAGCGGCGCACGCCGAACGCAGTGACGAGCAGCAGGCCGGCGGCCGCGCCCAGCACTGCGCCGTACCCTTGATCGAACGCCNCCCCCCGACCGCTCAGGCGCGGCTGTCGCGCAGATAGCGGCGCACGCCGAACGCAGTGACGAGCAGCAGGCCGGCGGCCGCGCCCAGCACTGCGCCGTACCCTTGATCGAACGCCGTCCGGGCCAGCGCGGCCAGCTGTTCGGCCGCCGCCGGCGCGAGGTGTTCGGCGATGCGCAATGCGTCGTCGAGGCTGTCGCGCACCGTCGCGGGCAACGCGAGCGCGTCGGGCAGATGCAGCCCGCGCGCGTAGACGACCGACAGCAGGCTGCCCATCAGCGTGACGCCGAGCGCGCCGCCCAGTTCGTAGGACACCTCTTCCACCGACGCCGCCATCCCCGCCCGCTCCGGCGGAGCGCTCATCATGATGGTGCTCGACGCGGCAGTCACCGCCGCGCCGATGCCCACGCCCAGTATCGACAGGCTGACGATCTGCAAGCCGGTGCCGAGGTCATGCGCCAGCAGGTAGCCGGCCATGCCGATACCGGAGATGAACAGCGACGCGGGCAACAGCCGTGCGCTGCCGATGCGGGGCAGCAGGCGGCCGGCAACCGGCCCGGCGACGAACGCCGCCAGCGGCAGCGGCAGGATCGCCAGGCCGGCCTGCAGCGGCGAGTAGCCGAGCACCAGTTGCAGCCGCTGGCTGAACACCAACTCCATGCCGATCAGCGCGGCCGACGCCACCAGCGCCGCCGCCACCGCGGCGCTGAACGCGCGATGGCGAAACAGCGAGAAATCCAGCAGCGGATGAGCGCTGCGTCGCTGGCGTCGCACGAAGCGCGCCAGCACCGCCGCGCCCGCGAGCAGCGCGATGCCCGCCATCGCCCAGTCGGGCGACGGCTTGCCCGCTTCCTTGATCGCGTAGGTGACGCCGATCAGCCCGGCCATGATCTGCAGCGAGCCGACCAGATCCCAGGGACGCGACGACGTCGCGCCGCCGGCCGGAATCATCCAGCGGGCGAGCGGCAGCGCGATCAGCACGACGGGCACGTTGATCAGGAACACCGAGCCCCACCAGAAATGCTCGAGCAGCGCGCCGCCGACCACCGGCCCGAACGCCGCGCCGCCCGATGCCACCGACGCCCAGATCCCGATCGCCAGCGATCGCTCGCGCTCGTCGGTAAAGGTGAGCCGGATCAGCGACAGCGTGGCGGGCATCATCATCGCGGCCCCCACCCCCAGCAACCCGCGCGCCGCGATCAGCGCCGTCGGCGTAGGCGCGAGGGCCGCGCCCAGCGACGCGGCGCCGAACACCGCGAGACCCGCGAGAAACAGCCGCTTGTGCCCCAGCCGGTCGCCGAGCGTGCCCATCCCCGGCAGCAGGCCGGAAACGACCAGCGCGTAGGCGTTGACGATCCACAGCTTGTCCGAGGCCGTCGCCGCCAGCTCGTGAGTCAGGCGCGGCAAGGCCGTGTAGAGCACCGTCATGTCGATGACGATGAGCAGCAGCGCCACCGAGACGATGGCGAGAATGATCCAGCGGCGCGCGCCCAGGTCGCCTGGGGGGCGCGCCCATGTGGCGTGCCGTTGCATGGAGAGTCCTTAGTGTCGAATGGTCCGGGTACGGACGGGATGAGCGTCGTACGCAGCGGCGGCCGGTTCGAATCGGGAATCGAACCGCACATCGCCGCATCACGCGGATCATCCGTCAGCCGGCCGATGATCGAAAGTCAGATTCCATCGGAATAGCCGATACATCGACACGCAAGCCGCGCGCGGCCGGGCGGGCGCCCCCATCCTTCAGACGCCGTTGCCATGCACGGCGAACCCATCCGGCACAGTCATTCGGCAGCGGCACGGCTCGCATCCACGCCGCGTCGCGGATCGCCGCGCGCGCGTTCAAGCTGCTTCATGAGCCGCGCCCCGCTGCGCTGAACGAAAGCAGGCCGCCGGCACCCTCGACGGCCTTGCGCGCGGCAGCCGGCCCGCCCTCGCTCAGTCGAAGGCCTTGTCGTTCGGCGCGGCGTACAGCTTCTGCACGGCGTCGCTCATCGGGAAATCGAAGCTGATGTTCTTCGGCGGGACGGGCTTCATGAACCACTTGTCGTACATCGTCTTGATGTCCCCGCTCTTCATGACGCGCGCCATCGTATCGTCGACCAGCTTCTTGAACTCGGGATCGTCCTTGCGCAGCATGAAGCCGTAGGCCTCCGACGACTGCGGCGTGCCGACGATCGTCCAGTCGGCGGGCCGGGCCGTCAGCGAGCGCGTGCCGGCGAGCAGCACGTCGTCCATCATGTATGCGGCCGCCCGGCCCGTCTCGAGCGTGACCCGCCCCTCGCCGTAGTCCTTCGCGCTGATGATCTGCATGTTCATCTTCTTCTCTTCGTTCATCTTCCTCAGCAGCCGCTCGGACGTGGTGCCCTGGTTGGTGACCACGGTCTTGCCCGCCAGATCGGCGAAGTCCCGGATGCCGCCGTTCTTGCGCACCAGCAGGCGTGTGGTCGCGACGAAGAACGTATTGGAGAACGCGACCTGGCTCTGGCGCGCGCTCAGATTGGTCGTGACGCCGCATTCGAGATCGACGGTCCCGTTCTGCACCAGCGGGATGCGGTTCTGCGAGGTCACGGGGATGGTGCGGACCTGGAGGTCCGGATGTCCGGTCCTCGCCTTGACTGCATCGATGATCCGATTGCACAGATCCTGCGAAAACCCGACCACCTGGTTATTCGCGTCGACATAGGAGAACGGCACCGACGTCTCGCGATGGCCGATCGAAATCGAATTCGCGCCCTGGATCTTTTCCAGCGTGGACGGGGCGCCCTGGGCGGAGATCGCGGTCAAGCATGCCGCGAGGGTTGCGAAAGCCAGGAGCGGCGCGTATTTCATGACATTCCCCTATCGTGGTGGCAAACGAAGCGCATCGGAACCGATGCGCTACATATGTTTCACTAGACAAAAATAATGCAACATATGTTAACCCCCCATGCGGATGCCTCCGGGCGGGCGGCGATTCGTCAGTTCAACAATCCGTCGATGCATGCCGGGCAGGTTTCCCGACCGGTGCCGGATGACGCGGCACGCGCCCCAGGCGGCCGCCGACACACACGGTTTGCCGCCGATATGCGCGCACCCGCGAGCCGGGTCGAGCGCCGTTGTGCGATCCGGGCAGGCGTGACAAGCCGAGGTTCCGGCGTCGTCCGGCCGCGCATCGCGGCCCGGCTCCGTCATCGATTCATCGCCGCGCCCGCTCCCACCGACCTCCCCCGCACGCGGCCGATCGCATCGATCCGCGCACGGCGCACCGTCAAGACTGCGAACGAAATGCACGGACGCCACGCACGCGCCGAGTCGCCGAATGTGTCCGGCCCATGACGGATTTATCACGCCTCGCTCATCTTGCCGGAGTACGCGCGCCCTAGCATCGGTCGTCAATCGATGCGACGGCGCCGCGCGCGGCGGACGACAAGAACACGCTTTCAGCCACCCGGAGGAGACATGGTGAATCGATCGGCATTACCCCTGGTCGCGCTTGCATTGGCGGGCAGCGCGAGCGGCGTTCGCGCTCAATCGAGCGTCACGCTTTACGGCTTGCTGGACACGTCCGTCATGTACGTGACGAAAGCCGACGCGAGCGGCGGCAACCTCGTCTCGGCCGGTTCCGGCAATCTGCTCGGCAACCGCTGGGGCCTCAAGGGCTCGGAGGATCTCGGCGGCGGGCTCAAGGCGATCGTCCAGATCGAGGGCGGCTTCAATCCGAACACCGGCCGGCTCGGCCAGGGCGGCCGCCTGTTTGGCCGCCAGTCGTTCGTCGGCCTGTCCAGCCCGCGCTTCGGCACGCTCACGCTCGGCCGGCAATACGACGTGCTCACCGACGCCACCTGGTCGATCGGCGGCGTCGGCTACTTCGGCAACGCGTTCTCGACGCCCGGCGACGTCGACAACTACAACGCGACGTCACGGACCGACAAGACGGTGAAATACGTATCGCCCTCGTTCAACGGGCTGACGCTGTCGGGCATGTACGCGCTGGGCGGCGTTGCCGGCAGCACCGGCTCGGGGCAGACCTGGGGCGCCGCGGCCGCATACAAGAACGGCGGGCTGTCGGTCGGCGGCGGGTATCTGTTCATGACGAACACGAATCCCGCCGCGACGCTGCGCACCGGATGGTCGGGAACGTCGGACGGCACGTTCGGCGGCTCGGCGATCAACGGCGGCTATGCGAGCGCGAAGTCGATCAGCATCGCGCGGGCGACCGTCAACTACGATGCGGGTGCGATGATCTACGGCGCCTACTACAGCAACGCGCGCTACACCCCGGACGCGTACTCCGCGTTTCGCTCGACGCAGCGCTACGACACCGGCGGCGCGCTGCTCGGCTACCGCCCTTCGCCCGTGGTCCTGCTCGGCCTCTCGTATGCGTACACGAAAGCCAGCGGCGACACGAGCGCCTCCTATCATCAGGTCGCGCTGGGATCGGACTACTTCCTGTCGAAACGCACGGACCTGTATCTCGTCGGTGCGTGGCAGCGCGCGAACGGCACGCAGCGCACGGCGAACGGCGGGCTGCAAGCGGCCCGCGCGTCGATCGGCTCGTTCGGATTCGCGGGCGGAGGAACGAATCAGCTGCTCGTGAGCGCGGGGATGCGGCATCGTTTCTAGCAGGCATCCCGCATCGGGACGACAGGGGCGGCGGCTCGCGCGCGGCGCTGCCCGTCTCGCTCGTCCGGCGCTCCGGCGCACGGCGTGCGTGCGCGCGAGGGCGACATGCCGTCGTTCGACGGCCCCGACGCGAGCCCGGGTTCCGAACGCCGATGCCGGTGCCCCGTCATGTGCGCCGGTACGGCGGAACCACGCCATCCCGCCGCCGTTCCTGCCCGCTTCGATCGCCATCAAGAACACGCTCGCGATATCGAGCCCGTCTCGTCCGCGCATCGCCGGCCGGCGCGGGCTGCCGACCGTTCAGCGGCGCGCTGGCGGCGGTGTGCCGCGACTCGCGCGCAGATGCGCGATGCCGGCTTCGCTGACCGCCACTTCCGCCTCGCCGCCGGGCGAATGAAGGCGGGTGAGATAGCCCCGCGCACTCGCTTCCTCCCAGACCGGCAGACGCGGGCAGGAGGTTCGCCAGGCTTCGATGACCTCGCTGTAGGGCCGGGGCGCGGGTCCGATCCATTCGAGCAGGTCGAGGATCAGCGGGTCGATCGAACCCTGCGCGCCGGCCAGCACGTCCGGATTGACCACATGGATCGGATGGCCGGCCGCGTACGACACGATCTGGTCGAAGATGTCGGAGAACTGGATTTCATATTCGTCTTCGGTGACATAGCCGATATGCGGCGTGCAGACGACGTTGGGCAGGCGCAGCAGCGGGTGCCGCGGGTCGCGCAGCGGCTCCTCGTCGTAGACGTCCACCGCCGCCATGCCGGGCCGCCCCGCCTGCAGCGCCTGCTCCAGCGCACCCGGCGCGATCAGCCCGGCGCGGCTCGTGTTGACCAGCAGCGCCGTGGGCTTCATCCGGCCCAGATCCTCCGCGGTGACGATGCCGCGCGTGTCCTTCACCAGGCGCATGTGCAGCGACAGCACGTCGCACGCCTCGAAGAAGGCGCGCTGGTCCGGCGCGGCGGACCAGCCCTCGTCGCGGGCGCGCCGCAGCGAGGCCTCCCGCGCCCAGACCAGCACCTTCATGCCGAAGGCCGCTCCGTACCGCGCCACTTCGGCGCCGATCCGGCCGTACCCGTAAATGCCCAGCGTACGTCCCCGCAGGGTGCGGCCCACGCCCGTCTGCCAGCCTCCGGCCTGCAGCGAGCGCATCTGCTGCGGAATCTGGCGCATGCCCGCGATGACGAGCCCCCAGGTCAGCTCCGCCGCCGCGTAGGACGGGCTGCCCGCATGCTGGTTCGAGGAGACGATCACCCCGTGCTCGGTACATGCGTCGACGTCGATATGCGGATAGACGCTGCGCTGGCTGATCAGGCGCAATGTCGGCAGACGAGCGATGAGCGGTGCGCGGATCTCGGTGCGCTCCCGGATCAGCACCAGGACTTCCGTGTCGCGCAAACGCTCGGCCAGCGCGTCAACATCCTGCACGTGATCGTTCCAGATCGTGACGGCGTGGCCGTCCAGCTTGCGGAAGCTGGGCAGATGGCGCAGCGTATCGAAATAGTCGTCCAGGATCGTGATGTTCATGGGGATGTCGTCTCCTTGGAGAAACCCCATCTTGAACGCCGCGACGTCCGGAGAAAAATGAATTTATTTCAGGAATTGCTGCATTTTCTTGATGGAAGGCGGTGGGCTCGCCGCGCGGGCGCCTGACGGGGAACCACGCCGCAACGCACGCGCGATGCCGCCGGTTGATCCCGCGCGCCCGGATGCCTGGGGCGACAGTTCAGCGCGCGCCGCGTCCAGGCGCTAAAATCCGCCGCCTGAGCATCGACAACGAGCGTGCGTCTTGACGGAATTCGAGCAGGGCTTCATTCTCACGCGCCACTGGCGGGACACCCCGAACGGCATCGAAATAGCGTTCTGGCTGGCGACCGGGCACGGCCCGCGTCAGGTACGGCTGCGTCCGCAGGAGTCGGTCGCGTTCATTCCGGCCGAGCAGCGGGTCGACGCCGAACGCGTGCTGGCGGGAGAAAGCGACGCCGAGCTGCGCCCGCTCGCACTGCAGGATTTCCGGCAGCGCCCGGTCGTCGGGCTCTATTGCCGGCGCTACCGCAACCTGGTCGGGCTCCAGAAGCGCCTGGTCCGCGCCGGTGTCGATGTCTACGAATCCGACATCACGCCGACGGACCGCTACATGATGGAACGCTTCATCACGGCGCCGGTCCTGTTTCGCGGCGTGCCGGCCGGCGACGGCGCCCTCGCCGATGCCGAACTGAAACCGACCCCCCACTACCGTCCCGCGCTGCGCTGCGTTTCGCTCGACATCGAGACCAGCGCGCACGGCGAGCTGTATTCGATCGCGCTGGAAGGCTGCGGGCAACGGCAGGTATTCATGCTCGGCCCCGCCCATGCCGACGCGCGAGACCTGGACTTCGACCTCGAATACTGCGACAGCCGGCCCGCGCTGCTCGCCCGCCTGAACGACTGGATGGCGCAATACGATCCGGATGCGATCATCGGCTGGAATCTCATCCAGTTCGACTTGCGGGTGCTGAACGCGCATGCGCAACAGCACGGCATCCCGCTGCGGCTCGGGCGAGGCGGCGGCACGCTCGACTGGCGGGCGCACAGCCAGCACCCGGACCACTTCTTTGCCGCCGCGGCCGGGCGTCTCCTGATCGACGGCATCGAGGCGCTGAAATCCGCGACCTGGACCTTTCCGTCGTTCAGCCTCGAGTATGTCGCGCAGTCGCTGCTCGGCGAGGGCAAGGCGATCGACAATCCCTACCAGCGGATGGACGAGATCCAGCGCCGCTTCGATCACGACAAGCCGGCGCTCGCGCGCTACAACCTGAAGGATTGCGAACTGGTCACGCGCGTCTTCGAGAAGGCGAATCTGCTGTCGTTCATGCTCGAACGCGCGACCGTCACCGGCCTCGCGACGGATCGCAGCGGCGGCTCGGTGGCGGCCTTCACGCATCTGTACCTGCCGCGCATGCACCGGCTCGGCTACGTCGCGCCGAATCTCGGCGACGTGACGGGGCAGACGAGCCCCGGCGGCTTCGTGATGGATTCGCGGCCGGGGCTCTACGATTCGGTGCTCGTGTTCGACTACAAGAGCCTGTACCCGTCGATCATCCGCTCGTTCCTGATCGATCCGGCCGGGCTGATCGAGGGCCTCGCGCAGCCCGACGACGCGCATTCGGTGCCCGGCTTCGTCGGCGCCCGCTTCTCGCGGACCCGCCATTGCCTGCCGGACATCGTCAAGACGGTCTGGGAAAGCCGCGAACTCGCCAAACGCCAGCGGAATCCGCCGCTATCGCAAGCGTTGAAGATCATCATGAACGCGTTCTACGGCGTGCTCGGCTCGACGGGCTGCCGGTTCTTCGATCCGAGGCTCGCGTCGTCGATCACGATGCGCGGGCACGAGATCATGCACAAGACCCGCGAACTCATCGAATCGCAGGGCTACGAAGTGATCTACGGCGACACCGATTCGACCTTCGTGTGGCTCAAGCGCCCGTATACCGACGAGGAATCCGCGCGCACCGGGCGCGCGATCGTCGAATGGGTGAATCGCTGGTGGAAGACGCATCTGCGCGACCGGTTCGGCCTCGACAGCGCGCTCGAGCTGCAGTACGAGCGGCACTATCACCGCTTCCTGATGCCGACCGTCCGGGGCGCGGAAGAAGGCAGCAAGAAGCGCTACGCGGGCCTGACGGTCGCGGCCGACGGCACCGGGGACATCGTGTTCAAGGGCCTGGAGACGGTACGAACCGACTGGACGCCGCTCGCGCAGCAATTCCAGCGGGAGCTGTACCGTCTCGTCTTCATGCGCGAGCCCTACCAGGATTACGTTCGCGACTACGTCCGCCGCACGCTCGGCGGCGAACTCGACGAACTGCTGGTCTATCGCAAGCGCCTGCGCCGCCCGTTGAGCGAGTATCAGCGCAACGTGCCGCCGCACGTTCGCGCCGCGCGCGTCGCCGACGCGTTCAACGAGGCGAACGGACGGCCGCTGCAGTACCAGCGCGGCGGCTGGATCAGCTACGTGATGACCACCGCCGGGCCGGAGCCGCTCGAAACCCTGCGCTCACCGATCGACTACGCGTTCTACATGAGCCGTCAGCTGCAGCCGGTCGCCGACGCGATCCTGCCGTTCCTGCGCGACGACTTCGAAACGGTGATTTCGGGGCAGGGGTCGCTGTTTCACGGGTAGGCGGGGCCATGCCGATCGATGCGCGATGTATCGCATGCGCTCGCTTGTCTTCGAACAGCGGGCGCCCGCGTGCCCGCTCGCCAATCCCCTCGGTCACCCGATACCGCGACCGAGGCTCGATGCGCGCTCATCGCCCGACATGAAGGCGACGCATGAACTTCAATGCCCGCCACATCACTGAGCGTCGCATTTCGCGGCGCCTCGGACTCGCTGCTTCCCGCCGCATCCAACCGCTCGCGCCCCTCGCGCTGCCCCGCATCCTCGTACGACGGGTATTTCCGCTGCGTGGCGATATGCTTCGCGTCGTGCCAGATGCCCCGGATGAAACGCGAACCACGGCGCGACAGCGGCGGCAGGCCCGGAAAGTAGACGCCGGGCTTGCTGGACACGCCACGCCGATGCTTCGGCTTCCCCTTGTCGTCGAACGCATCCCCCTGCAGCCCGCCGTAATCGACCGCATAACCCGTCACCCAGACGATCGAGGCGACCCCGACTCTTGCGGCAGATCGAGGCCATTGCGCCGATATACGCGTCGGCGGCGTTCAGCCGCGACAGGTCGTTTTCGGCGCCGCACGCGCGATCTGCTCAAGTGCGCGGAAGAGCTCCCGAGCGCCATCGCGGCACGGCAAACCGCTCGGCTGCCGCTCATTTGCCGCCGGCACGCCGATACTTCACCCACAGGAAGCGCGAGTAAGCACCGATGTCGCCGGTACTGCCGACCTGGATACCGCCGTCGCCCATCATCGTGGCGTACGCGTCGGGCTGCAGCAGCGCGAGGAACAGATAGCCGCTACGCAGATAGTTGGTGCCCTTGCTGTTGCCGTCGCCGGTGGTGCCGTTCAGCCGCCCGGCAAAGCGGCGGTCGCCGAGCCGCAGGACGTCCATGACCGTGTTGGCCATCGGCGCCATCCAGTCGATGCCGACGTTGTAGCGGCCGCTCTGCGAAAGCCGATAGAACCCGGCGACATCGAGATTGCCGTGATTGCCGTCTTCGCCGGAGACGTCCGGCATGGTGTAGCCCCAGTCGAACGCGGTGCGGCCGCGCTTGTCCGCGTAACGCGTCAGGCCGTCGTTCATGAACCAGTCGAGATTGGCCTTGACGATCTGGTCGTAGCGCTGCACCCGTTGCGGGTCGTCCTTCAGCAGCTCGTGCGCCTGCGCGAGATTGAGGAAGCCGTAGTCGAACATCATCTGCTGGTTCCACGGCACCGGCTTGCCGGATTTGTACGGCGAAGCGTCGGAGAAAATCATGTGGCCGCTGCCGTCGAGCGTCAGCAGCGATCGCAGGATGTGCTGGTCGACCGTCTTGTCCGCTTCGACGACGTAGCGCCGCGCACGATCCAGGTAAGTCGCGCCGAAATGGAACGGGTCTCCGCCGCTCACGCCCTGGTCGTAAAGCGCCGGCGTCTTCAGGATCTGCCGGGCGCAGCTCGCGAGGTGTCCCACCGGGTCGCCCTGCTCGCCCCCGGTCTGAATCGGATGGGCGTCCGGGTCGTTCGGCCACACCGGATCGACGCGGCCGGTCCAGATCACGCGATGGCCCGCGGGCGCGGGAAGGATGTCGTTGCGCTGGGACAGCAGCGTGTCGCAAAACGACACCATCCTGTCCAGAATTTCCTTGCGCGGCGCCATGTCGTACACCAGCGACATGGCCTTGAGGTTTTCGCCGCTGCGGCCCTGCGCCCATTCGTTGCCGACATTGCCGAGCCCGGGCCGCAGCGTCTGAGCAAAGTCGACGAACGACTGGATTTCAGCGTCCTTGACCGGCCCCTCCAGACTTTGCACCAGCATGCCGGCAGCAGCATATGCGCCGGGTTCGACATAGCGGGGAATGGGCTGCCGGCTTTCTGCGGCCAGCGACACGGTGCAGGCGAGCCCCGCACACGACAGCAGGACTAACGGAATGAGACGTTTCATGGCCGCCTTGGAAGAAAATGGGTTTCGCATCATAGCTCGGCGATAGGCGCGACGCCCACCGCGATCGCGCCTTCCATTCCCGCGTCCACGCATCGAATTTCAATCGGCTTGCGGATAGCTATCCGGGCGGCCTGCCGTGCGCGATTTCCCCGACAATCGCACGGCGATCCGAGATCGTTTCCCGACGGCCGCCCGATGAAAACAACGCGCGCGCGATCAACGCGCGGCGAGTTCCGCAATCAGTTCGCCCATCAGTTTTTCCGTGGTCATCGCGCGCGCAAGCGGCGCACCCTGCCCCGCCCATTGCGCGCCATAGCCGGTCTCGCGCAGCGCCTTCGCGGCGACGTTGAGCGATTTTCCCGCGTCGTACGCAATCGGGTACGCGGGCACGTCGGCCGGCGACACAGCCTCGCCCCACGCCGTGAAGCGATTGGCGAGACATCGCGCCGGCCGGCCGGAAATGACGCGCGTCATGACCGTGTGGTGCGCGGCATCGCTGAACAGCGCCGCGCGGTAGCCCGCGTCCGCCGCCGATTCGTCGGTGCCCACGAACGCCGTCCCCAGTTGCGCGGCGCTCGCGCCGAGCCGGAGCGCCGCCGCAATGCCCGCGCCGTCCATGATCCCGCCGGCGGCGATCACGGGCACGTCGAGTGCGCGCGCGAGAATGCGTACCAGCGCGATCGTGCCGAGCCGCTCGTCTTCGCCGTCCGGATCGTAGATTCCGCGATGGCCTCCCGCCTCGTAGCCTTGGGCGACGACGGCATGCACGCCCGCCTCCACGGCGAGACGCGCTTCGCGAAGATTCGTCGCGGAGCCCAGCAGCACGATGCCCGCTTCGCGCAACGCGCGAATCCACTCGCGCGAAGGCACGCCGAAGTGAAAGCTCACGACCTTGGGCCTGGCGGCGAGCAAGGTCCGGAACATCGCTTCATCGGCGAGGAAGCTCCGGTAGATCTCATGCATCGCGGCGGGCGGCGCCGCCTTCACCCGTTCGAACTCGGGGCGAAGCCGATCGAGCCACGCCGCTTCGCGCGCCTCGTCCGCTTGCGCCGGCCGATGGCAGAACACGTTGACGTTCAGCGCGCGTGCGGACCGCTCGCGCATCGCCGCGATCATGTCGCCCGCGGCGTCCGCGGATGCCGCGCCCACGCCGATCGACCCGAGGCCGCCCGCGTTGGATACCGCCGCCGCCATCGCGGGCGTCGAGGTTCCGGCCATCGGCGCCTGGATGATCGGCCATGCGATATCGAGCAATTCGAGCAGCGACCGCGGCGATGCAGCTGTCATGATGTCTCTCCCGGTTGTCCAGCATTCACTGAGTCCGGCGGGACTGTACCCACTGGTTGAGCCCCGCGCACAGCACCAGCAGCGCGCCCGTCACGAAAAATACCGGGTGCAGGCCGACATGCGCGCCGATCTGCCCGCCGATCAGCGGACCGACCACCTGTCCGCTGAACTGGGCCGACTGCAGATAGCCGAGCGCCTTGCCCGTGCCGCGCTCGTTCACGGTTTGCCGCATCAGCTTGGCGATCGCGGGAAGCAGCCCGGCGATCGTCATGCCCATGAGCCCGCGCAATGCCGCCAGTTGCCACCAGTGTGTCACGAACGCCTGCGGCACCATCACGAGCCCCGTCGCCAGCAGGCACCCGACGATGACCTTCCACCCGCCGATCCGGTCCGCCAGCGCGCCGAGCCGCGCCGCCGTCAACAGGCTGCCCAGCGCCGATGCGGCCATGACGATGCCCGCCGTGCGGGCGACGTGATCGTCGGACACGCCGAGCTGCCCGATGAACACGGTGATGATCGGCTCGATCGACATGTTGGCGAGCAGCACCATCATCGCCGTGAGCAGCAGCGCGCCGATGCGCGTGCGGTCGGCCGCCGTCATCGGCGCACCTTCCCGCGCGGCCCGGATCGTCGTATCGGCCGCACGATCGAAATCCTCGCGGACCAGCAGGATCGTCGCCGCGGCCGCCGCGGCGATCATCGCGCCGCCGACGAAGAACGTGCCGCGAAGGCCGACCCAGGCCGGCAGGAAGCCGCCCACCAGCGGACCGACCAGGTTGCCCGTCAGCGCGCCGGTCGACAGGATGCCCAGTGCCCACCCGGCACGCTCGCGCGGTACCTGCGTGCCGATCATCACGATCGCCGCCGACGCGTACCCGCCGATCAGCCCGGCCGCCAGTCGCAGCAGCACCAGCTGAACGACGCTATGCGCGACGCCGATCAGCGACATCACGATCGCCATGCCGATCGCCGCGCGCACGAGCATGGGCTTGCGCCCGTAGCGATCCGCCAGATGGCCCCAGAGCGGCGCCGTGACGGCGGTGCCGAAAAACGTCGCGCCGAACGCCACGCCCGACCACTGGATCACGGCGGACGGCGTCGCAGCGCCCAGCTGCCGCACGTACAGCGGCAGGAACGGCAGCAGCATGCTGAGGCTGACCAGCGTGGTAAACGAGCCGAACACGCAGACGGCGAGATTGCGCCGCCAGTGCGCGGCGTTGCGCTCCGCATAGCCGGGCCGACGGACATCCGTGACCCGGCCTCCCGCGCGCTGACTGAGTAGGGTCGACATATTCGCTACCTCGCCGGACGGCCCATCGGGCCGACCGTGTTGAGTGCCTGGGCCGCCGGGAGCGGCGCGATGCGCGCGCATGCCCCACGGCATCGGCGGACGGAGTGCCGGCGCCCGACGGGCGCCGGCCGTGTTTGCCTCGCGCTGCGCCGTACGCCGGGCTAACCGGCCTGCTCACGGCGAATCGCGGTGGTGGTGCGGCCGCCGAAACCCCAGTTATCGGTCTCCACCTTCTCGATCACGATGTGGGTCCACTCGGGCGGCTTGTGCAGCACGCGTTCGAGGGTGTCGGTCACTTCCCTGATGACTTGCGCCTTCTGCTCGGCGCTCACGCCTTCGCGCGTGATGCGAATGCTGACGAACGGCATGATTCGACTCCGTTGAGTGATGCGGACCGCATGCGATCCGCACAGGCTGCCGCCCCGGGCGCCGGATATCGATTCCGGCGCCGGAGGCGGCGGCGCTCATTTGCCGGCGCTCGCGCCGCCGTCGACCGGCATGACCGTGCCGGTCACGTAGTCGGATCGGGCCAGGTAAAGCACGGCGTCGGCGACTTCGCTGACCTTCGCGATACGCCCCAGCGGCTGCAGCGTGTTCAGGAAAGCATGCGTCTCGGCGGGATGCATCGGCGTATCGACCACGCCCGGGGCGACCGCATTCACGGTGATGCCGTGCGGCGCGAGCTCCAGCGCCAGCGCGCGGGTCGCCTGATTCACGCCGCCCTTCAGCGCGACGGCGAGCAGTGCCGGAACGTTGCCGATCGGCTGCAGCGCGATCGACGCGGTGATGCTGATGATCTTGCCGCGCCGGCGGCCGATCATGTGCCTGGCCGCCGCCTGCGACGCATACAGCACGCCCTTCAGATTGGTGGAAATCTGCTCGTCGATCTCGGCGGGCGTGAACTCGACGAACGGCTTCGCCGCGAAGATGCCGGCGTTGTTCACCAGCACGTCGACCTTGCCGTACCGGGCAACGGCCTGCTCGATCACCCTGCCGGCGGACGCCGGATCGCCGACGTCGCCCGCGACGCCGAGGAAGCGCTCGCCCGCGTTCAGCCGGGCGGCGCTCGCCTGCAGCCGTTCGCTCGAGCGGCCGGTTCCCACTACGTTGTAGCCCTCCTTCAGGAAGGCTTCCGCCAGGCCCAGGCCGATACCGCTGCTGGCGCCCGTGATGACGACGGTCTTGTCTGCTTGACTCATGATTTCACCTCGATCGGATAACAGGAAACGGACGCCGGCGTCAGCGGGGAATCGGGCTGTACCGGCTTGAGATGCATTCTATTGATGCCGATGGAAGCGATAAACAGGTGCTGATACACTTCTGTTGATACATGGTGTAACAAATCATGAAGCGACATTTCGACGACGTTCAACTGGGCAGCATCGAGCTGTTCTGCCTCGCGGCGGAATCCGGCACCTTCACGTCCGCCGCGCTCGCCGCCGGCGTGACGCCCGCGGCGGTCAGCCGGTCGATCTCGCGGCTGGAAAAGCGCCTGGGCGTGCGGCTGTTCGTGCGCTCGACCCGCAGCATCCGGCTCACCGAGAGCGGCAGGGCTTACTTCGAGGAATGCAGCCAGGCGCTGAACCAGCTGGTCGAGGCCGAGCGCAACGTCACCGGCGAGCAAGTGCAGCCGGGCGGCACGCTGCGCATCACCGCGCCGACGACGTACGGCCACCACCGTCTGCTGCCGATGCTCCCGGCATTCCGGGCGAAGTACCCGTCGATCAAGCTCGAAGTCCACATCGGCAATCGCAACGTCGATCTGCACGACGAGAACTACGACCTCGCCATCCGGGTGCGCGCGCAGCCGGATTCGACGATGATCGTTCGCCTGCTCGAAGAGGCGCCGCTGATCATGGTGGCCAGCCCGGCCTATCTGCAACGCGCGGGCGTGCCGCGCACGCTCGCCGACCTGGAACGGCACGAGTGCATCCAGTTCGATCTGCCGAGCAGCGGGCGGCGGATTCCGTGGCTGTTCAACGAGGACGGCCACGAGAAGGATCTCTCGCTCGACGGCAACTACTCCTGTTCGGACGACGTGCTCGCCGGCGTCACGCTGGCGAAGGCCGGCGCCGGGCTGTTCCAGGCCTACCGGTTCGTCGTCGAGAACGCGCTGGCAGACGGAACGCTGACGGAAGTCCTGCAGCCCTTCGGCGGACGCACCCGCCCGTATAGCCTGATCTATCCGCACGGGCGGCTGTTGCCGCTTCGCGTGCGGGCCTTCATCGATTTCGTGATGGAGGAAACCCGGCGCCTTCAGGCTGCGGCGGCAGCGGGTTCCGGCAAGGGCAGGCGGGTCAGGAGGTAGGCGGCAAGCACGAACGGGCGGCATCGCGGCCGGCGGGGGCGCGCTATTCGGAAACGGCGGGTACGTCACGGCCGGACAGGGCCCCGCTTGCCTGCCGTCACCGTGCTTGCGAGGCAGCCCCGCCCCGGTCGCGCGGCCATGCCGAGCGCGGCGGCGGCAAGGCCGCGACAGGCAGCGAGCGGGAGCGTCCTTCGCCCGTCGACCGGGGCCGGAATCGGCAGTAACATGGCCTCGCTCGATCAGTCGGGCCCCCCCAACCCAGGTGACTCGCCATGTCTACTCGCATCGCCAGCTGCAGTTGCGGACAACTCACCGCGACGGTCGACGGAGATCCCATCCGCGTCTCCGTCTGCCATTGTCTGGCTTGCCAGCGTCGCACCGGCAGTGTCTTCGGCGCTCAAGCGCGCTTTGCCCGGGCCAACGTGCGCTTCTCGGGGCAAGGCCGGGAGTTTGTCCGCGTCGGGGACGAGGGCGGCCAATGCACGTTCACCTTTTGTCCCGCTTGCGGCGCCACGGTGCACTACACGATCGCGGGGTTCGAGGGGTTCGTCGGCATTCCGGTCGGCGCATTCGCCGACCCGGCATTCCCCAGCCCCAGCTTCTCGGTGTACGAAGACCGCATGCACGCGTGGGTACGCATGCCCGACGGCATCGAACACATGCACTAGCAGCGGCCCTCGGCGCTGGCGGACCGCCGGCCGCGCTTCACGCGCCGAACGGCAGATCGAACGGCAGATCCGGAGCCTCGTCCGGGCCGGCTTCCGTGCCGGGTCGATTCGAGCGAGCCCGGGGCTGACGGAACGGCAAGCGGCCGGGCTCGGACGCATTGAGAAAACCCGCGCCGTCGGTTCGTGCTCGCCGCGCGTCAGCCACGCCGGCCCCGTCCGGCGGCCTCGGTTGCCGCGAAGCCTCTCGTGCATCCGGTCGCGCATTTCCACGACGGCCGGCTCCCGCCGCTCGTCGACCATCCTCCTTCTCGTCTAGCGGCCGGATCCCGATCTCGCTCGGGACCGGCATCGGACTGGAGCAGCGCTTGACCCGGGCGGGCGCCTCGTCCCTGTCCCCCACCTCCCGGAACCGTGAGCCGGCGCCCCGAGCGCGCAACGCGCCGAGCGGCCCGTCCCCCGATGCCCTGCCCGGCGGTCCCTTCCCGCCCCATTATCCGAACCCGACAACATGATCGAGACAGGCTTTACAAACGCATTACCAAGCGTGAGAATGCGCTCCGCAAATAGAAATAATTCGTATTTGCATTTACAGAAACGATCGGGGAGAAGCAGGGTGATGGCAGGTGGGACGAATTCGGTCATGGTGAGACCCATGAAGATGGCGGTGTTGCTTCTGTTCGCGGCGGGCCAGTATGCACAGGCGCAGGAGACCGGCCAAGCCGCCGGGAAGACAGCCGCGAACTCGGCTGTCGAGCATGCGCTTCCGGCCGTCAACGTGACCTCGCAAAGCGACCGGGACACGCCGTACGGGCCGACCGCCGGCTACGTCGCGACCTCGAACTCGACCGCGCTGAAATTCGGCGCGTCGATTCTCGAGACGCCGCAATCCGTGTCCGTCGTCACGCGCGAGCAGATGGACCAGCAGAACGCGCAAACCCTGAACGCGGCCGTGCGGTACACGTCGGGCGTGTCGCCGGAGACGCGCGGCGGCATCGCGACGCGCTACGACCTGCTGAAAGTGCGCGGCTTCGATGCCGACACGTACTGGAACGGGCTGAAGCTGGTCGGCAACGGATGGTATGCGACGCCGCAGGTCGATCCTTATCTGCTGGACCGGATCGAGGTACTGAAGGGGCCGGTTTCCGTGCTATACGGGCAGGCGGCGGCGGGCGGGCTGTTGAATCAGGAAAGCAAGCTGCCGACGGCACGGCCGCTGCACGAAGTAGGCGTCGAGTTCGGCAACTACGGACATGTGCAGGGCAAGTTCGACCTGTCCGGGCCGATTGCCGACGATACGCGCTACCTCTATCGCGTGACCGGCATCGCCCGCAAGGAAAACGGGCAGGTGAGCCAGACGAAGAACGAGCGGATCGCGATCGCGCCGTCGTTCACCTGGCGGCCGGACAACCAGACGTCACTGACGCTGTTCGCCCTCTATCAGCGCGATCCGCGCAGCACGTCCTACGGCAGCGTCCCGCCGCAAGGCTCCGTGCTCGACAACCCGTACGGCAGGATCCCCAGCAACTTCTACGACGGCGATCCGAACTTCGAGCGCTTCAGCCGCGTCCAGGAATCCGTCGGCTACAAGTTCGAGCGGCGCCTCACGAACACCTGGAAGTTCCGTTCGAACGGCCGTTTCCTGCATCTGTCGCAGGACTACGCGAGCGTCTACGCATCGGCGCTCGCAGCGGACCTGCGCACGCTCAACCGCGCCACCGCCGCGTCGACGGACAACCTGAACACGATCGCGTTCGACAACCAGCTCGAAGGCAATTTCTCGACCGGCCCGATCGATCACACGCTGCTCGTCGGCTTCGACTATCAGCATTACGCGAGCAACTACGAGGCCGGCTTAGGCTCGGCGCCGCCGATCGACCTCTTCGCGCCGAGGTACAACCAGACCATCGCGCCACCGTCCCGCTACAGGCAGGTGCTGAGCGGTACCCAGTACGGCGTGTATGCGCAGGACCAGGCGCGCTTCGGCGATGCGATCCTGACGTTGAGCGGGCGCGAGGACTGGGCCGGCAGCAAGACGCGCAACGAGACTTCCGGCGCGGCGTCGAGCCAGTTCAACCGGGCGTTCACGGGCCGGGCCGGATTCACCTACGTGTTCCAGAACGGCATCGCGCCCTACGTCAGCTACACGGAATCGTTCACGCCGCAAGCCGGCTCCGACATCAACGGCAAGGCGTTCGATCCCGAACGCGGACATCAGTACGAGATCGGCATCAAGTTCCAGCCGAAGAACGTCGACGCGCTGTTCACCGCCGCGCTGTTCAGCCTCACGCGCTCGAACCTGCTCACCAAGAATGCGTCGAATCCGAACTTCCAGACGCAAGCCGGCGAAGCCCGCTCGCGCGGCCTCGAACTCGAGGCGAAAGTCAGCCTGACGAACGCGCTGAACGTCACCGCGAGCTACACGTACCTGAATACCGTCTACACGAAGGACAACGACGGCCTCGAAGGCAAGCACGTCGCGGCCGTGCCGCAGAATCAGGGCGCGCTGTGGGCGTACTACACGATCGATCGAGGCCCGCTCGCCGGTCTGTCGATGGGAGCCGGCGGCCGCTACACCGGCACGACCTACAGCACCGACAACAGCTTCAAGGTGCAGAGCTTCTTCCTCGTCGACGCCACGCTTCGCTACGATCTCGGCCGGGCGGCGCCGCGGTTCAAGGGGGCCGAACTGTACGTGAACGCGCAGAACCTGTTCAACAAGGATTACGTTGCGTCGTGCTACTACGGCAGCTGGTGCGCATTCGGTTACGGGCGGCAGGTGTTCGCGGGGATGAATTACCGCTGGTAATCGCGGCGAACCGAAGGGCAATCCGCGCGCGCCCTCGCGGGGCGCCGCGAAACGCCGGCCGATTCGCGGCGCTCGCGCGGCTCGTCCAGAGCCGCGCTGGCCGCGCGCGCCATCGCGCCGGCCCTCCTGGCGGCTATTTCGCCGCCGACCTGCCGCTGCATGCGGCCCGCGCGGCGGGCGGCGGGCGAAACATCCGCCGGATCATGCGTCGGGTAGCGACCGCTCACTTGCCGGAAGTTCGGGCTATCGAAACGCACGCCGTCCATCGTCCGAAGCCACGCCGCCAATCAAACGGCCCGCGCATCGCTCGCGGGCACGGCCTGCATGCCGCCCCCGCTCACCACGAAGCGAACACGTCCCGCGCAATCCCGAAGCCCGTGCTCATCCCCGCGCCGCTCGTCACGACGACCACGCGCGTGGCATCGTCCGGCGCCTCGATGACGCAATCGGCATCGGAGGCCGACGGATAGGTGCCGGTCCAGCGCTCGACCACCTCCAGGTCCGGCACGTCGAGCGTTTCATGCAGGTGGCGCAGGATCAGCGCATCGATCTCCTGCGTCGCGAACGGCAACGGCGCCGCGCCGTATGCGTGCGAGTCGCCCACCACCAGACTGCCGTCGGCGCTCTGCACCGCGATCAGATGGATGCCGTGGCGCAGACTGACGGATTCCTCCGCCTCCAGCCGCGCGCGCAGCGCCTGCGCGGCGGGCAACGCGGCGAAGCCCTGATAGCGCAGCAGACTCAGGTCGGTCATCACCGCCGCGCGCAGCGCGAGCGCGCGCCGCGGGCGCACGCGCAGCATCTGCAGCTGACATAGCCGCACCGCATGCTTCGCGAACCACGTGCCGTACAGGTGGCGGCTGTCCGCGTTGCCGCAGACGACGACGCGCTCCGCATGCAGCACGCCGCGCGAGGTACGCACCGACGGCGCACGCACGTCGTGCACCATCTCGCCGTAACGGAACCGCACGCCGAAGCGTTCGGCCAGCCAGGCCGCCAGCAGCCCGATCGCGGTGCGCGGTTCGACGCGCAGCTCGTGTGGGCTGTGGAACACGCCCTGCACGCCGTCCAGTTTGAGTTCGGGCGCCTTCGACGCCGCCTCGCCGGGCGTCAGGATCTCGCAGCCGGCCGCCATCCCGGTCCGCATGAACGCGTCGATCAACGCCATCGCCTCGGGGCGGCGCGCGACAAGATGCAGGCCCGCATGGAGCACGTCGATGCGAGCCTGCGGCGCCACGTCGGCCCATACTTCGCGGCTGATCCGCGCACGACGCCAGCTGTGCTCGGCATGCTGCCCGGTGACAGTGACGAAACCGAAATTGCGGATCGACGCGCCGACACACGCGGCGTCGCGTTCGATCACGCAGACGCGGAGCCCCTTGCTCGCGGCGGTATACGCATGCGCCAGGCCGATGATGCCGGCGCCGACGACAATCAGATCGTAGGCGTTGGCCGTGCTGATGGAATTCACGATTGCGCTGTCCCTCTCTCGAAACCACGCGCGCCGCCCGCATCGTCGGGCGGCGCGCATCCGTTGTCGCCCGCCTGTTCGCGCGAGCGGAAACCCGGAAACGGATCGGCTTGCCGACCCGTTTCCGGGCTTCCTGTTATCGACGCTTGACGTCCCCGGCCCACTTGCCGGACGTGCCGCGCCCCTTTGCTCCTTCCGGCGCGCGGTCCCGCTCCGCTTGCGCGCCATCGCCGCATGCCGGTCGACCGGAATCCGCTTCGTGCCCCGCTCGCCGATGCGCGGAACGCGCCGACACCGGCGTCCGAGGATTTCGGGAACGTCGGCCGCTTCTCCATCGTCCGGAACCCGGGCCGCCCCGGTGCCGTTGCCGACGATGATTCCCCGAGGTATCGCGCGACACCGGGAATATGGCGACGCGAAATGACAGATTCATGAAAACCACAAAATCACCTAAATTGGCACTTTTTGCCACTACACCGAGACACGCACGCGCATGTCGGCCGGCGGCGCATCAGGTCCACTTATTCAACGCGGGTACGCAATGCAGTGCGCGTCAACGCGCGTGCGTCTCGTTCGATCAGGCAGCGCAGCACGCATCACGTCGAGGGTGTCGCGGCGCCGGGCCGGACCGATTGCGCCGGAAGCGAACGGCGCGACGTTCGTTCCACCGTCTTCATGAGAGGGGCATCGCCGCCCATGGCGATGCGGCAAGACCGCGCTCGGCGGGCATCGATTCGCCGCTTCGTCGATCTTCGCCAAGGCCGCGGTCGTGCAGGGAACAACGGCCGACGCGCGGTTCGTATCCGCTTGCTCCGCATCCGTCGGCCAGCCGATCCGTTCGACTGTCCTCCGGAGCCCGGCGGCGCCTATCGCGCGGTCCAGCCGCCATCCACGACCAGATCCGCTCCCGCCATGAACGCGGAGTCGTCGCTGGCGAGGAACGCCGCAGCGGCAGCCACTTCCTCGGGGCGCCCCAGCCGGCCCAATACGGTCGCCGCCTCAAATCGCCGGCGAAGACCTTGAGGATCATCGCGACTGGTCAAGACGTCTTCAAACAGCTGCGTCGTGACCGGCCCCGGACACAGGCAGTTGATCCGGATGCCTTCGCGGCCGTGATCGATCGCCATGGCCTTGCTGAGCATCACCACGCCGCCCTTCGACGCGCAATAGGCCGCCACGTTGGCTTCGCCGACCAGCCCGAGTTCGGACGCGATGTTGATGATGTTGCCTTTGCCCTGCTTGCGCATCGGAGGAATGACGGCCCGCGCGCACAAAAACGCACCGCGCAAATTGACGGCCATCAGCCTGTCCCATTCCTCGACCGTGGTATCGACGACGGTCTTTGCGAACTCGATGCCGGCGTTGTTGACCAGGATGTCGATGCGGCCGTGGAGCGCCAACGTCCGTTCGACCGCATGCGCCACATCGGCCTCCCGCGAAACGTCCGCCCGAACGAAGGCGGCGTCGTGCCCGCGTGCGCGCAACGCGTCGATCTCGCCCGATGCGTCGTTCAGATCCACGACCACGAGCTTCGCGCCTTCCGCCGCGAACCGCTCCGCGATCGCCAGCCCGATGCCGCGCTGCGCCCCCGTGACGATCGCCACCCGATCCTTGAGTTTCGTCATTCCCGCATCCTTGTTTGTCCTGAAGATACCCGGCCTCGTCGAACGGCCGTACCGGTCAGGGCGTTCTAACCCGGCGCCGGTCCGGTTCCAATCCCCTTGCGCCCATCCCCAGGATATCTCCCGGCCGCCGCGCGCTCTCCGGCATCCTCATTCGACATCATGCGGCCCGCTTGGCATGCGCTTTCCGGAAGCGAGATTTTTCAACGAAATCGGGATTATTTATTTTTATTCAGCCTGTCATTCAATCCGTTTTTCATGAATTTTTCGCAAAAAAAAACGATGATTTTCTATTGGAATCAATCGGTATGTCCACGACCTGAATGACCAGCCGTTACTACACGCCGATACATCGATGAATCAGCCGCCGGGCGCCGCCGATTGACGTGCGCCCCCCTGCTTTCGATCAGCGACGCGATCGACACGAGACCGCCATCGCCAACGAATCGCTTCGCAAACCGCCGGCCTCGATGTGCGAAAACCCCTGCCTTGGACGCCTGCCGGATCGACGATTCCGCCCGCCGACCGCGACGCCGCCGGCACCGTGCCCGCCCATCGAAGACGAAAAATCCTCAATCCGAAATAATCAAATCGATCGTTCCATCAGAACATTTATCGACAATTGTTCGAGACGATTCGACATATCAATACGCAAGCATTCGAATGTCGACATGAAATTCACGCTCAATTATTGGGCAAATAACCCCGCATTGAGAAAAAGGTTTACTTAAAAATATTGATCTGGTTTAGTTTCGAAATGTACATATCTCGATATGTACATACAGCATGTCGCCGGGGCATCACACCGGCCGCGGCGCATGTTTTCGAGGGCAGTACAACTCCCACAGACGCCGCCTCATCAAGGCGGCTCATCACAATGAAAGGGCTAATCATGAAAATTCTTTTCTCGCTGAAAGACAAGCTCACGTCCAAGAAAAGCCTCAAGGCATACGCCTGGTACATCTGGTATTGAACGTTCGAACCGACATCTTCTCTTCCTGAAGGGATGTAAGTGATGAACCGGACCGCGTCCAGTGAAGCTACCGAACAGTTCGCCGGGCGTGGTTCTCCGCCCGCCCGCCCCGGCTCGTCGTTGCCCGTCGCGGGTCGGCCTGCGCGGACGACCGCCTTTTCTCCCAGGCTTCACGCGCTGCTGCGCGATCATCTCGGCGAGGATGTGTTCCGCCTGGATGCCAACACCGTCGGCGTCGCCGGCGCCGATCTGAGCGACAGGCTCCTTCGCGCCAGGCCCGCCACCGAGATCGAGCGGCCGACCTTCAAGCCGCTGCAGGGCCGTTCGATCGCGCGCCCGCAGGCCTTGCAGCAGATGCAGGCGATCGGCCGCGACGTGCGCGCGGCCCTGAAGCGCCCGATCCCCGCGAATCTCGATTTCTCCGGCGCATGGCCGCACGTCGGACATGTGTATCTGCGCGACCTGATCCTCCGTGACGACCCGCGCCGGCTGCGTTTCCTGATGAATCGCATCCTGGAGCTGACGCCGATGCTCACCTGGGCCGTCATCGCCACGGGCGCGGTACGTTCCTTCACGCTGCGCGAGGGCGCCTCCTCGCTCGCCGCCTTTTCCGCCGCCGCGCCGAGCTACGACGAACGCCGCTACGCGATGGGCCTGTACCGGCGCACGGCCGCCCCGGTCTGCTTCACCATCTCCACTCTGGTCGCCAACGCGCTGTGGCTGGGGTCGCCCTTCGACGATCGCATGTCGAACCGGAACATCCTGTACGAAGCGCTGCGGCTGCTGCCGCCGTCCTGGAACATCCTGCGCAATGCATCGCCCGAGTATCCCGCGCTCGACGACCGGATCAAGCCGGACGACGACATCCTGCTGCTGCCGCTGCTGAGCCACCGCGACCCCGCGCTCTGGGACGATCCCGAAACGTTCCGGCCCGAGCGCTGGGACCGGCTGGATCCCGACGATCACCCCGGCTATCTCCCGTTCGGCCATGTTTCCGAACGCTGCTGGGGACGCCACATGGTGATGCCGCTGGCCGAGATGATGCTCGACATCGTGCGTGACGGCGGCCTCGTGGTGAACCCGCGCCAGACCCGGGCCGACGTCCGTCTCACGGGATTGCTGGGCGTCACGGAAGTCGATATCGTGCGCGCATGAGCGCGCCGACGCGCAGGCCTTGTCCCCGCCCGTCCGCGCATTCGCGGCCGCGCCGGATCACCGCCCCGGCGCCCGCGAGGCCGGCGGCGACCCGGCTCGCGCGTTGCGCCGCTCAGGCGTCCACGTACCGCATTTCCGTCGACTCCCCCATCAGCAGCGGCCGGTTCGCGTCCGCCACCGCGCGAAGGTAGTCCCACAGCGCCGTGATCCGGCGCAGCTTGCGCAGATCTTCGCGCCCGCACAGCCAGAAGCGCCGCGTCACGACCACGTCGTCGGGCAGCACCTGCACCAGCAGCGGGTTCGGCTCGGCCATGAAGCACGGCAGGATCGCCAGTGCATCGCCCTGCAGCGCCGCGTAATACTGCGCGATGACGCTGGTGCTGCGCAGCTTCGCCGTGACGTTCGGCACCGCGCGATTCAGATAGAGCAGCTCATGGCTGAACGCCAGATCCTCGACGTAGTCGATGAACGCATGATGCCGGAGATCGGCCACCGAGCGGATCGGCGGATGGCGCGCCAGATAGTCCGCGGTGCCGTACAGCTTGAGCCGGTAGTCGCATAGCCGCGTGCAGACATACTGGCCGTGCTTCGGCCGCTCCAGCATGATCGCCAGATCGGCTTCGCGCTTGGACAGGCTCACGAAATGCGGCACCGGCAGCAAGTCGATCGATACGTCGGGATGGCTACCCGTGAAACGCGCCAGCTGCGACGACAGGAAGAAGCTGCCGAAGCCCTCCGTCGAGCCGATCCGCACATGCCCCGTCAGCGACTGCGCGCCGCCCGCGAACTGCTCGCTCGCCGAATGCACGGTCGTCTCGATCGTGTCCGCGTAACGGAGCAGGCGCTGGCCCTCGGCGGTCAGCACGAAGCCGCCCGCCCGCGATTTGTCGAACAGCACCGTGTTGAGCGCCGCCTCAAGCTCCCGCACGCGCCGGGCCACGGTGGTGTGATCGACGCCCAGCCGCTTCGCCGCGCCGCTCGCGCGCTGCGTCCGCGCCACCTCGAGGAAATAGCGCAGATCGTCCCAGTTCAATTCCCGCAGTCTCCCGCTTGTGTTTTTTTGCATATCGGATGGGCTTTTTCGTCTGTATCCAGTGGATATTCGAATAAATATACTCCTCCGGATGCCGGCGCAATATCGGCGGCATGGGCCGGACGCGCGACGCGTGTCGCGTCCGTACGGCCGACCCAATAAAGACGAACGGAGACGACCCAGCATGCAGATACCCTCAACGACCGACGGGGCGGCCCGGCTTCGGTCGCGCCCGAGGCGCGCCCGGGATTACCTTCTCGCGGGCTGGGCCAGC
Source organism: Burkholderia alba (assembly GCF_034721475.1). Classification (NCBI taxonomy): domain Bacteria; kingdom Pseudomonadati; phylum Pseudomonadota; class Betaproteobacteria; order Burkholderiales; family Burkholderiaceae; genus Burkholderia; species Burkholderia alba. Next base: position 1,455 of record NZ_JAWJWL010000032.1, on the reverse strand, counting down.
ATGGCCGGCACGACGATCGAGTGGTACGACTTCTTCCTGTACGGCACCGCCGCGGCGCTGGTCTTCAACAAGATCTTCTTTCCCACGCTCGACCCTGTCCTCGGCACGCTCGCGGCATTCGCGACCTATGGCGTCGGCTTCATCGGACGACCGATGGGCGGCATCGTGTTCGGCCATTTCGGCGACCGCGTCGGACGCAAGTCGATGCTGCTCGTCACGCTGCTGCTGATGGGTATTCCGAGCATGGTGATCGGCCTGATTCCGCCTTATCAGAGCATCGGCTACGGCGCCGCGGCGCTGCTCGTGGCCATGCGCTTTCTGCAGGGAATGGCGGTCGGCGGCGAGTGGGGCGGCGCCGTGCTGATGGCCGTCGAGCACGCGCCGCCCGGACGCAAGGGGTTCTTCGGCAGCCTTCCGCAAACGGGCGTGGGTTTCGGCTTGATCCTGTCCTCGCTCGCGATGGCGGCCGTGACGCGCCTGCCCGAGGACCAGTTGCTCTCTTGGGGCTGGCGCATTCCGTTTCTCGCCAGCATCGTGCTGGTCGTGATCGGCTGGGTGATCCGCGTGAGCGTGCCGGAATCTCCCGATTTCGAAACGGTGAAGGCGGCGGGGCCGCCGGTGAAAGCGCCGGTGCTCGACGTATTGAAGCGCCAGCCGCGCGAGCTGCTGATCATCCTCGGCGCGCGCACCGCCGAAAACACCTGGTTCTATCTGGTCGTCGCGTTCGCGCTCGCCTATGCGGCGAATCAGCTGAAGATCCCCAAGGCCGACATCCTCAACGCGATCACGGCGGGCGCCGTCCTGTCGCTGTTCACGATGCCGTTCTGCGGCTGGCTGAGCGACCGGATCGGCCAGCGCACGCTGTTCCTGATCGGCCTCGTGATCATGTGCCTGTTCGTCGCGCCGTTCTTCGCGATGCTCGGCACACGGCATCCGGCCCTGGTGTGGTGGGCGATGGTGCTGGGCGCCGGCGTCGTATTCCCGATCCTCTACGCGCCGGAATCCCAGCTCTTCGCCGCGCAGTTCCCCGCCGAGATCCGCTACAGCGGTATCTCGCTGTCGGTTCAACTGGCCGGCGTGCTGGGCGGCGGCGTCGCGCCGATGATCGCGACGGCGCTGCTGGCGGCAGGCGGCGGCAATCCGCGCTACGTCGTCGCGTACATGGTGGCGCTGGGCATCGTCGCCCTGATCTGCACGTCGCTGATGCGGCCGCGCGCCGATTGACCGGCCTGCCGGCCAGGTTCGTTCCGGGACGGCGCTCGCCGCGCCGTCCTGCCGTTTTCCGCCGCGCTCGGGCGCAACCCGCCCGCCGGCACTTATCCGAAAGAGAGAATCCATGATGAATGCAGTGACCCAGGCATCGAACTCCTCCGTCGCAACGGTCAAGCTGCTGATCGACGGCGAATTCGTCGAGTCGGCCAGCACCGAATGGCGCGACATCGTCAATCCGGCGAC